>CAZCMU010000145.1:0-7785 GCA_964499725.1 uncultured Opitutales bacterium
GCAGGTGGCCTTGCAGGCGCGCGGACTTCCCGCGCAGCAATTCGAGCGCGTCGGGATTTTTTTTCTGCGGCATGAGGCTGGAGCCGGTCGTAAAGGCCTCGGGTAGCGCGGCAAAGCGGAATTCGGCGCTGCTCCAGAGAATTAAATCTTCGGCGACGCGTGAGGTGTGCACGCCACAGAGCGCCGCGGCAGCGAGGAATTCGATAAACACGTCGCGGTCAGCCACGGCGTCCATGCTGTTTTGCGTGAGGCGCGGCTGGCCTTTGGAATCCACGAAGCCGAGTTCGCGGGCGGTGAACTCGCGGTCAATGGGCAGTGTGGTGCCGGCGATGGCGCCGGAACCAAGCGGGCAGATATTCGCGTGCTCGGCCACGTCGAGGAAACGCGCGCGGTCGCGGCCAAACATCTCAACGTAAGCTAGCAAATGATGGGCGACGGTGACGGGCTGGGCTCGTTGCAGGTGTGTGTAGCCGGGCAGAATAACCGCCTGGTTGGCTTCGGCCTGCACGACCAGGACCCGCAGCAAATCGCTGAGCGAATCATAAAGATGGCCACAGGACCATTTGAACCAGAGGCGCATGGCGGTGGCCACCTGGTCATTCCGGCTTCGGGCGGTGTGGAGCTTCGCGGCGGCGGGCGTGCGGCTGCGCAGGGCTTGCTCGATGTTCATGTGCACGTCTTCGAGCGTGGTGTCCCATGCGAAGACGCCTTGCCGAATCTCTTGCAAAATTTCGTCGAGGCCTTGGATGATGGCGGTGCACTCGGCGGCGGTAAGCAGGCCGACCGAGGCAAGCATCTTGGCGTGCGCCTGCGAGCCGGCGATGTCGAATGGCGCGAGCCGTTTATCGAACGACACGGATTCGCTGAACTGGAGCATGAGCGCGGCCGGCCCGGCGGCAAATCGACCGCCCCAGGTGGCGTGCTTGGCCGGGCCCGGCGCTTTGGACGCCGGAATTTTCTTGGGCTGCTTGGGTGCTTTCGCCATTCCTTAGTTTTACGCTTCCCCTAGCCGCTCGGAAAGCAAAGAATTCACCTATCATGGCAATTGAACCAGGAGAAAAGGGGATGATAAACGCCCTCCGCTACGAACGGCCTGGGCTGCCGGCGGAGGTACTGGAGTTGGTGGGCCTCGATTTGCCGACGTTGCAACCGGGTGAGGCGCTGGTGGCGTTGCGGTTCGGGGCGATTCATTATTCAGACTTGGGTTTGATTAACGGCACTTACGGAAATCTGAAAAAACTGCCCTCCGTCGCGGGTCGCGAAGGAGTGGGCGAGGTCGTGGCGTTGGGGCCGAAGACGTCAGCGCCGAAAATAGGCACACTCGTGCGGATGCCCGAGGAAGATGGCGTGTGGCGAGAAGCGGTGGTGGCGAAAGCGGCGGATTTATTGGTCATTCCCTCAGGCGTGCCGGCAGAGCAGGCGGCGCTGGCTTTTATCAATCCACCGACGGTCTGGCGGATGCTGTATGACTTCGTGAAATTAGAGCATGGTGATTGGTTGATTCAAAATGCGGGAACCTCGGCGGTGGGCGTCTTGGTTGCGCAATTGGCCAAACATCGGGGATTAAAATGCGTGAGTGTTGTGCGGGATATTGCGAAGGGCGAATCATTATATAAAGCTGGTGCGACGAAGGTTGTCGCAGAAGATTCCGGTTATGAAAAAGACGCGGCGAGGTTGACGGGCGGCGCGCCGATAAAATTGGCGCTGAATGCCGTCGGCGGGGAAAGCACGGGGCGCTTGTGCCGCTCGGTGGCGCCAGGCGCCGTGGTGGTGACTTATGGTGGGGTGACCGCCGAGCCGATGCGCTTCCCGACGCGATTTTTGATTTTCAACAATATCCAGCTGCGTGGCTTTTGGCTGGACGGCTGGGTGCGGTCGCATCCGATGGCGGACACGCAGGCGATGTACGAAAAGATTTTTGAATTAATTCGCGCAGGAGTTCTGGCGCAGCCGGTGGCAGCCAAATATCCGCTCACCGAATGGCGGGCGGCGCTGGAGCACGCCTTTCGCGCGGGCAAGGGCGGCAAGGTATTGTTCGAGAGCCGGTGGCGGCCAAATTAAAACTTCAGCCGGTGGCCTAATTTAACCAGACGCTTCTCAAAGAAAAACCACGAGAGGCTGGCGGCGGCAACGGTCGTAGCCACAACCAGCAAGGGAAGGTAGAGCTCACTGGCCGAGTGGAGCTCGGGGGTGGTGCCTTTAATGAGCCAATAGATCATATTCTGGATGGGAAAGTGGAAGAGATAAACGCCGTAGGAAATCGCTCCCAAAAATCCGAGCCCGCGGAATTCGAGAAGCTTGGTCAAGGGGTGATTGCTTTGGGTGGCGGCGATGAGCACCAGCGTGCCAAAAAACAGCGCCAGCCAGCTGGGGATGGTTTGCTCGAAATAATTTGGCATCTGATTAATCAGAAGTAATCCCGCGGCCAGAAAACCCAGCAGCAAGGTAAGGCCCCGCCCCTGGCTTTTTAGCCAGGTAAAGGCTGCGGGCTGCAGGCAGATCCAAGCCAGCAAACAACCCATGAGCAATGAGTCCGCATGCGATGGGGCGAGGACATAGCTGCGCAGGTCGTGAAAGTGCATGCGAACAAGATAGGCCAGGGGGATGCCCGCCGCGAAGAGCCAGGGCAGGTATCGCTTGGGCAGAAATCGAATCACCAGGGGCAGCACCAGATAAAACTGTTCTTCGATGGCCAGTGACCACGTGACGGCCAGCGCATCGCCCCCATAGGAGCCAGTAGCGCCCATGAAGAAATTTTGGGTCAGCGTGGCATAACTTTGCCAGGGATGCTGGCCATCGAAGAGCTGGTGCCAAAATGCGCTGGCTGGGAGTCCATGCCGAACCAGAAATGCGACGCCCACCACCACGTAATACAGCGGCAGAATCCGGCAGGCGCGCCGCCCATAGAAAGTGCGAAACAGGCGTGGCGAGTCCCGGTTTTCCAGGATGACTTTGGTAATCAGAAATCCGCTGAGTACAAAAAACAAATCCACCCCGGCCCAGGCCAGATTGGTTGAATTATAAACATGAAACTGCCAATTGCCGGGTTGAGCGGCGTGATAAAGAAGCTGATGGAGGCAATGCCAGGCCAGCACCCCGCCGATGGCCAGGCCACGCACCCCGTCGAGCGCGGGCAGGCGGGCGGGCAGGCGGGCGCTCGGGAATGGGATGTCGGCCATTAAGGTAAAGAGATGCACCCAAGGGCGGGCGGGAGGCAAGAACCCTTTTAAGAGGGGATTTGCCCCCGAAAAACAGGGGGTGTCCCCCCGGATGAGCAGGAATTTGTCTTTTCGCCTCCGGCCCAAACCGATATGCTAGTTAAGTAAAATGTCTGCTTGGAAAATGGGGGGCTATTTAACCGGTGCGCGAAGGGCTTTAGGGGCCTTGGCGGTGATTTTGTTTTTGACCACAATGGGGTTGGCCCAAACAGCGGCCCCAGCGGCGGCCAGTGCCTCTTCGTCAGCGAAGCCTGCAGCGCATCGGTTGGCGCCAGACGGGACACCCTACGTTAAAGACATATCCGAATATTTGCCCGACTTGTCCCAGACCGACACGATTTCCACCGGGCAGGTGGGGGCTTTTTACCGCGGGGTGGCCTTGTCGTTCATGTTGTTTGTGCTGGTGGGAATGCTGATTCGTTCGCGTCAGCAGGCCCGGCATGTCCAGCAATTGCAGTTGCAGGAGAAAAACATCCGCACTGATGCGGAGGAGCACCAACGCGAATTTTTGCGCCGACAACATTTGCATTTTGAGAACACGCCTCTGGTAGTGGTCGAGCTGGATGCCCAGCGCCGTATTCGGGAGTGGACGGGGCGCGCGGAGGCGGTGTTTGGCTGGCGGGCCATGGAAGTGCTGGGCAAGGTTGCGGAAGAAATCGGCTGGCTTAATCAATCCGAAGCGGCGGCCTTGCGGACCGCGTTTGGCCCGGCCACCGGCACGGAGAAAGCGGGGCGCATAGTGACGATACGGCACCAGTCCCGGGACGGCAACAGCCGGTTGATTGAATGGCATGTATCGGTCATGCCGGATGCCAGCGGTGAGGTGGAAAGTGTGCTGGCTCTGGGCCTGGATGTGACCGAGCGGGAGGCAGCGGAGGTCAATCTAAGCCAGGTGAAAAAGCGTTATGATTTGGCGGCGCAAGCGGGCGGCGCCGGTTTGTGGTCGTTACAGCCTGCGCAAGGCAGCGTGACTTGGGAAGATTCCCTGTCGGAAATGCTCGGTTATCACCCCAAGGATTTTCCAACCCGGGAGGGGGCATGGCGGCAGTTGTTTCACCCGGAGGATTTGGCGCGTTTTGAAGAAGCATTGACGCTCTGTTTGCACGAACCCTCCACGCGTCAGGTTTTGGAGGTGCGCCTGCGGCACCGCGAAGGCAACTACCGCTGGCTGCAGTTGGCATTTTTCCTCGATACCTCGGCGGCCCAGGCCGGGGCAGTCATCACGGGCACGGCGAGCGATTTGACGCGGGTTAAACTGGCCGAGGAAAAGTTTCGCGGCTTGGTGGACCAGTCGCTGGCGGGGATTTTCATTTTGCAGGAAAACCGCGTGGTGTATGCGAACCCGAAGTTTTGGGCCATTGTGCGCTCGGGGGGATCCCGGCCGCCGTTGCGCCCGGAATTTTTAGAATTGGTGCATCCGGAAGACCGGGCCGTGACCGCCGAGCGTTTGCGTCCGCTGTATGCAGGCTCCGGGCATGAGGCGGCGTTGTTGTTTCGCCTGTCCGGGCCGCAGGGAACGGCGGTGGCGGTGCAAGGGCACGCCATTGTATCCGAGCACGAAGGCGAAGCGGCAATTTTGGGTCTGGTGATGGACGTGTCGCACCGCTTTGCCCAGGAGCAGACATCGCGCCGGCTTTCCCAAGTGGTCGAACAGAGCCCGGTGGCGATTCTCATCACCCATCCGGACGGCATCATCGAATACGCGAATCAGAAGTTTTGCGAGGTGTCGGGCTACGCGCATGAAGAACTGCTGGGCCAAATGCCGCAATTGTTGCGCGCACCGCAGACACCGGAGGATTTTTATGAGGATTTGTGGGCGCGTCTGCGCCAGGGCAAAAAGTGGGAGGGAGAGCACTTGAACCGGGCCAAGGACGGACGACAGTTCATGGCCCGCGCCGTATTGTTCCCGGTTTTTGACGAGAGCGGCGCGGTTACCCATTGCGTCATGATTATGGAGGACATCACCAACCAGCGCACGTTGGAGGAGCGTCTGGCGCGGGCGCAGCGGCTGGAAAGCATGGGCAACCTGGCGGGTGGCATTGCGCACGATTTGAACAACATCCTCGCGCCGGTGCGGCTGGGCGCGGAGTTTATGAAGACGCTGCCGTTCACCGGCAAGGAGCGCGAAATCATCGAGGTGATGGACATTTCGGTTCATCGCGCCACCGAATTGGTGCATCAGGTGCTGGCCTTTTCGCGCGGAAGGCGCAGCAAGCGGGAGGCGATGGATCTGGCCCCGTTGATTTCAGAAATTGAGCGCCTGGTGCGCGAAAGTTTCCCACGCGACGTGCGGTTCGATGTGCGTTTGGCGGTGGATTTATCGCCGGTCAAGGCCGACTCGACCCAAATATTGCAGGTATTGATGAATTTGTGCGTCAACGCCCGGGATGCTATGCCGGCTGGCGGCGTCATCATGCTCGCGGCGGACAATGTGTTGCTCGGGAGCGCGCAGGCGGCGAGCTTTCCCGGTGCCCAACCCGGCCCGCATGTGCGCATTCGCGTGACAGACACGGGCACGGGGATTCCGGCGGTGGTGCGGGACAAGATTTTCGAGCCGTTTTTTACTACGAAGGATGTGGGCAAGGGCACCGGCCTGGGATTGTCCACGGCGCTGGGTATCATGCAGGAGCACCAGGGGATTATCGAGTTGGAGTCCACCGGTTCGGTTGGCACAACCTTTGTGGTGTATTTGCCGGTGTCGGCCGAGTCGCCGGCCCCGCTGGTGCCCGCCGCAGGCAAGGCGCCGGTCAAAAAATCGAGCGAGCGGGCGGCCGAGAGCAAGCCGGGCCTGGGCCATACCATTTTGGTGGTGGACGACGAAGTACCCCTGCGCCAGGCCGTCGCGTTCATTCTTGGGCAACGCGGCTACACGGTGCTGGAAGCGGCCGATGGCTATCAGGCCATCGAGGAAGTGAAAAAACACGGCCAAGCCGTGGAGGTCGTGCTGCTGGATGTGATGATGCCGCGGCTGGACGGGCTGGGCACGCTGAAAGCCTTGCGGGAAATTCGCCCGGAATTGCAGGTCATTGCCACTTCGGGCGTGAACCACGATTCCCGGGTCGAGGCGTTAAAGCGGCTGGGAGTGCAGCATTTCCTGCTCAAACCCTACCGCAATCACGAATTGCTTGAGGCACTGGAGATGTGCATCGCCAACTGCACGAAGTAGGTTTATTCGTCCAAGGAAAATTGGCTCTGGGAGAGGTCGGCGCCGGCCTCGGGAGAAACCGATTGCGCCATCAGCCAGGCCAGCGGGGCGGCGGTGATGGTCGGTTCGCGCACGAGGCGGGCCAGCAGGAGCGCAGCCGCCAGAGCGTCGAATAACGCGCAATGGGGTTGGCGGCGACTGGGCGGACAATGGGTGTTCGCAAGCACCGATAGTTCATCGGCCAGCGCGAAAACCCGGATTAATTCCATGAGTTGATAATTGGGCAGGCCGGGATACAGGCGTTCGTATATGCGGCGGGTATCGAGCCAGGGACCCCAATCGGCGACACGCGGCGAGGCGGCGGGGCCGACGGCGGCGAAATCCGGCGAGGCGGGCGGCACGGGCCAGGTGTGACGGAGCAGGCCGCGTTCGACGGGTGCGTGGTGGGCGGCAAACGGGCCGGTCTGACGCAGGGCGAAGAATAATTCCTGTTCGGCGGAAAACGGTGCGGCGCGGGCGGCCTCGGCCTCGGCAATGCCATGGAGAGCGCTTTCGGCGGGGGTGACGGGCCCGGCGGGGGCGCAAAGGCGGGTATGCGTTGCGGTGATGCGGCTATCCAGGAGTGTGGCGACGCCGAATTCGACAATGCCGCTGCGTCGGCCGCCCTCGAAGTCGAGCACGTGAATGGGGGCGGCGGACCAGGACATGCGATAAGAATGAAGGATGCGGGATGAAGGATGAAGGCAAAACTTGGGCACGGTGTAATTTTCTCCTCGTTCAGCCTTCCTTTTTTATCCGTCCTTTCGTAACCTGCCAGAATGGCGGTTATCCCCGACCTTACCACCTATCGTGCATTTCTGGCCGAGCTGACTGCGGCCAGCGGGCCAATTCTGCAAAAATATTTCTTTAGCCAGGAGCTGGAGGTGGAGCACAAGAGCGACCAGACGCCGGTGACGGCTGCCGACCGCGGGGCGGAGACCGCGATGCGGAAACTCATCAATGGGCGATTTCCCGAACATGGCATCGTGGCGGAGGAATACGGCAGCGAGCGCGCCGAGGCGGAATGGACGTGGGTGCTCGACCCGATTGACGGGACCAAGTCGTTCATCCATGGCGTCCCATTATTTGGGACGCTGATTGGGCTGCTCTACCAAGGCCAACCGGTGTTGGGTGCCATCCATCAGCCGATTCTGAATTTATTGTGCGTGGGCGACGGCAAGGAGACGACGCTCAACGGCCGGCCGGTGTGGGTGCAGGAAACGCGCTCGCTGGCGGAGGCGACGCTGCTGACCACCTCCACGAGCGACGACATTTTGCAGATTCATAGTCCGGAGTCCCGTCAACGCCTACTGAAAGCCGCGGGCCTCGTGCGCACCTGGGGCGATTGCTTTGGCTACCTGCTGGTGGCGACGGGCCGGGCCG
>CAZCMU010000146.1:0-7687 GCA_964499725.1 uncultured Opitutales bacterium
ATGCCCGTCGGTGCGGGTGGTGTGCTGCATCATGAATTGGTTCGTGATAAACGTGATTTCCCCGTTGATGGGGATCTCGTTCAATTGTTCGCTGCCGAGCACGTGCTGAATCTGACCCGACGAATCCATCACATACACAATATATTCAATCACGGGCCTGGTCCAAGTCGCCCGCGTCACGTTCGTCAGCGACACTTTGTAGCCCTCGAGCCAACTGGTGGACACCGACCACCCGCGCCCCGAGTAGTAGCCTCGGGGTCGGCGAAAAATCATCGCGGGGTTGTCGAGTGGCGGGGATCGGATGGCCTCGACCCGAATCATGAAAAAGGCTGCGCCTGGGGACATACCCCATTCCGGCAAACCGGAGGAATGCCCGAGCGGGCCAGTCAAAGCCAAGACCAAACCTAAAATTCCCGCCATCCGACAAAACCGGGCGATAGCAAAAAGCCTCATGGCAAATTCTTCTGCGGGTGGGTGGAATGTAGCCTGGACAGGCTGGGACTAACCATGGGTTGCCTCTTAGCACCCAGCCAAGGCTAAAATCGCACAAAAATCTTCCCGGCGCAAGCGCCGGCGAGCGGGGGTTTTCTACAATTTCACCATGGCGCGCAACTCATCCGCCCGCTTTTGGATTTCCGCGACGCCAGCGGATTCCAGCCGGTCGCACGAGAAGGCCTCGACGGTCAGGCTGGCAACGACGGTGGCAAAAACCATGGCTTCCTTCAACTGCTGGAAGGTGGGATTGGCCGGCTGGCCCGCGCCGGTCTGAATGGCAAGAGCTCCGAGCAACGCACCGGCAAAGGAATCGCCCGCGCCGGTGGGGTCGTGCAACTCGACCACCGGATAAGCCGGCAGCGCAAAGAGGCCCTCCGGATGAAACAGGTAAGCGCCGTGCTCGCCTTTTTTAATGATGATGAGGCGCGGCCCCAACGCACGCAGGGCGTGGCCGGCGCGGATGAGGTTCGACTCGCCAGTCAGAATTTCCGCCTCGGTGTCGTTGATGACAAAGAGGTCGAGTTGACGCAGGAGCGCGAGCAATTCCTCGTGGGTGGTTTTGATCCACAAATCTATCGTATCGGCGGCGGCAAAAACATGTTTGCCCAGCGACGCGCGCACGTGCCGCTGCAGCGCGGGGTGAATGTTGCCGAGCAGGGCGTATTCGGAGTGTTTGTAAATCTCGGGCAATTGCGGCCGAAAGCGCTCGAACACGTTGAGGTGGATTTCCAGTGTGTCGCGCCGGTTGAAATTCTCGTGGTACTTGCCCTTCCAGTGAAAAGTGGGACCGGACGCATCCACCTGGAGTCCTTCGAGGTCAATCCCCCGCGCCCGCAGCCGGGCGAGGTCGTGCGGCGCAAAGTCGTGCCCAACCACGCCGACCAAACGCGTCGGCGCAAAATAGCTGGCCGCGAGGGCGGCATAGCTGGCGGAACCGCCAAGGATGCGCTCGCCGCTGGCGCGGGGCGTGATGATGTCGTCATAGGCCACGGAGCCGACGACGAGGACGGCCGCGGGGGCGTGAGCAACATGGGGAAGGGTGAGACGCTTCATATAAAATAGTGAATGAAAAAATCAACGGGCCTTCGACGCGGCCAAATGCATAAACAAAAATTGCAGCGCATTCAGCGCGAGGCTGTGGAAAATTTCGCCGCGGCGAATCATCTTTTCAACTTTAGCCAGGGGGAAAATTCCCGGTTCCAATTCCTCGTGCGGGTCCCAGTCGAGCTTCGATTTCGGCACGCAATTTTTCACGAGCACAAAATGGACGCGGTTATTCTGGATGGCGGGATTGGGCGCGGCCTGGCCGAGCAGGCGGACGGGCGCTCCGGCGTAGCCGGTTTCCTCAATCAATTCGCGCTGGGCGGCGGTGACGGGGTTTTCGCCCGGATCCATGACCCCACCCGGTGGCTCCCAGGAAAGTTTTTCCACGCCAAAGCGCCATTGGCGCACCAAAATCAATTCTTGTTTGGGAGTCAGCGGAAGCGTGATGACCCAATCGGGGGCTTCGATGACAAAAAAATCGCCCTCTTGCTTATCGCTCACCCGGCGCAAACGCCGCTGCTGAACGCGAAAAACGCGGCAATCGGCCACGACCGTCTGTTTAAGCGTCAGCCATGCCGCCGGCGGCTTGGCTTTACCGCCGGCAACCGGAGGCCGGGATGCGGGCGGGGGCTTGGCCATACTGGCGAGATTACGGCGCGCTGGCGGCCGGCGCGGTCGCCTCAGGGGCCGGCGCAGCCGGAGCCGGGGCGCTGCTGGAAGCTTTACCCGGTAGATTAATCTTCTGGCCGATTTTCAATTTGGAGGATTCGACGCCCGCGTTGGCCGCTTCGATGGCCGCCACACTCACGCCGTATTTGGCGGCGATCTTGCTAAAGGTGTCGCCCGAGGCGATGGTGTAGGTGCCACCGGGGCCCGAGGATTCACTGCTGGCGCTCTTGGCGCCTTTGGAGGCGGTCGAAGCCTTGGGGCCTTTGGCCGTGAGATCCGCTATTTCCTGGCCCTGCTTTTGGATGACGGAGCTGGCCTGGGAAATAAAGTTCTGCACCGAGCTGTTGATGCCGGTGATGGTGTCGGCATTGAGCTTCACCTTGCCCTCGAGGTCTTGCACGCCTTGGGAGGCGGAAGTAGCCTTGGTGGAGGCATCGTCAACCCGGGCACTGAGGTCGTTGATTTTACTCGTGACCGAGGAGCCATTGCTGATGGACATGAATAAGGCGATGGCGCCCAAGAGCACGCCGACGAGGCCGATTGCGATGGGCACCATGGTGCTGGGCCCGGATTTGGAAGAAGAATCTACGTCCATGGGAGGAAATAAGGTGATAAGGCATCCCGCGCAGCCGACGCGGCACGCGAATAGCCGCACAATTAACCGGGCGGGCGGGGGGATGGCAAGTGGTAAAAAACCATTATTTTTGAGCCAGATTTTGATTCATCCCCTTCCCATCCTCCGCCATGCTGGTTTTCCATGCTGGCCCGCTTGCGCGTTTCCGACCATCCCGCCGCCGTTTGGGAGAGTGCGGTGGGGCCGTGGTTGCGCATCCACGGCGCCCGCTGGCAGGAAAGCCGCGCGGTGCTGGCGCCCAACGCGACCTGGATCGCGGCGCTCAAAGCGCGGGCTGTGGAAGAAAAAATCCCGGTGCTGGGCATTGACTGGCTGACCCCCGGCCATTTGCGGACGCAGTTATTGCGGGCGCTGCCCGGGCCGGCGCGGCGCGTCGCCTTGCGCGAAGACTTGCATCTGCTGCTGGAAATCGCCGCCGCGCGGCTGCCGGACAACCCCCTGGCGCGCGCGTTTGGGCCCGACCCCGCGTTGTTTCAGGAATTGCTCGACACTTTGGAAAGCGCAGGCTGGAACGCCCAAGCCCTGCCGGATGCCAGTGCGCGCGAACTCGCCACCACCGCCGCGCAATTACGCGAGCTAACCCATTGGTGTACCGCCGCTGCTGCGGACCAACAATTGCGCACCGCGGCCGCGGCGGGCACGCTGCCGGTGCTCGGCACACAATTACTCGCGGTCGGTTTTGGACCTGGTGATTGGGCGTGGCGGCCTTTGCTGGAAGCTGCGACCGTCGCCTACCATGAAAGCGAATTAGTTCTCGACGTGGTGGATTATGCGCAAACCACCGCGGCGGCCTGGGTGGGCGCGTGGGAGGAAAAACTGGGCGGCACCGCCGAATGGCTGGAAGCCGTGGAGACTCCCGCGCCGTTTGCGGGATTGGGGGCGGAAATCTTGGCCCCGACTCCGGCACAACCATCTGAAAATAAAAATGCATACGCTTTAGTAACCAAACCTATTTTATGGCTGGCCAACAATGTCCAGGCCGAGGCGGACCTGGTGGTCGCGCAAGCGCTGGCATTTTTGCAGGAGGCGGAAACAACCTCACCTCGAATCGGCATTGTGGTGGGTTCGCTGGGCAGCCCGCTGGCGCGCGAAGTCGCGGCGCGGCTGTCCGCACTCGGGCTGCCACACCATGACGCGCCAGGTCATTTGCCTGGGCGCAGTGGGGCGCAAATCCGTTTCGAGGCGTGGCTCGACTGGCAGGAACACGGGCGCCTCGCGAGTTTGGTCGCGTGGGCGCGGGCTGCCGCCGGCTCAGAATTATTACCCGGCGACAGTGAAGCCATCGAAAAATCCCTCCAAGATGCCGCCGGGGCCACGTTGTCCGATGACCCCGCCGTGCTCGCGGCGTGGCTGGGCGCACAGCGCGGAGAAGTTGACGAGGCCAGCGGGTTTCTCGCCGCGTGGCCGCGACTGGCGGAATTCGCCGGGCTGGGAGAATTTTTTCGAGTCATTTGCGCCACGGCCAAAAAAATAGGGTGGCCGGAGCCGCCGGAAATTCTCGAGGAACGCGCGCAAGACTGGACGGATGCGCCCGGCGCGCCCGTGCCGCGCGCGGCCGTTTTGCGCTGGGCGCGGGCCGTGACCCGTGTGCCTGGTCGCACACGCAATGCACTGGGCCGCGAGCCGTGGGCGCCGCTGCAAATCACCGATGCCGCCAGCGCCGCTGCGCAGGCATGGAGTCACCTGGTGCTGGCCGGTTTGCAACATGGCGAATGGCCGGTGGAAGACAGGGACTCACCCTTGCTCGATGAAACGGTCATGGCCGCGCTCAACCACCGTGTACTACGGCAAGGCCCGCAAGGCGAAGGGCATTGGACGGTTGCCCCGGAGCGTAGTTTGTTACTCAACGCCGCTGACCGCCGCCGACTGGGGCGAGCGTCGTTTGCGCGGTCGCTGGCGTTGCCGACGAAGGGCCTGGCACTCACGGCGCGGCTGATTGACCCCGCCGATGGCCGGCCGGCGCGCCTGTCGGAATATTTTTGGGCGGTGGCCAAAAGCGTCCTCGGGCGTCTGCCCACCGCACCAGACTGGGAATCTCTGGCCACCGCCAGTTTAGTTCGCCGCGAACGGTTTTTGAATATTTTGCCGAAGGAAAAAACCGCGGATGACACACCAAGCACGGAAGCCACGGCGCGGGCATTCACGACCCGGCGCAATGCCGCCACGCCGTTTGATGACTATTCATTTTGTTTGAAGGTTCCACCGACGGAACCCCTGCGGCTGTCGTGCGTGTATTGGGAAAATGCCGTGAAGCAGCCGGGGGCGACCTGGTTTGCGCAGGTGCTGAAGCTGGCTCCACGCTGGGAAGTGGCGACGGATGATTTTACCCGGCGCAGCCTCGGCCTGTGGTCGCATGCATGGGTGCAGCCCGGGCCGCGGGCTTTCGCAACGGGCGCGGCGCGCGAAACCATCCCGCTGCCGAGTCGCGAGCTTTGGCGGAAACTTGCGCAGGACCGAGCGCAGGATATTCGCGCGCAAGCCACCGCCGCGTATGGTGCGGCGCGAAAGCCGTTGCCGGAAGCGTGGCTCGACACCTGGGCGGGCGCCGCCCGCCTGGCCGAACACTGGATTGAAACTCTGGCCGAACAGCCGGACTGGCCGCAAGGGCTGGCGGAAATATCGCTGCCTCCGGGCTTGCGCATCGCGCTGCCGGGAACCGGAGCCTCGATTCCACTTTCCGGTCGGATAGATTTGGCTTTGTTTTCACGACCCGCGGTCTTCACGCAAGGCGGACTGGTGAATGCGTGGCTGATTGATTTCAAAAGCGGAGCGGCGAAACCGCTGAGTAAAACGCGGCTGGCGCGTGGCGAAGGATTGCAACTGGCGCTGTATGCCCAGGCCTTGCTCGCGCTGGGTGCGCCCACGGTGTTGCTCACCTTGCTAAACCGCGACGCCGCCGCGGAACCCCAACTGACGGAGGCCGAACTCGGCGCGCCCGAGCTGGCGAAGCTCTGGCAACTGCTGGCAGATTATGCTGTAAAGGGTTGCTGGGGGGAAATCAGCGACTTGACCGACGAATACCGCGAGGCCGGCGACTACCCCACGGCCACGCTGCCGGTGGCCGCCGAAATTTTGCGGCAAAAATGGCTGCTCACGCATCCCTCCACCGTATGAATTTGTCCGACCAAGCCGCGCGCGACCGCTTTGCCGCCGATACCGGAAGCAATTTTTCGGTGATTGCACCCGCCGGCGTGGGCAAGACCACGGCCATCGCGCTGCGCATTCTGCAAATTGCGCGCGAAGATGAGCAGGGACGCGCCCGTGGTCGCGCGCCGAGACTGCCCAAGCTGGTCGTCGTGACCTACACCCGCAAAGCCGCCGATGAAATGCGTGACCGCGCGCGCGGTGAAATTGTCAAAGACGGGCTGCCGCCATGGGTGCTGGGATTATTCAATGAGGCGTTCTTTGGCACCATCCACGGTTTCTGCATGGAATTGCTGCGCCGGTTTGGCCCGTTGGCCGGCCTGCCCACGCGCTTCAATGTGGAGCTGGATGACACGGCATTGCGCCTGGCCTTCCAGCGGGACACCGCCGACGTGGCGGCGTTTTTACCTGAGGCCGCGCGGGCGGCCTGGCGGCGGCAGGGCGCGGCGGAAAACGTGTGGAAACTTGTTTGGGCGTGGCCGGCGGGCGAAAAGACACCCCCGGAACCGGGCCGGACTCCAAAAGTCGAACTCGCGCCGCTGTTTGATTTTCAACGTGCGAAGAAAAATAAAAAATCGGAGGAAAATATTCGCCGGGCCCGCGAACGTTTGTGCCGCTGGCAGGACGCCCCAGCCGAGGCGCGCGCGCTGGGCCTGCCGCTGGCGGCGGGTGGAGGCGCGGATTTTGAAGCCTTGTGGGCCGAAACATTCCAGCCCTGGCGCAACTGGCTGGCGAGTGCGGCCGCCCACGCCGCGGCGCGCCTGGCCAGCGCCTACACGGATTTCAAATTGCAACAAGGCTGTTTGAGCTATGATGACTTCGTGCGCCCGGCTGCCGGGTTGTTGCGCGACCCTGCGCTGGGAGCGCGCATTCGCGCGCAGGAATTTTCCGTGCTGCTCGATGAAGCGCAGGACACCGACCCGGCGCAATTTGCGGTGCTGGCCGGCGTGGCCCAACCCGCGGGCGCGCCCGGACTGTGGCTGGAAGGCGCCGGGGCGCCACCGGCGCCGGGCCGGTTCTCCATGGTAGGCGACCCACAGCAATCCATTTACGAGCGCGGCAGTGTGCGCGCCTACGCGGATTTGGACCGGCGGCTCGTCCAAAGTGGTTCCGCAGAAAAACTGGCGTTCACCGTCACCTTACGCTGCGACGAACAAATCGTGGCGGGGGTGAACGCGGCCTTTCCCGAATTGCTGGATGGACGGAGTGGACAAGCTGAATTTGTCGAGCTGCGGGCGCGGCCGAACGCGGGGGCGGGAAACGTC
Organism: uncultured Opitutales bacterium; assembly: GCA_964499725.1. Classification (GTDB taxonomy): domain Bacteria; phylum Verrucomicrobiota; class Verrucomicrobiia; order Opitutales; family JABDGR01; genus JABDGR01. The sequence continues at coordinate 7,252 of CAZCMU010000146.1, forward strand.
TGGCGGCTGCCGATAATGCGTCCGGATTATTTGGGCGAAAAACCGTCGGCGGATGAAATTCGCCGAGCGGAAGCCGCCGCGCTGGCACGCTGGCTGGCAACGGCAGGACCGACCGGCGCGGGCGTGGACGACTGGTCGCAACTGGCGATACTGGCCCCGCGACGGAAATGGCTGGGCGTGCTGGCGGTGGCGTTGCGGGCGGCGGGACTCAAGGCCCAACTGCACTCCGCCGACCAGGCCCGGGGCGCGGACCCCGCGCGCACGTGGCTGGCGGCACTGCTGGGCGTGCTCGTGGATCTCGAGGATGATTTTGAAGTTTGTGGCGTGCTACGGGAAATTTTTGGCATTTCGGATGATGAAATTTTTCATTGGCGAAATTCCGCTGGGCGGGTAAAGACACCCCAAGTTGATGCCGCCCACACCTGGCTGCAAAAAA
>CAZCMU010000147.1:0-7677 GCA_964499725.1 uncultured Opitutales bacterium
CGCCTCGGTAAACTCCGGCTGGCCATTTCCGCCGGCGCGCCGCTTTCTCCCGAAGTCGCCCAGGACTTTTTTCGCCGCTTTGGTCGGAAGATTCATAATTTCTACGGCGCTTCCGAAACGGGTGGGATTTGCTACGACCGAACGGGGCGTGCTTCGCTGGGGGGCCACAGCGTTGGGCGGCCCTTGCCCGGGGTGCGGATAACATTGCGCGCGGGACGCGTACAGGTGCGCAGCACGGCGGTCACCAGCCAAAGCAAACAAAGTTTGTTGCCGGATTGCGGACGATGGAACGGTAAAGGCGAACTTGTCCTGACGGGCCGGCTGGGCCGGCAGGCCAATTTGGCCGGTCGTAAAGTCGCACCGGCGGAAATTGAATCTCTCCTGCGCACCTTGCCCGGGGTGTCCGACGCCTGGTGTGGGGTCGGCGTACGCGCTGGTCGTGATTTTCTCGTCGTTGCAGTGGAAACTACCGCGCCAGCGCGTGAACTAAAGCGCGGGTTGGCCACCCGTCTGCCAACCTGGAAACAACCGCGTACCTGGCTTGCGTTGCCGCAATTCCCCCGCACCGCCCGCGGCAAGATAGATACCCGTGTGCTGGCCCGCCAACTCGGGGTGTAAGCGCCGGACTTAGGTTGCCAGCTTGGCGTTTGCCATGATAATTTCGCCTTCCGCCAGCACGGCTTCGTCGCGAAAAATTTGGACCTGAAACGTTGCCAATTCTGGCCAAGCCGTGGCCAGGCGGACGTTAATTTGCAGATTTTGTCCGGGGAATGCGGGCTGCCGGATGCGAAATTTCTTTATTTCCACCAATTGCAGTGGCGTGGAAGGGGAAAACCCGGCGTGGGCGGCCCACAACGCGCCAGCGGTTTGCGCGCCCATTTCTGCAAAGTAAACCGCCGGGAGCACGGGGCGGTTGGGAAAGTGGTCGCGAAAAATCGGCCACTCCGGATTCAGCCACACGCTTCCGCGCAGCAAAGGGCCGGCCTCGATTGTCGAAATTTTATCGACGAGGCGAAACCCCGGGCCGTGGGGGAGGTGCGGTTGGTTCATGGGCAGGTGGTTCGAGTGGAATAGCGGAGAGAGGACCGAGCGATTGCCAATCAGTAAAGATAAAGACCAAGGAGGCCTTTTCGGCGAAAACAATCTCCAGTCGCAGCGGGTCGAACGTGAGGGCATTGACTTCAACCACAATGCGACTGGGCTGGCCGGCGGGCGCCCCGGGTTTGACCGTCAGTTGAATGCGCACCACATCCTGGTCGCGTTGGGCCGTTTGCGTAAAGTCTTTTTCCCAGGCCGCAGGTGGTTGGCGAAAAAATTCCAGCAACGAGCGCACCATGGGTGCGGCTGTTACTTGCGGCGGACGGCCCGGAAATTTTTGCCCCACTACATCCTTTTGAATCCAAACCTGGCCGGCCAGCGGCGCGGTGTAAGCCATTTCCAGCGACGCCGGCGCGCGGTAAGTCAGGTTGCCGTCGCTGGTGATCGGCGCAAGCAAGTCCGGGCTGTGCGCCTCCTGATGAAAATTGCCACTCCAGCCGGCGGTGTTGAGGCGATGGTCCGCGTAGTTTTTCTGAAATGCTTCCAGTTCAGCTCCCGCGACTGGCGTGGCTGGGGTCGTAGTTTCGGGGGTTGTGGCGGCAAAAACGCACAACGCGATACAAACAATCGGAAACATGGACAAGATTTTGACTTCGGGCGAGTGGAACGCAATTACTTACCCTTGGGCTTCATGGTTGCGAGCAACGCTGGCAGGCCAAGCGCCGCGGCCATAAACGAACTCAAAATTCCCAGCGCCAATACGACTCCAAAATTGCGCAGCGCCGGTTGTGCGCTGAACCCGCTCGTGCCGAAACCAATGATGGTGATTATCGCCACCAGCGCGAGCGGCTGGCCCAGACGTTGGCGGGCCGTTCCCCAGCGCTGGCCTTCCTGCCGGATAAATAGCATGATAAAGATGCAAAAATCTTCTCCCAGGCCAAACAAGATGGGCAGACTGGCGAAAGCAGCCAGTGAAAGCGGCTCATGCACTGCCGCCAAACCTGCCAGCCACCAACCCACGCCCGCCGCCATGGCCAGCAGGGTTCGCAACAAATGCGCCATCGAGCCCAGGCCCCACGCCAGCAACGCCAGAATAATAATCATGGCCCAGGCCGAAGTCGTGAGGATATTGCTTTTGATTAACGCGGGCAGCGTGGACTGCAAACGGGCGAAGGCCGTGGAGCCGCGCGACCAGATTTCCAGGGCCGGGTCGCCGTGGCTCCAGCCATCCAGCAATTGAAAAAGATTTTGATAGGGTTCGGCCAAATTTGGCTGAAACCCTTCGGCCACGAAAATCGGTCCAAGCGCAAACGACGTTCGCGCCGCCCAGATTTGGCGATTAACGGCCCACGCGCTTTCGTCGCCGGTAATCAATTTCACCGGCATGTACGCGGAGAGCACATCCTGCCCGTGTTGCGCCTCCAGGCCCGGTGGAGACATCCGCGACCAGGAAAAGTCATAAATACTTCCGAGATGTAATCCAGCCCAGCCCAGCAACAGCCACCCGCCCGCGAGAAAAATCCAGCCGCTTCGCCGCAACCAAACCGGCGCGGGTTGCTCCGCTTCAGTTGTCTCCGCGGAAGGAATGGTGCGCGCGCCCATATGCCGTTCCACCCAACTTGCCCATGGCCCAACCGCCAGCACGGCCACCACGATCAGGCAGACATTGATGAGCACGGCAAACTGCCGCAAACCCGGCAGGGCGCTGGCCGCCAGCCCGCCCAGGCCGACCGCAGTCGTGAGCACACAAAAAATTAAACTGCGCCGCAGGGTGCGCCAGGTTTCGCCGCCCTTGCGTCCGCCTTTCGCAAAATGATGATAGACGACTGCGCCATAGTCAGAACACAGCCCCAGCGCCACCGACGCAAACGCGACGCTGAGCAGATTGATGCTGCCCCAGACCAGGCGCGCCACCAAGAGGCCGGCTAACAATCCCGCGGCTTGCAGTGCGAACAATGCCACCAACGGAAACCATGAACGGTACGCGAGTAGAAAAACCAAGGCGATCAGCGCCCCCGAGCTGAGTGTCATGCCAATCATTTCGCGACGCATCTGGCGGCCAATTTCGGTCACGTAGGCCGCTTCACCCGTTAAGGCGACGCTCCCGGTTGCAAATCCGTTAAAGGCCAGGGCCGCACGCACCATTGCCACCAGCGGTTCTGCTGTGGCGAGCGTGTTGGCGCGGAGTTTCGGTGCGACGCGGAGAATGGGATTGGGCGCAGCCGGCGGTGCTCCGTTCAATCCCGCCGGAGTTGGCGACACCACCCAATCGGCCAGCCCCAGTGGATCATAGTGGATGCGGGCCCAAACCGCGGGATCCGGCCAGCCGCTCAACGCCTCCCGCGCCGTTTGCAGGTGTGCGCGAACTCCGTTTTCGCTCGTTGATTTTGTAAATTGCGCAAATTGGTCCGGCGGCAAACCGATGAAGACCGCGGCCCAGCCTTCGGGTGCGAGCCGGGAAGGGTCGGTCAGGACCTCCGCCTTGGCCACAAGTGGCGAAGCAGCGAGTGCATCCGCGACATGGGTCAGTCGCGCCGCAAGTTGCCCCGAGTCTTCCTGGCCAGGTTCCACCACCACGCCAAGCAGACTAAAATCCTCACTACCTTGCGCCTGCAGTGCGCGCAAGTCCCGCACAGCCGGCAAGTCAGCCGGGAATAAATCAATCAGGTCACCCTGCCAGCGCAGAGTCAGCAACGCCCATGCTGCGACACCCAGACCCGCCACCAACAGGACTCCTCGGAGAACAAAATTATTTACCCGATTATGCATGGCTGGAACCGGGCGCAGGCCACCGGGCTAGGGTTGCTCATTTATCCAAATTTGCAATTCCCCCAGCGTGGCGATCACTCGCCGAACGAGTGCCGGATCCTTCAACGTCACCCCGTAACGCCGTTCCACGGCAACGGCGAGTTGCAAGGCGTCAATGGAATCCAGGCCCAAGCCGTCCGGGCCGAAGAGCAATTGGTCGGCGCCGATATTCTGGGGCTCGACGCGGAGCAGGGTATTTTCGACCAGGATAACCCGCAAATCATCGAGGCTAGCCTGATTTTTTGCCATAACTACCACTAACTTACTTATTTCCGCGTAACGCAATGTTCTAATGACTCCCAGCCCAAAGCAGCAACTTGGTGGCCGGCACCCCACAAGGGGACCACGACCGCAAATTTTTCCTTTGGCGCGCTGCTTAGAATACGGGCCAAGGTCCACCCTGCTCCAACCGCATGCGCCTCGCCCAGGTAGGGCCACGGCGCGGGCCATTCCATGCGGGTGGGTCGCTGTTTCCAAGCCTGTTGCGCCGGACCTGGTGGTGGCATGGGGCCCGCGAAGATTGGCCACGCTGGATCAAAAGCCGCCAGAACTTCAGCCAGCGCCGCTCGCGCGTCGGTCTGGCGTCCCCAGGGCAGTCCCGCATGGATTTTTAAATTTCCCTGGCTTTGCGCCGGACCTTCGCGCGTGAGGACAAAGGCCACTGCACCTTCGGCGGGAAAAACTTTGCTCTTGGGGTGAAACCAGCCGGCGCGTAGTGAGACTTCCATCATGGCTTCGTCCACCTCTTCCGCCGCCGCCACGACGACCGCATCCACCGTGCCTTGTTCGAGCCAGAGCCCGGCATTGACCCAGGCTTGCGCCAGCGCCGCGGCATCGCCGACCCAGGCGGACGACGGACCTTCGCGGCCCAACGCGCCCAACGCATGGTTCAACGGCGCGTTAAAGACCGTTTCGGGAAACCATGCGGGATTCGCACCGTCGAGGCCGCCTCGCGCGACGCCTTCGTAAAATTTGCGAGTCAAGGTCAGCACTCCATTGCCAAATGCAACGGAGAGACCGATTGTGGCTCCAGCCGGTAAATTTGCGCGGCGAATCGCTTCGTCCACCGCTTCGATTAGAAAAAGTGTCTGCGACCCAACCCGGCGCAGGCGCGGGTGGGTGCGCCAGCGCGCCCAACAGGGCAGCGTAAGGTCCACGCAACCCGCTGCCACCGTTGGTGCGGATGGCGACAGTGTTGGCCAATTTTGTCGGCGTGGGGCGGATCCGTCGAGCAGGCGATCGAGACCCTGGCCAGCCGGGCTGATCGCGCCTATGCCTGCGATGTTGAAATTGAATTGCATGGTCAGGCAGGGAGAAAAACCAGCGCGGCATTCGCGCCACCAAAGCCGGAGTTCGTTGAGACAAACGCGCGACCATTGACCTGACGTTCGCGAGACTTCATCAGACTCGCCGCCAGTTTTGGCAGCGGATCCGCCAGCATTGCTGCGGGTAGCGGCGCGGCACGGCGCAGGGCTTCAATCGTCAGCACCGCCTCAATCGCTCCCGCCGCGCCCAGCGTATGGCCGGTTATATTTTTAATCGAACTAATCGCCACGCGCGGCAAATGCGCGCCAAACACGCTCTCATAAGCGTTGCCCTCCGCTTCGTCATTGGCGGGCGTCGCGGTGCCGTGGGTGTTGATGTAAGCCACTTCTTCAGGCACCACCCCCGCTAGTGCGAGCCCTTGTTCCAGTGCCTGCTTAAGTGCAATCCCCTGTGGGTGGGGATGCGCAATATGGTGCAAATCGGTGGCCTGGCCGTAACCGGCCAGTCGCGCCAGCGGCGTGACCTTGCGCCGGATGACTTCGGCTTCGCTTTCGAGAATCACAAAGGCCGCTCCTTCGCCCAACCACAGTCCGTCGCGGGAAAGCGAAAATGGCCGGCAGGTCGTCGGGCTGAGCGCGCGCAGACAGGAAAATCCGTGAAAGAGCAAAGTGCTGAGTGATTCCGCTCCACCCGCCGCGATGCGCTCCACGCGTCCCGATGCGATGAGGTTCGCCGCGGTGCCAATCAAATCAGCCCCACTGGCGCAAGCATTGCTCAAGGTGACCGCGGCACCGCGTATTCCATAAGTTTCCTGGAGCGCATAGGGCAAGTAACGGGCTTGATAACGCATGGCTGACGCGATGATGCCGCCACGCTGGCCGGCGCGGGCATTGACGACGCATGTTTCACCGTATTCGGTGCCGCCACCGGTGGTGCTGCACCACAAGGGCAACGCGGAGTCGAGGCAATGATTTTTCGCGCCGCGCAATCGCGCCTGGATTAGGGCCGCGTCCAGTGCGGTGTGTCCCAGCCGGGCAAAACGTGGCCAGCGCGCCTTGGGCGGTGCCGCAAGCAAATCCTGATCGTCCACTTGCGCGGCCACGCGACATTCACAACCAGAAATATCAAATCGCTGCACCGGCTTTACCACCGGTTGTCCGGTCGCGATTTGCGCCCACGCGGTCCCGGCATCCGCGCCGGCGGCGCTGATCAGGCCAAGGCCGGTGACATACACCGGGCGAAGGCTGCCCCGGGCAGGGTGGGTTAATGCCATGGTTGGTGATAGGCCAGGCGCACCCCAACGGCGCCGCCGCGAAAATAAAAAGTTGGTGGATAAGTAAACTGGCTTAAAACTTCATCGAAGACGAGCGTCTGTGCCTTGTCGGGCAAATTTGGATCATAAACCTCGAAGTGCCCGGGCGCCCCGTCGGTTTCGCGCGCCGCGAGGACGGCGTGGTTCATGCTTAACCAGGGAAAATTGATCAGCCAAAGCACCGTCGGCCCGTCATGGGCCAGCAATTGCCGCAATTGGGCCAATGCCGTGCGTTGATCGCGCGGACCATTCGGCAGAATGATGCGCCAGTTGCCGAAACGGAAATACGACTGCCACCAACCGCCCAGGTTGGAGCGAAAGACATCGGGTTCCGCCGCGCTGGCTTCACGCAGGTTGGCAAAGCCACCCATAGTCACGCGCTCTGGATAACGTGCCGCGTTCCAGATCGACCGGGCAACCACGGTGCGAATGCACCGGCCCAATTCCGCAGTGGATGGGCGCGGCTGGTTTGGCGCAAACCGTGCAAACCGCCAGAATTGCGCGGCAGAACGCGTCAGCACAAAGCAGCGCCGCATGTACTTTTCGCCGCGGTTCGTCCCTTTCCCCGCTCGCTCCCATCGCGTCCGGCCATTTTCATGGTGCCAGATGGTTTCGTTGGGAAAAGCGAAGACATCGTTGTGCAGGCAAAATGTGCGTGGTGGCGCGGTGGTGTTCATGGGCTGAGCGGGGTCCGCCCGAGTTCAATCAGGCAGCGCGTATCCTGATCGTCGCATGTTCGTGGGTGAAAGATGAATTCCTGGCAGTCCGGCACATTTAAGGCCACTGCCCGCCGTACTTCGCCGGGGTGCATCGAAAAATTCCGGTCCAGACCCCACAGCCCGGCACTGGCCAGCCCGTGCCATTCATGTCGCGGTCGCGAACCCAATAGCCAGGCCCCTGCCGCAGTGAAAGCTCCGTATGGACTCCGATCAAAAAAATACGGCCAGCCCAGGCGCAGCCAGGCTCCGGGCAGGCGTTCCGCCATACGCCACAACGGTCGCCACAGCCGCGGGTGGATTTGCAAATGATGATGCGAATTGACAAAAGCTGCATTTAGGCCCGTGGCGAGGAAAGCGTCCAGTTGCGCCTGTGCTTCCGCCAAGGCCAGGGCGCGATAAGTTGATTGCAAGCCAATCGCCCAGCCCGCCGCCGCCGGTGAATTGCCCCAAGGCCAGGTTGGCCGCGTCAGTGGCCGCGAATCATTAAAGTGCCAGTGCAGTCCGATGCGCAGGGTGGGGTGGTCGCGCGCCATC
>CAZCMU010000148.1:0-7669 GCA_964499725.1 uncultured Opitutales bacterium
TTTGCACGTAGCCCGGGTCGCTCATCTGGCTGAGGAAGTCGGCGGTGCAAACGGCCTGGCCGAGGAAGCGGTGGGCGGGGTTGCCAAATTTGGTGCCGCCGAGGTTGCTGCGCGGGCCGGTGCATAAAATCAGCGAACAGACCCGGTCAATGTCGGCTTTTTCCCAGCCTTCCTCCGCCAGAAAGTCCTGGGCGATTTCACAACCGCGGGGCTCGTGGATGAGCGTGAATTTAGCGCCGGTGCCTTCGTTGTCTCCGCGTTTCTTCACATACCCGACGTCGTGCAGGAGCATGGCGTGGAAGGCGATGCCGAAATCGTGCGGGCTCAGAACGGGCCGGGCGCCCGCCCGGTGATGGCCCGCCACCATGCGCAGGCAGCAAAGCGTGGCCTGGAGGGTGTGCTCCAAATCGTGATAGGCCGTATCCATGGCCTGATAATCCCGCCAGTGGCCGGCAAAAACCCCCTCGATTTTCCGTAAAATAGGCCTCACATAGACGCAGCCGACACCGGGAAAGGCTTGCTCATGCAATTTCTCCACCGCCCCGGCGACCGCCAACGGGTTGCGGGTGTCCGGTTCGAGCAGGTTGTAGGGTGGCAGATTCATCACCGTGGCGCAGGGGCGAGTGCAACCTATGGGTAGAATTACCCAAAGGGTGGGCCAAGGCAACCGCAAAAGCGGCCTCGCGCCGCCCGGACAGCGGCAAAAGACGCCCAGCAACCGCGTTCCTGCGCCTGCTGGCGGCCAGGGCTTGGTTCGCTCCTAGTACCCGGCGGCGCGCAGTTGCGCGGCGGGCGGCAGCAAGAGCTTGGGCAACGCCCGCTCAATGGTGATTTTGCCGATTTTAACCGCCGCATTTTTGTTCAAGTCACGGGCGGTCAAGGCGTCGAGTTCGATGCTCGGGCCGAGGTCCGACACGTTGGGCAACACCCAGGCGGTGTTGACATCGGCGGGGCTGGCCGCAGCGTCGGCGTCGGCGTCGGCGGGCAAAGCCATGGTGAGAAAATCCTGGTCGGAAATGGTCACGTCCGGCTGCAAATCGTGAAAATAGGACTTTACCAGGAGCGCCGTGAAGCGATTTTCCAGCGTATTGGCATGGCCGGTGGTGGCCAGGCGGAAGACGTAATTTGAATTCTTAAAGCTGGCCAGGGTGTCGTTCGGGTCTTGCAAGTTGACGATGATGGCGGGCGCCGGGGCGGGCTCGGGAGCGGCGGCGGGGGCGGCCGCGACCGGGGTGGCGTCACCCGCATTGGCGGCGACGGGTTGGGCGGTGGTGTCGGGGGCTTCACGGCGCGCCATGACCCGGAAAGCCGGCAGGCCCAGTAGTTTGGCCATGGTTGGCTCAACGGAAAGCATCATGAGCTGGTTGGCCACGACATGGAGATTCGAAAGGTCAATCGCGCGCAGCGAGAAGGCCGCGTAGCCGTTGCCCGTTTCATAGAGAACCTCGCCGACGATGAGCGCCGACTTGGTGCCGTTCTGCGCATCGGCGGCGCGGGAGGGATAATTGATGATGAGCTTGCCGTTGTCCTGGCCCAGCTTGATGCTGTCGGCGGAAGCTAGGTTCAGTGTCTTCTTGGTTTGGTCGAGCTTGGTCAATTGACTGAGGATTTGCGCCGACAAATCCGGCTTGGCGGCATACTTGGGCTCTTCAAAGGCATACACGCCGCCAAAATAAATCCGGGTGTATTTTTTATCCCAAAGCTGGCCCAGCACATTGCCCGACATGCCGGAAATGGCTTCCGGCCACTGGGCGATGGTGGCGTTGAAGCTGGCCGCAGCCGTGGCGGCGGCCTGCGCGTGGGCTGCGTCGCGACGGTCAATGGCCGCCTTGCGCAACTTGTCCTGGGTGGCTTTGCCGGTCTTGATCAGGGCGGTGCCATCCTTGACCATGGTGTCGCCTTTTTTGTGGGTGGCGGCGATGTCGAGCTTGACCACGTCATTCGGGTCCTCGGTGCGGGTCTGGAAGAATTTTCCATCGCTGACCTTGCCTTCGCCGTCCTTGATTTGTTGGGCGGCCTCGTTCCATTGGGTGGCCTCGGCCTGGGTCAAATAGCGGACGGTTTCGGCGTCGCTAATGTTTGGGGCGGCCGACGAAGCGACGGTGGCGGCCTGGGTGGCCGGGCCGCCAATGGTCCAAAGGCAGCATCCCGCGAGAACTAAGGTCAAATATTTCCGAATCATGGGGTCAAGAGTGGGTAAGGGTTAGGGTAAGGAGAATCACGATAGCAAAAAACTTCGCCAGGCCAAGCGCAAAACGCGGCCTTATCAGTTGACATCCGATGCACAACTCAAGGAAAGTCGGGACGATGGTGAACGAACAATTCGTCCTGCAGAGCGATTGCCCCGCCACGCTGATTCCCGCCGGGGATGCGGTGGTGCTGCGCCAGGGTTCGACGGTGACGGTCACCCAGGCGCTCGGCGGATCGCTGACGGTGCGTGACGCGCTCGGGCTCTACCGTATTGCGCCGCGCGACCTCGCAGCCCTGGGGCCGCGCGGGACGGAGTGGGCGACGCGCCAGGCGGTGACGGCCACCCAGCCGGACGCCGCGGGGGAGTTTTCCGAAGAACAAGTGTGGGCAGCGTTGCGCGCCTGTTTTGATCCGGAGATTCCGGTCAACATCGTTGATTTGGGGCTGATTTACGATTTGCGCCTGGAACCAGGTGACGGCGAACGCCGCAAAATTTTCGTGCGGATGACGCTGACCGCGGTGGGTTGCGGCATGGGGCCGGTGATTGCGGAAGACGCCCGGTCCCGGCTGGCCGCATTGCCCGGGGTCGAGCACGCCCAGGTGGACATTGTTTGGGACCCTCCGTGGTCGCCCCACATGATTTCGCCCGCGGGCCGGCTCCAGCTCGGCTTGGAATAAACGGCGGTCAGGAGGAGCTTAAATATCGTCCGCCGTCAGCCACTTGATGGAAACAATCTTGAAGCGGCGGCCAAAATACGCGTTGACCGGCGAGAGCGGGCCCGTTTTCGCGCTGGGGTTGGGCGCGTTGTAGCCGGTGGTCGTCGAGGGGTCATTCATGCTCTTGGTATCGGTGGCAATATAATCCGGCATGCGTTGCACCACGACTTCGCACCAGGCCCGGCCCTGGACGGCCGAGATATCGCTGGTGATCGGGTTCTTGGCATCGCTGGGGGACAGGGAAAGATTGGCCTGATTGATGGACGGGTTGAGCACCTCGCCATAAGTGCGGACAGTGAAAGTATCGGAACGGGCCGCGAGAATCGGGGCGAGGGTTTCGAGCAGATCCGCCTGGGTCAGCCAGCCCGGAATTCCAACGAGGACGCTGTTTGGGTTGGCCGAGGGATGGCTCGAGGTGTCTTGCTGCGAGTAGGGCTTGACGCCGCCCACCAGGAGCGGGGCGTCCGGATAAATCGCCGACGTATTGGCTGAAGTGTTCGCGCCGGGCGCGCCGGGTGCGCCGGGGATGAACAGCTTGGGGTTGGAATCCGCCGGAACGTTGCCGAAAAAGCCGTTGAAGGAGGGAAAAGCGTCACTCGAAGTCATGTCCAGGGCCGCCTGTAAGGGCCCGGAAACCGAATAGATCAGGTGCACGTCGGCTGAGCCGCCGGTGTATTGATACTGCAAGTTGCGGTTGACGAATTGGGCCAGCGACAGGAAGGGGCCGCGTTGGTGGACTTGTTGAATGATTTTCGCGGCCAGAATGTCAATTTGGTCATCCGTCAATTGCCGGAAACCGGCGTAGGACGGTGGGTCGTTTTGGCCCGCCTGGGGATTGCCGGGGGTGTCATTCACGGCGACGTTGACGGGCCCGTTGGTGCTGGTCAGTTGCTTCAAGGCGGACGAAGTCATGGTGCGCGGAAAATAACTCACCGTGCTGCCACCGCTGGAGCCCTGGCCATTCGAAAAGGCCACGCCACGCAGGGCGGAGAGCACCGCGCGCCAGGCCTCGAAAGACGTGGAATTGATGTTGAACGCGCCGTCAATCATCATGAAACGGGCCGGCGTATAGGCGACGAAGGTCGTGTTCTTGCCGCCGGTGGCGGGGTCAACGGGGTTGAGGCTGCTCTGCATGTTGGTGTTTACCGTCGCGGCTGAATAGCCCGCCGCAAAAGCCAGACGGGGGTTGGCCGGATACTTGGAAAGGCTGGGCACCAGCGTGGAAAAGAAGTAGCGGTCCCAGAGCGCGACATTTGTGATGTAGCTGATGTCATAGGCGTAGATGGTGGTGGGCAGGCCGGTCGGATTCATGGACGCGCCCAGCATTTGGGCCGCACCGGCGGAGGCGCTGGCCTCGGTGAGCATCACTTTCTTGGCGCTCTGATTGGTGTGCTGCTGCATGACCGAGCCGCGCGTCACGTAGGGCGAGAAATAGGAATTGCCGAAGGCGTTGCCCGGCTGGTAACCGATTGAGCACCAGACGTCGTCCTGGGTGAAGTCGGCATGGGTGAGCTGGCCCAGCGACATCATGGCCACATCGGGCACGGTGATGTTGTTGCCCAGGGTTTCGACCGGGGACGCGCCTTTTTCCGGCAGGCTGTATAGGGTGACAAATTGCTGGCCGTTGCCTTTTTTGCTGTTGGAATAGCCCCAGGCCGCATCATCCGGGTTCGAGAATCCGGAGTTGGACTGGCCGTTTTTGCCCAGCGAATTTTGGGAGAAACTCACGTCCTCCTGGCCGGTGATGACGGAGTCGTCATTGCCGGGGCCCTCGTCATAAACGCGGCCATAGGGCGGCGTGGTCATGTAGGACGTAATGTTATTGGTGAGAGTCCTATAGTCACTGGTCGTGGAATTACCGGGCCAGGGATTGTTAAAGCTGGCAAACGGGGGCAGCGCCATATTGGCGGCGCGCAGGTTAAAGTCCGTGTAAACGCGGTAGGCCAGGAATTGGCTCGGGTCAAACCAGCCCTCGGGGGTGAGATGTTGCGTGCCGGTGCCGGGGTCAATATAAAAGCCCAGCATGTCCTGTTGGTACCCGGTGCTTTGGGTCGAACCGTCACCCAGGTTGCCCGGCAGCGAAATCATGTTAAAGTAGGTGGAAAGGAAAACCGGCATGGAGCCGCCGTTGGTGCCCGTCCCCAAAAACTGGCGGCGAAAACCCTGCCCCAGGGCAAAGGGCGGGACGTAGCCTCGCGGGTCCGGTTGGGCGTTGGTGACCCCGGCAATCATCCCGGCGCCGGTGAGGTCCATGTTGACAATGCTTTGGAGCACGTTTTGGCCCGGGCCGGCCACGCCGCCGGACACCGTGTAATTCGGGCGGCCGATGGAGTAGGGCACCTGGGTCGTGGCGCCACCGACTCCGTAGCTGATATTGGGTTCAGTAATGTCGGAACGCAGTTCAATGGTAAAAGATATGCCCGGTTGATTGGTGGAGATATAGCCAAATTTGTGTCCGGGCCACAGGCCGTCATTTTTGTTGCCGAGCACGCTATCGTACACGCCCGCCGTGGACGGATCGGGGAAGACGCCGGTATTGGTGTTATAATATTTGCCCTGGGCGCTGCTGATGCCGGTGTCGCGCAAAAAATAATACGGGCTGGGCAAATTTAAATTGGAATTCCACAAGGGCTGTTGGGCGGTCATCAAGACGGGCTCAATGTTGTTCGGCGTAATGGAGGATGAGCCGGACCCGGCGCCGGTAAACGGCGAGCCCACCCACGCGACGACCTGGCCTTCGGGAGCCGTATATTGGGCGGCCACGGTTTTGGTGACCGAATTGTTCGAGCCGAGGGAAAACACCTTGGCCTCGCCGGGCTTGAAGGTCGAGGCGGTGCCCTTGGGAATGTGAAAGGCGATGTTGTCCAGCACCGAATTGTAGCCACCGTTGCCCGAGGGGCCGGACAGACCGTTGGGGAAGTCGATGGTGTTTTTTAAGAAGGGATAATAACCCGGAATGGGCGGAATGGTGCCGCCCAACGAAGTCGAGAGAAAGTTGTCGCCAAACCCTCTGCCCAGGCCATTGGTCCCGGGCGTGCCTTGCGTCGTGTCATAACCCAGCGCGAAACTCTCGCCGGAGGTGCCAGTTCCTTGCAGGTTCTGGCGAATGTCATTGCGGGCGTCCAGGAACGAAACCCATTCCCAACCCAGGGGAAAGTTGGTCGTTTTCGAGCTGGTGTTGATGCGGAAGCCCAAGTCCATGCCCCCGCCGGCATCAGTGATGGGGAAACTGTAAGGATTGGCCAGGACGAATTCGGGCTCGACCGAAACATATTGCTCGGAGTTGCTGTCCGCGAATTGGCCGAAACGCAGCCGGAACTGGGTAATCAACGGAGTGATGCCGGCCTTGACGGCGCTGCCCGCCTGCACCGGTACCGCGGTGCCGTTAAAGTTGTTGGCGGCGATGTTGTAAAAATTTTCGATCGCGTCCCAGCGCAGTCCGCCGATGTTGGGATTGTTCACCCCCGGCGGCGGCGGCGCATTCGGGCCGTGGAAGGTAATGTTGCCGCCCGAAGTGGGGCCCATCGGGGCGAAAAGTTGCGTGCTTTGCACCACCGCGGAATTGGCCACCACATTGGGCTCGGTCGTCGTGCCGATGGCCGCCGCCGCCGCGGTATTGGCGCCGGGCAGGAGGGTGCGGTTGAACAAGCCGTTGGTGGCGTCCTTAAACGCCGCGTTTTGCTGGCCCTTGGTGAGTTCAGTGAAAGCGGTGGTCAAATCGTAGCGCAGGCCCCCGCGCAGCGAGTCGGCCAGGAGCCCGTACGAATAGGTGGTGAAGTCAAAATAATGTTGTTGCAGCGTTTCCTCGGGGTGGCTCGGGTCGCGGGCCGTGCCGGTGGAACCGATGCCCGCCAGTTTGGAATCCACAAAATAAATCTGCGCCGGCTCCAGCATCTGCTTGAGCAAACTGCTGGAGTTGGCATTGACCGCGTTGATCGTGCCGCCGTTAATGTTGCCGTAACTGCTCATGCCGAGCATGCGCTCAATCGCGCTGCGCATGGGCGTCCAAAAACGGTAGCGCGACATTTGCCCGATGTCGTTGGCGGTGTCGGGCGTGGCATCAGCGACGTAGGGATCCACCGGGGTGTATTTGGCCTTCATGCCCTCGTCGCCGACCCAAAAGGCATACCGGCCGCTGGTGAAGTTGGCGGAGCCGATGGGCGTCGTGTTGTTAATGGTGACAATCGGCGCGACGATTGTGTTCACGCTGTGCGGCTCTTTGAGGATGATGGTGCCACTGGTCGCCGAAGTGATGGTGTAGGAATCGGGAGACCCGGTGTAGGCGGTATTGGGGCCCACCAGCAGGGCGGCCGGCTGGTCGCCTTTCATTCCGGGCGGCGGGGTTTTGGGCGTGATGGTGATGTCATTCGTCAGCGCGGTCCAATTGAACAGTTTTGGCTGGCCCACGGAAGCAATGGCGCCCCCGGTGTCCGGGGTGAAAGCCACGGTGCCGTTTGTGCTGGGCGGCGCCACGACCCCGGTGGCGGTAAAATTGCACGTTAAGGGGGTGCCTTCATCACCACTGACCAGCCAGTTCATCAAAATGGGATTCGGCGCCTTCATCATGGTCACGTGGTCGTATTTCAAGCCCTGACCGGTGTAGAGCGACAGCGGCTCGACCCCCGGCCCCCATACGCCCGTCCAATACCACGTGCCGCCGCCAATGAAGGGTGCGCTGAGCAGGGTGTCGGTATTGTTGCCCTGGCCGTTTTGGGGGCCAAATATCTGGTCTTCCTTGGGGGTTAACACCGCCGTCAGGTCG
>CAZCMU010000149.1:0-7491 GCA_964499725.1 uncultured Opitutales bacterium
GCAGGCGGCGAACATTGTCGGCTCGCTGTTTTACGGCGCGGTGCTGGGGTTGTTTTTACTGGCGTTTTTCGCCCCGCGCGTGCGCGGCACGGCGGCGTTTTGGGGCGCAGTTATGGCGCAGGCATTGGTTCTGATCCTCTACCACACCCTCGATATTTCCTACCTCTGGTATAATCTTATCGGCCCGGGGCTGTGTATTTGCTTCAGTCTCGTCCTCCAGGCAGTGATTGGTTTTCCTGCCAAGACCCCCGTCACTCCATGACGACGCCCCGCATCTGTTTCGGCCAGCAACCGTGTGGCTTTTTCCCAAAACGGTTCCTCGCCGCCAAAATCTTTACCGCGCGCAGGCTGCAACAAGAACGCGGCGGTGAAATCATCTTTTTTTACCACGATAGCGACCACGACCCGCGCGAGACCTCAACATTTTTGCGCTATCTTCGCACTGGCGAGCCAGCACGCCTCAATTTTTCTTTTGCCAATAAAATCCAGCGTAAATGGTCGCCGCTATACCTCAAGCGCGTGTTGCCCGACTGGCAGGCGAGCATGACCCGGCAATTGCCGGCCTACGTGGACAAACGCTGGGCGGCAGTATTTAAGCAAATTGCCGTGAAGAATATCGCCGATTTCTGTTTGGAGATGTACCGCGCGATGGGCCTGCTCGAAGGCGTGCGCGTCGTGCGCTCCAGCGATCCCGCCGTGCGCCGTGCTGCATGCGCCGTGCCGGATTTTTTTGTGGACGTGCCCTTTGTCGGCGAGATGGCGCGCGCCCGCTGGACCCCCAGCGCGCTTTGCCTGCATGAGGGCGGGGATTGCTATCAACGGCTGCCGCTGGTTGACTTTGCCAAGGAGCAGGTCAGCCCCGCGCGCGACACGCGGCTGCGGTGGATGCAGTCCGTCGTCCACTGCACCCACTACATCGCCGGGCTGGGCGAGCAGGCCTACCTGCGCCGCGAGGATGCCCCCGACATCACCTTTGTTAACCGCGACGAAATTGAAAAATCCGATGAAGCCTATACCGAAATCCCCACTTAAATCTTCGCCCCTGCTGGTTTTCGGCGCGCACCCGGACGACATCGAATTCGGCTGTGGCGGCATTATCGCCCTCGAGACGAAAGCCGGCCGCGCCGCGCGCTTCGTGGTCTGCTCGCGCGGTGAGGCCGGCACCAACGGCACCCCGCAACAGCGCGTAGCCGAGGCCGAACGGGCGGCCAAAATCCTCGGCGCGACACTTGAGTTTTTGGAATTAGACGGCGACGCGCATTTGGAGCTTCGTGCTGCGCACGCGTTGAAACTCGCCGCCATTATTCGCCGCCTGCGTCCAACCATCGTGCTCGCCCCAACGGTTGAAAAGAACCAGCACCCCGACCATTGGCGGCTCGGCCTACTCGTGCGCGACGCGACCCGCCTGGCACGCTACGGCGGCTTAAAAGAATTGAAAAAACTCCCTTCGCATAAAATTACCAACCTGTTCTTTTACGCCGTCACCCCCGATGCCGAACCGCCGGGCGCGCTGCCCATTCTGATAGATATAGCCTCCCCGGAAATTCTAAAAATTTGGACTGCGGCGATGGAGGCCCACGCTTCACAAATGAAAACCCGCAACTACATGGAATTCCAGCTCGCCCGCGCGAAGGTGGCGGGAATGAGAGCCGGAGTAAATTATGCGCAGGCGCTGTTTCCGAATGATCCGCTGGTTTTTGATTCGCTGATGCCACTGGCAAAGTAAGTCAGATCTCAAATTAAAAATGGCCCGCCCTCTGAAAATCGGTATCACTTGCTACCCGTCGGTTGGCGGCAGC
Organism: uncultured Opitutales bacterium; assembly: GCA_964499725.1. Lineage (GTDB taxonomy): Bacteria > Verrucomicrobiota > Verrucomicrobiia > Opitutales > JABDGR01 > JABDGR01. The sequence continues at coordinate 1,800 of CAZCMU010000149.1, forward strand.
GGCGTGCTGGCGTCGGCCTTGGGGGAGGAACTGGCGGCGCGGGGTCATGAGGTGCATTTCATCAGTTACGAACGGCCGTTTCGCATCCCCAAAGATTTACCCCGGCTGCAATTTCACCCGGTGGTGATTAATGACTATGGTTTGTTCAAATATCCCGATTATACGCTGCCGCTTTCGGTGAAAATGGCTGAAGTCAGCCGCGACCACGGTTTGGACATTTTGCACGTCCACTACGCCGTGCCGCACGCCACTGCCGCCATCCTCGCGCGCGACATGTTGCCGCCGGAGCAGAAGCCGCGCGTCGTTACCACCCTCCATGGCACGGACACCACGCTGCTGGGACGCGACGCCGGTTATGGTCCGGCCATCCGCCATGCGCTCGAACGCTCGGACGCCGTCACTGCAGTCTCCGCGTTTTTGGAGAAGGAAACTCGCCGACTCCTGGCCGTGGAGCGGCCCATCGAGGTCATCCACAATTTCTTTGAGCCCAAGGCACCCAAGCGTTCGCGTGAGGAAGTCCGGCACGAACTCGGATTAAAAGACGAGGCGATGATTCTGCATTCTTCCAATTTGCGGCCATTGAAGCGCATTGATCTTCTCCTCGCTGCCGTGGCCCGCATCTGCCCGTGCGAGGCTTTCAAGCTGGTAATTTTAGCCGGCGCGGATTTTGCGCCGTTTCTGGCCGAAGTTGAACGCCTGAGGTTAACCGACAGGGTGGTGGTGCGCGAGCGCGTCACCGACATCGAAGATTATCTGCAAGCGGCGGACTTGGGCTTGTTTACCTCCGAGACAGAAAGCTTTTGCCTGAGCATACTGGAGGCGATGTGTTTTGCCTGTCCCAGCGTAGCTACCGCCGTGGGCGGTATTCCTGAAGTAACGATTTCCGGTGAGACCGGCCTGCTGGTGCCTTTTGGCGATGCCGACGCGCTCGCCCGCGCGGTGGAATCGCTCCTGCAAAATCCCGCGCGTCGCGCCGCGTTCGGCGAAGCAGCCCGTAAACGCGCGCGCCAAATGTTTTCCGCCGCGGTGATTGTCCCGCGCTACGAGGAATTATACCGCAGGGTTTGCGCAGAGGCGTAGCGATGATGGAACTATGCGGGGTCGAGCAGTTGAGTGCCGTCGTAAAGCGAAGAAAGACTTGAATCTAGCGCTGCTGTTCCTGCTTTTCCGGGACGCCGGGCTCGTCGAGCAATTGAATAACCGTCGCAGGGCCGAGGTCGGCCGGCGGGGTCCACGCACGCAAGGCCCAGACGATTTTTTTATCCGGGGTGACTTCCAGAATCTGCACCGTGGTCGGCCATTTCGCGGGGGCCTTGGCGCCCTTGGCGTCCACCACGGCGTTGGGGCACCAGTTGCTCATCACCGTGTTGCCGTTGGCGAGGCGGTTCGCTTCCTGGATGCAAAAGAGCGTGATGTCAGGCGAATCTTTCTGGTTGAACTCCCACACGGTTTCGCCCTTGGGGTTGACTTCGCGCGCGAAGGAATTGTGGCTGGAAATTAGCGTGTTGCCGTTGTCCAGGCGCACGGCATCCCAGGGAATGTCCACCGCGACGGACCAGATTTCCTTTCCGTTCGCGTCGTATTCCACGACCTTGTTCTGGTCATGGTGGGCGGCGAGGAACGTTCCGGCCTTGGTCATTTGCACCCGGCGGAATTGGGTGTGAACATTTTTGGGGTCGTTGTTGGTGGACAGTTCAAATTCCTTTTCGGTTTTCCCGGTCACAATATTGATGATCATCAGTTTGGCGGGAATACCGTTTTGGACGATCATTACCTTGTCGAGGCCGATGGGCTGGATGATATGCACCTCGAAACCTTTGGGCGCGTCGTAATTCCAGATAAGTTTCTTGTCCGGCGTTATTTCGCCCGCGCCGGTCTTGCGCGCGAACACGACATTGCCGTTCGAGAGCAAAGTGGCGTCGCTCAGTTCCTGAAGGGTTTTGGCCGCGTCGCTGGCGTAGGTGGGAATGTCATACGACCAGGCGACCTTGCCATCCCGTACAATGAACATCGTCTGCACGGGTTTGGGGAAATTGTATTGCCCAGTGTAGAAAAAAGGATGCTGGTTCAGGCCCTGGCCGGGCAACACGGCGGGTGAATACGAGTCGAGGTTGATGGTCCCGCCGGGTACTGGGATACTGGATGGCGGGGGCGGGGTGGTCGGTGAACCAGCGGAAATATCCGCTGCGGCGGCGGTAGCCAGGGTTGCTGCGCCAAAGGCGGCGAGATGAATGAACCAGGAATGCAGGGGTAATTTCATGATGGGGGATGAGGTAACTTTTCAAAATCTCCACCTCATATTGCAGGCAATTTTGCCCGACTCAATATAACAACGCGCGATTTATTCACAGGTATTCCACTTGTGGGCGTTGGGCGCTCTATTAGGCTATGGCGAATGAAGCGCGCTTATCCCATTTTGGCCATCGTTGCGTTTCTGGTTGGATGCGCGATTTCGCCGAAAGACGCAGCGTCGCCGCAGCCGGTCGCATTCGCTTCTCCACCACCTCCTCCACCCGCGTTGGTTATTGCCCGGGCCGCGCCTATACCGGTTGAACTTACCGGCCTCCTGTCGCATCTCGCCGCTGACCCCGGCATCACGTTGGTCGCGATTCCCGCCGGCACCTTTCTCATGGGCAGTCCCACCGACGAGGCGGACCGGGGCGATGACGAAGGCCCGCAGACGCGCGTGACCTTGACCGAGGATTTTTTCCTTGGCGCGACCGACGTGACGCAGGGCCAGTATGAGGCGGTAATGGGCACGAACCCCAGCGATTTCAAGACTGCGGGCAAGAACGCGCCGGTGGAGAACGTCTCCTGGGATAACGCGGTGGCCTTTTGCCAAAAGTTGAACCAACGGGAGCGGGCAACCGGGCGTTTGCCGTCCGGCTACACTTTTACCCTGCCGACGGAGGCGCAGTGGGAGTATGCGTGCCGGGCAGGCACCACCGGCGCGTATGCGGGCGACCCGGCAGAAATGGCTTGGTATGGCGACAACAGCGGTGGCACGACGCATCCGGTGGGCACGAAGCGGCCAAACGCCTGGGGCCTCTACGACATGACGGGCAATGTCTATCAGTGGTGTCTCGACTGGTACGGGAAATACCCCGGCGGCAACGTGACCGATTGGGCTGGCCCGGCAACGGGCCGGGCCCGCGTACTGCGTGGCGGCAGTTGGTACTATACGGAGGCGTATTGCCGTTCCGCCTATCGGGACTTTGATCCCGGTTTTATCGGCAACATCCTCGGTTTCCGCGTGGCCTTGGTCGCGCAGATCTCGAAGTGAACCACCCGGTTTTTAGCAACTACGGAGATGACGCGATTTTCGTGCCGTCGAGCTTGTAGGTGTCGTTCAGTTCGAGGCGCAGGTAGTCATACACGACGCCCGAAGTCAGGTCGCCGGCGGGCACAGTAAGTTGGATTTCATTTTCACCCTGCTTGAGCAGCGCGGCGTCGAAGGTCTTGGTTCGTTCCTGCCAGACACCCGTGTCGGTGTTGTAGCGGAGGGCATTGGTGGCTACGATGGGTGCATTGGCGGCGCTGCTGTTGTCACCGATGGCGCCAACTTCATGGCCATTCACTGTCACTCCAAGCGTACGGCCGCCATCGGCGCCGGCCAGAGCCACACGCAAAGCCGCGTAGCCCTGCGCAGCTTTGTCCATGTTGAATTTAATGGTCCAGGTCGTCGCGCGGCCATGACCCCACGTCCGCCATGGGTCAGCGGAACCTGTCGGCAGCGACTTTATCCAGCCAAAGCGCTGGTTGGCGGGATCCTTCGCCTCGGGGTTTACCCAGTCGGTGGTGTCGGCGCGGGGGGTTTGTTCGATAAACCAGTCCTTATGGTAATCGCTCTTGCCCACGGTATAAGTAATGTCGTTCGGGAACAACAACGCGTAACGCAAATACCAGCCCCAGAGCCAGTAATTGGCGCCGTCGCCCTTAAAGAATTTGCCGGCGGTGCGGTCGGGATAACCGATTTCCCAAACTTGTTTGCCGTAGCGCACGGGGGTCCATACCAGTTTGCCTAAATCAATATTTTTGCCCGCTTCGACGGTAATGTTCGTCTGCGCAAACTCGCCGAGCACGCCGTCCGCAAACGCGTGGAGTGTGTAAGTGCCGGGGCGGATATTGGTGATGGTGAACTTTCCGTCTTCCGTGCCATCGGTCCAGAATTGGTAGTAATTCCCGTCGTGCGCCCAAGTAACCAAATTGCCATTGCCGGAGCGCGAGACAAATCCACCCGCCCCGCTGGAGTAATCGGGGTGGGCGAGGCCGACCGTCAGATGGGGCAGCTTGGTGCTGGCGGCCTGAGGGTCTTTGAGGACGAGCTGGCCGGTGACGTTGCCGCGCTGATCTTTGTGCGGATAGTCCACGCCGTTGACCCAATCGTAGGGCCACAGGGCTTTTTCTTTTTTGGCTTGGGCGAGGGCGTCTTGAAACAAGGCGGTCGCGTTGTCATGCCAGACAACCGGCACGGTCGGGTTGCCCGCGGTGGCGTTCAGCGTGTCCATGTCCGCCGGGGAGGGATCCTTGGGGTCGGCCAGGGTGTTGCAATAGACATAAATCGGGCCAATGACCTTGTTCCATTCTTCGCCCGCGGGGATGTTGCAGCCCGCGCCGCCCGCGTAGTGACCCGCGCACCAGTAATCGAGGATAATGGGGTCCGGGTTGTCATTGGCGTCGTAATGGCAAACGAGTTCCAGTTTGGAGGCGCCGCCGGAGAGGTATTCCGTGGTGGGGTTGATGAACCAGACGCCGATGTGATCCTTGGTGCTCGACCAGCCATAGGCGGGAATCTTGTACTGCACGGCGTTGTAACTGTATTTGTGCTCGACGGAATTCTTATAATACCCGGTGTCCAAGATGCGTTGCTCCTTCGCATGGATGACGACGCCCGCGCCCCAGTCCTCTGACGTGCATTCGAGCAGATTGCGGTCGGCATCCACCGAGATCCAATTAAAGTCGTGGTTGAGCTTGGTGATGTAGCGGCTTTCACCTTCGCCGGCGGGGCCGTAGGAGGCCTTGTGCGAGAATACCGCGTAGGCGTATATGCCGCTGTCGCCCCGGCCCAGCGCGTAGCGGACCTCAATGTCCATGCGGCCGGTTATGCCCTTCACATCAACCTCGGCGCGCGCGCCACCGTTAGTAGCCGGGTCAATGGTAATGGACTGGGTCACTTCACCCGAAGGCGTTTGTTCCCAGTATCCGCCACCCGCCATGGTGTTGATGCCGTGAAAGACTAGCGCGGTCATGTTGCCGTTGCGCTTGCTGATCGTCGCCTTGACGATGCCGTTGTCGAGGGTCCAATTGTTGCCATTGTCGGTGACGGTGACTGGCGCAGTGACCGTGGGTTTGGCGACAACCGGCGCCGCACTGAGAAGCGCGGGCTGGGCGAGCGCTCCGGAAATAAAGGCCAACGCCAAGAGACGGCGCAGGTTGGCGGAAATAATCAACTTCATGGGGGGTAACTTTCCTAATCGGGGTGAAAACGGATGCAATCCAAACGGGGTTAATCGCGGGGTGCGATTTCTTCCACCTAAACCCTCCGCGCTAATGATGCAAGAAGGAAGATGCTGGGGTGGGCGGGCGCTTGCGAATCGAGGGTCTGCCAATTGAAATTGACAAACTATCCCGCAGCCGTTTTTCGAAGGATTCGATAACGAATTTAGGATCATGTTTTCGTTCGGAATTAAAC
>CAZCMU010000150.1:0-7486 GCA_964499725.1 uncultured Opitutales bacterium
CCACCACCACACCACCCTCAAGAAAGCGGGCCTCGCCCTCGGCTTCCTCGACGCCGCCACCTTTGATCGCCACGTCCGCCCCGAAGACATGCTCGGGCCGAAGGAGTAAGTTGGCCGTAACTTGTTTTAGTTGTGAGGAACAAACGTCTGCTCCATCCCTAGCATCAGCAGCGCGATGAGTCCAAAATACATGCCCGCGATGTAGAATCGCTGCGCAAGGCTCACTTCAAAATAGCGCCGTTGGGCGTCGGTCTTGTTCCGAAAAAGCGAAAACAACCGCGGCAGGCCGGCCACCATGATGATAATCAGGATAAAGCTCAGGTGATTGATGGCGAACAGGCCCATGATGACATATCCCGCCACCCAGAGCCACGGCGACAACGCCGTCACCACCCGCCCGCCGTCGAGCGGGCTGATGGGCGCGAGGTTGAACAAATTCAGAAAAAATCCCGTATAGGCCAGCGCGCGGTACATCGGGTTGCCGGTGGCCTGGTAAATCAATTCGCTGCCTACCGCTCCCAATGAGCCAAAAATCGGCCCCGCGATGCCAATCCACGCCTCAACCCACGCATTGCGCGGCGACTCCTTCAACAAAATGACCGCGCCCATGAACGGGATGAACATCGGCGCGCTCACCTTCAGGCCAAAAATTTTCGCCGCGATGAGGTGCCCGCATTCGTGGATAAAAATCAGAACCACAAATCCCACCCCGAACCACCAGCCCCATACCTGCGCATAAAACCACATGGACAGCAGCATCGTGCCGCCGGTTTTCAGCACCGGCAGGCCGAATTTTAAAATCGGTAGCAGCAAGAGCTTAATCTGCGCAAAAAACTTTGCCATCGCCGCGCCAATGGCGCCCAGCATCGCCAGCATTTTTTCCCACCAGCTTTTTTTCCGGCCCAGCCGCGAGGGCGGGTCCGGCGCCAACCGCGGCGGCACTGCCGTAGCCGCCGGCGGTTCGGGCGGCGAATTTTCGGGAACCGAATCCATTTCAAATGGTTTAAACAGCCCAAGGGGAAGGTCAAATCCGTTCTGGCCAAACTCTTTTGCCCCGCCCATTATGGCTCGCCTCCCGTCCCCGCCGGGCTATCTTGTCCCCTGCCCCGGAAATATCATGCCTTGTACTTTCAGAATAGCACTGGTTTCGCTTGCCGTTCTCGGCAATGCCGTTTCTGTTTTTGGCGCGTCTGCGCCGACTCCCGCCGAGCTCGACGGCACCATGCCGCTCAGCGATATCAAACCCGGCATGAAGGGCGAGTGGCGTACCACCATCCAAGGCACCGCCATTCAGACTTTTTCGCTCGAAGTCCTCGGCGTGATGCAAAACTTCATCGGCCCCCAGCACGCCGTCATCCTCTGCCAGGCCACCGACCCCAGCCAGATTGAAAACGGCCCCGTCGCCGGCATGAGCGGCAGCCCGGTCTATATTGACGGCAAACTTGTCGGCGCCTATGCCTACGGTTGGACCTTTCCCAAAGACCAGGCCATCATCGGCGTGACGCCGATTGCCGACATGCTCGATGTCTTGCACCAGCCCGTCGCACCCGTTTTGCCCGGCCGGCCCGGCTTGATGCCCTCGCTCGCCTCGACGGACGACACCAAAATCGTCGCGACCGACGCCCAACCTGCTTCAGGTCTCCAACCCGCTTCCGGCCCCGGTCAATTGGGCGATTGGCGCGTGACCCTCGGTGCGGACCGTCTTGGTGGCCGTGATTTGGGCAGCTTGCTTACTCCCTTGCCAACTCCGCTCATGGTCAGCGGCGTTTCTCCGCGTACTTTGGCCGCATTTAAAGATGTTCTCGCCAAGCGCGGCCTTCAATTGATGGATGCCCCCGGTGGCAGCACCACCGACGGCGGCCCGCCCGCCAGTTCCCTCCAGCCCGGCAGCCCCATGGGCGTAGTGTTGCTCGACGGCGATTTTTCCATCTACGGCGTCGGCACGCTCACCTGGCGGCAGGGCGACAAGGTGCTGGCCTTCGGCCATCCCATGTTTCAATACGGCTCGGTGGACATGCCGCTGTCCACCGCGGAAATTGTCGCCATATTTCGTTCCTACGAGCATTCGACCAAGCTGGCCAACATCGGGCCCATCGTCGGCACGATTTCCCAGGACCGCTTGACCGCCATCGCCGGCACGATTGGCCCCAAGCCGCAGATGATTGCCTTCAGCTCGCACGTCACCGCCGCGGATGGCGCCACCCACACCTTCACGGGCAATCTCTGGCAAAACCGCGATTTCGCCCCCTCCATCGGCGCCATGGGTTTGATGCAGTCCCTCGACTCGACCCAGCAATCTGCGCAAGAGCAGACCTATAATATCGAGACAACCGTGGACCTCGACGGCTTTCCGCCGCTCAAACTTTCGCAAGTCGCCAGCGGCGCTGGCGCCCCCGACGAGGCCTCCATGGACTTCATGGACACGCTCGACCAGTTGATGAGCAACCCGTTTGAGACTCCGCGCATCCACGCCATCAGTTTCGACATCAAACTGCGCGATACCCGGCTGACCAGCTCGCTCGAATCCGTCCGCGTGGACAGTGGCCAGTTGCGCGCCGGGGAGAATTTGAGCGTGACCGTCACCCTGGCCAATTACCGCGACAAATCAGTTGAGCAAACCCTCGAAATTCCCATCCCCGAGTTTGCCGCTGGCGAGACGCTCACCCTTTTCCTCGGCGACGCCCCCGCCACCGAGGCGCTCGACCGTGGCTCCGCCCGGCGCGACTTCACCAGCCTCGCCGATGTCGTCAATTATTTGCGCAAGGGTCGCAGCCGTGGTGCTCTCTACGTTAAATTGCTCCAGTCGGAAACCGGCTTGCGCGTCTCCGGCAGCAGTCTCCCGGGCTTGCCGCCCTCGGTGGAGCAGCTTTACCTTTCGCCCAAGAATGTTTCCCCCGGCAACCTTACCACCCAGACCACCCTCTGGGAAACGAGCATCCCGGTGCCGGGCGAATTCAACGGCCATTTCACCATGCCGTTGCATGTGCTCCCTTAATTCTCTTCTCCTCCGTTTTTAACCATGCCCACCTCAAACTTTCTTGCGAAATTCACCTGGCTGGCCGTGGCCGGCTTTGTCCTCGCCGGACCGCTCGCCGCCGTGTCCACCGACACCGCCGTACAGGTCACTTACGACCACTTTGAAGACGGCAAGCTGGAGAATATCTCCATCCCGGCGGACGGCGGGCTGCGCCTGGCCCCGGCGATTGAAAAAATCGCCAAGTTGGACGCCGCCGTCATTTGGAAGGCCGTGGCGGACAAGGACGGCAATATTTTCGTCGGCACCGGCAATGACGGCAAGGTCTTCAAGGTGGCGCCCGATGGCAAGCCCACGACCCTTTTCGAGCCCGGCGAATCCCTGGCCCGGGCACTCGCGCTGGACGACAAGGGCAACCTCTTTGTCGGCACTTCGCCCGATGGCTACGTTTACCGCATCACGCCCGGCGGCCGGCCGGAAATTTATTTCCACGCTGACGACACCTATATCTGGGACCTCAAGTTTGACTCCAAAGGCAATCTCTATGTCGCCACGGGCTCCAAGGGCCGCGTTTACCGCCTGCCGCCGGATTATAAAGCTGACCAAACCGCCGAAGTTTATTTTGAAACCGACCGGACTCATATAACCACGCTGGCTTTCGACAGCACCGGCGCGCTGCTCGCCGGCGCCGGGCCAAAGAGCGTGCTCTATCGCATCACTGACAAAAACAAGGCCACCGTTCTGGCCAGCCCCGGCGGCGACGAAATCAACGGCCTGGTCGCGCAGCCCGACGGCTCCGTTTATTTTTCCACCTTTAATAAATCCGCCGCATCTTCCCCTGCTGGGGGACGCAGCGGTTCGTCCGCCGGCCCCAGTGGCCCGCCCCCTTCGCCGGGTGGGGGCAGCGGCGGGCCTCCTCCGTCTCCGCCGGATGATGAAGGCGATCCGAGTGCCGATGGCCCCGGTGGTCCCGGCGGCGGCGGCCCGCCACCGAGTTCATCGCCCGCGACCGGGCCCAAGTATTCCCAGCTCTATCGGGTCAATCCCTCGGGCTTTGTCGAGCCGGTTTGGAGCCTCGCGCACACTGGCGTCTTTTCTTTTCGCGCCCTGCCCAATGGCCGCTGGTTGATCGGCAGCGACGCCCACGGCCGTATTTTTGATGCCGTGACGCCCCAAGATTGGAACTTATTGCAGGAAGTGCCCGAGGCCAGCGAAGTCTCGGTGTTGCTGCCGGACCCGAAGGATGACGCCGCCACCCTGGTCTTTTCCAGCAATCCGGCGCAAATCTACCGCCTCGGCGCCAAGCCCGCCGCCAGCGGCACTTACACTTGTGAGCCGTTTGACGCCGATCAACCCGCGCAGTGGGGCACCCTGCGCACCCTGGCGGTGCCGCCCATGCCGGATCTGCCTCTGGCCGGTGCCAAGTGGGAAAGCCGCACCGGCAATACCCCCAAGCCCGACGCCACGTGGAACGACTGGCAGCCCATCGCCGACACGACGGAAATTGCCAGCCCCGCCGGCCGCTATTTTCAATACCGCGTCACGTTGACAAACCCCGGCGTCACCATCCGGCGCCTGGCCGTTTACTTCCAGCATTTTAACGCCGCGCCGGTCGTGGATCGCCTCGGCGTGCTCCCCGTGGGAGTGGATGTGGCCACCGCTTCACCGCCGCGCGCCCCGCTTGATGTGCGCACTATTCTGGAGGGCGATCCTTCCGCGCTCAGCCCGCCGCCCGCGCGCGCCCAAATCCGTTCTACTGGCGAAGCCGGCGCCTTCTCCATCGCCTGGCACGCTGCCGACCCGAACGGCGACACCCTGTCTTACACCGTCAACCTCCGCGCCGTCGGCGACCCGAAGTGGGTCACTCTCGCGGATGATTTAACCCAACCCATTTTCTCCTTCTCCAGCCACGGTTTTGCCGACGGCTATTATCAGGTGCAGGTCATCGCCAGCGACAAATTGGCGAACCCGCCCGGCCAGGCCCGCACCGGCGAGCGCACCAGTCCGCCCTTCCTCATTAACAATACCGGGCCCGCCGTCACCCTTGACTCGCAAACCGGCGACGCCACCACTTACACCATCACCTACCACGCCCGCTCCGCCACCACCGTGCTCGACCACGCGCAATACACCCTCGACGGCCAGCCGCCCAAGCCCGCGCTGCCCGACGGCACTCTCTTCGACAAACCCGAGCACATTTTCCACCTCCAGTTCGACCACCTCAAGTCCGGCTCGCACAGCGTGGTGTTTGAAGTCGTGGACGAAGCCGGCAATTCCGGCTCGGCCAAGGCCACCTTCGACATTCCGTAAGCTCCGCGCTTTTTGGCATGAAACCGCTGCTTCTTCGCTGGCTGCTCTGCGCGTGGGCCCTGGCGGCCGGTCTGTTGCTTTCCTCCTGCGCGGACAAGGCGAAAGAGGCCGCGCAATTCGTTGATTCCGCCCAGGCCAAGGCCGCCAAGCAGGATTACGTCGGCGCGCAGGCCGACTTTGATTCAGCCATTCTCCTCCAGCCCGACGACGCCGGCTTGTACAGCCAGCGCGCTGAAATCAAGGGCGAGCGCGGCGATTTTGACGGCGCCATCGCCGATTACTCCAAAACGATTTCCTTAAACCCCGGCTCGGCGGATGCCTATGGCGAGCGCGGCGTCGCCGAACACGGTAAAGGCGATTTGACCGCCAGCCTCGCCGACCTGACCAAGACGTTGCAACTCAAACCCCAGGCGCCGGCCTTTGAATACCGCGCCGGATTGCGCCAATCCCTCGGCGATGATGCCGGCGCGCTCGACGATTACAATAAAGCCATCGAAAAACCCGCCGATCTCGATCCCCACGTCCGTCTCCTCTGCTTGTATCGCGAGGCGCTCTTGCGCCGCCTCGGCCGCGACTCCGGCGACCTCGCCCAACTCCTCGGCGCCTGGCCCGATGATTGGCTGAAGACCGTCGGCCTTTTTCTCACCGGCAAAATAAGCGAGGCGGCTTTCCTCGCCAGCGCTGAACTGGACACCCCGCAAAATGTGCCCGAGCGCGAATGTCGCGCCGATTATTTTGCCGCCATGGTCCGCCTCGCCGGTCACGACCCCGCCGGCGCGCGCAAATACTTTTCCCTGTGCGGCGCCGTCGAGAACGTCAACGCCCCCGAACAGGAATTCGCCCACGGCGAACTCAAGCAAATCGATAAGTCCGCCGCCAAATAGGGACAGCCTAATAACAATACACAAACAGCCCCGACCTTAGCTTCGGCTCGAACCACGTGCTCTTGGGCGGCATGATCTGCCCCGCGTCGGCAATTTCCATCAACTGCTCCAGCGTCGTCGGGTGCATGGAAAACGCCGCGGCAAACGCGCCCGAATCCACCAGCTTCTCCAATTCCTTCGTCCCGCGAATGCCGCCGACAAAGTCAATGCGCCCGTCCGTGCGCGGGTCCTCGATGCCGAGCATCGGTGCCAGTACGCGGTCTTGCAAAATACTCACATCCAGCCGTGCGATGGGCCCGGCCCCCGGCGGAATGTCGAACTTCAGTCCATACCATTTCTTGTTGATGTAGAGCGAAACCTGGCCGGGCTTCTCGGGGGCCGGCAGCGCCCCGGGCGTCAGATGGCAGACTGTGCCGAGCTGGGCGATGAAATCCTCCGCATCCAGCCCCTTCAAGTCCTTCACCACCCGGTTGTACGGCAAAATGCGCAGGCTCGACGCCGGGAAAATGCACGCCGGAAACCAGTTGTACGTTTCCTTGCCCGTGTGGCGCGGGTTTTCCGCGCGAAACGCCTTGGCCGCGCGCCACGCGCTCGCCGCGCGGTGGTGGCCGTCGGCAATGTACGCCGCGGGCACTTTGGCAAACGCCTCGACGACATCGCCCGCCTTCGCGCCGGTCACGCGCCAGGCCACATGCCGCATGGCGTTCTCGTCCGTAAAATCGTACAGCGGCGCGCCGGCGCCGAGGTCGCTCAGCAGGTCATCCGTCGCCGCATCGTCGCGGAAGGCGAGAAAGACCAGCCCCGGCTGCGCGTTGATGGTCCGGTTGTGGCGCAGGCGGTCGTTCTCCTTGGCCTCGCGCGTCTTCTCGTGCTTCTTGATGACGTTCTTTTCGTAGTCGTCCACATGGCACAGCACAACGAACCCGCGCTGGACATGGTTTTTCCAATGTTGTTCGTAGATATAAACAGCCGGCTCGCTGTCGCGGATGAGGTGTTCCTCCTTGCGCAACTTGTCGAAATAGTTCTTCGCGCCCTCGTAAACGGCGTCGCTGTACGGGTCGGTGCCGTCCGGCAGGTCAATCTCCGAGCGCGACACGTGCAGGAAGCTCAGCGCGTTGTCCTTGGCCAGCGCGCGCGCCTCGGCGGTGTTCAACGTGTCATACGGCGGCGCGGCGACGCGGACGGCTTCTTTGGCGGGTGGACGATCGGCTCGGAGGGCTTGGATGCGCATGGAGATGAATGGGAAGGGAGAATGTAGAAGGTGGAAGGCAGAATGAAAAGAGAGAAGTGGAGGGTGGCCCTTCATTTTTCCCTCTTC
>CAZCMU010000151.1:0-7465 GCA_964499725.1 uncultured Opitutales bacterium
CAACGGCGTCGAACTTTATTGGGACCGCCCGAAAGAAGAATGGCCGCGAACGGAGAAGGGGGAGTTGAGTATGTTTTCGAAGAGTTTGGATTTGGAGGGGCTGGCGAAAGAGTGAAGAAAAATAGGGACAGAGGGACAAAGGAGCAAAGGGACAGAGGTCGGAGAAACGGGCTGTAATTCTGCTAATAATATGGTACAATAAGAAATGACTGTTGTAATAAGTGATGCCGGATTCATGGAACTCCCCAAGAGGGAGAAACCCAAGCAGACCCGAGCGTTTTTGCTCATTTTGGCCTCATACGGCATTATTGTGCCCGCGATGATCATGATCGAATTGACAGAGCAAATGGCCTTGAATGATTTTTCCGAGATTAGGCCAAATTTAGTTTCTTTGATAATTCAGTGGGCAGCTTTTTGGAGCGTGGCTTGGGCGATTTTCGCGCTCCCCATTAACTTGATTACCCTTAGGCTTTACCGTCGGCATTTTTGGAGCAGATTTCGAACGTTGATCGTATTGGCGCCTTCAATGATTTTTTTAGGGCTGGCGATACGCGGGCTTGCTTTTAATTATCCAACGCCAAGCAAAGAATTTCAGGTAGATGCTGGAGTTCCGCTCCCTAAATCGGCACGAGGCTTACATTCATCCTGGGATCGCAATTTGTGGTACACCACTAATGAGGACATGTTTTATTTTCGTTGTGATCCATCAGACACGGAAATGCTCATCAAGGATATGCACTTGAAGGAAAACTTGTCTGGCATTCCCGATTCGCCGGCACCAGAAAAGCCAAACTGGCCCGACGTACGAGAATGGCAGGGTATGCGGGTCTTTAATGGGGTTACCTACGAGGCCAATGACGATGAATTAATCCATCACACACTCATAACCGACAAAACCGAGACCCAAGTCTACTTTTTGCTGGGCAGTTAAGCTATCTTTAGTTTTTTGCCGGCGGCGGCTGTTTCAATTCATCCTTCCAGCCCAACATGCGGGCTTGGGCGCCGAAGTGCTCGGCCTGGGGCTTGTCGCCCATTTCCATGTAGATGCGCGAGAGGGAGGTGTTGATGTGGATGTCGCCGGGGGAGAGTTCGTGGGCCTTGGTGGCGGCGGCGAGGGCTTTCGGCAAATCGCGCGCGGAGAAATAAATTTCCGCGAGGGCGTGGTGAGCCGCGAAGAAATTCGGATCCACGGCGAGGGCGTCGGTGATTTTGCGCACGGCGGAGGGCAGGTCGCCGAGGGTGAAGTCCAGGGTGCCTTCTTCGACTAAAGTTTGTGGGTCGCGTTTGCGGCGAGGATCTAGTTCTCGAAGAGACATAAAAGAGAGGGACTAAGGGACAAAGGAGCAAAGGGACTAAGTTCCAGACGAAGAAACCTTGGGGCGGCTTAGTTTTTGGTGAAGACTGGAAAGCATTCGTTCGATTTCACGGGTTTGTTCGTGCAATTCATTAAACCTCGTTTGGTCAAGGTAGCCGAGGTTGGACGAGATAACAAGCTGGGTTTGCAGTTCGTAAAGCGAGCCAATGGCAATCTGGACAAAGCGGCATATTCGGCCCGGGAGCGTCGGGCATAGCCCTCGGCAAGATTGGAAGGGATGGAAACCGCAGAGCGGCGCATTTGGCCGGTCAGGCCGTAAGTTTCTGCTTTGGGAAGGGATTTGCTAGCTCGATAAATCTCCGTGACGAGAGCAATGGATTTTTGCCAAGCCTGCAAATTCCGAAATGTTTTGATAGGCTCGCTCAAGACCAAAGAATGGAATGGGTTGGATTCCTTTGTCCCTCTGTCCCTTTGCTCCTCAGTCCCTGCTCAGCCCAAGTTCAGCAGCCGCAAATGTTCGCCCAAATGCTTTTCCAGCAATTCCGAATGCAAATCCTTATGGCTGTTTAAAATTTCCAGGATGGCGTCCTTGAACAGCCGGCCCTTGGCGGTGGTGCCGATAGTCAGCGTTGAGCCGAAGGTGACGTGCAACAACTGGCGGCCGGTCGTCTCGTTGAGATACACGCGCTCGTAGTCGGCGGGCGCGGTCTTGACGAGGGCGGCGACGCCGGCGTCGGTCGCGGAGATGTGGTAGCTCTGCTTGTCCTGGGCGAAGCGCGTTTGGGCGAAGGCGGCGATTTCGCCAAAGAGATTTTTGTCCACGCGGACGACGACGCGCAGGGCCTCGAGGTAGTTCGTGCCGGCGGTTTTGAGGTGCAGGCGGGTGCCGCAGACGCGGCCGATGACGGGGTAGATGGAAAACTTGTCCGACCCGGAGTGGATGGAGATTTTATAGGGGCCGAATTTTTCGGCGATGGCGGCGTGGATGCGGAGTTGTTTCTCGAATTCCTTCAGGTCGCCCTTGTAATCAATGCCTTTTTCAAAATCGCCGATGAAGCGCGGGGCGAGCGAGACGACGTTCTTGATGCCGCGGCGTTTCAGCTCCAGGGCCCAGAAGAGGTGCTCGAGCGGCTTGGTGGGCGTGTCGGTCTCGTCCACGGAGACTTCGATTTCATAGGGATACTTGACGGTTTTCTCGAAATGATGGAAGAGCGCCTCGACCTGGCCAATGGCGCGGCCATATTTGACGGCGGCGCGGTGCAGGCCGGTTTTCTCGAATTTGAGCGAGCTGCCGGCGACTTCGTAGGCGGCCTTCAGGTATTCGGCGTCCCAATTGGCGGGGAAGACATTGTCCTTGAGCAGGGACGCGACCTGGGTGGCGAGGGCGGCTTCGTCGAGGCGGTCGGCCTCGTTGTTGACGAAGGGGGAGGGGTCGAGCGTGAAAAAGGTGAAGCCGGCGGCGGAGGTCTTGTCAATGTCCTCGGTGGTTTTGAGGTGGTCGGCGTCGGCGCCCCAGGGGGCGGTGTAGTTGGCGGCGGCGAGGGCCTGCTGGGCGGCGAGCATGATTTCCTGCGGGCTGCGCTGGGTGCGGGTCATCTCGCGGATGGATTGCTGGGCGTAGATGCCGGAGAAGCCCTGGCCGTACTTGCGCATGGCGGCGAGGTGGCCGGGAGTGGCGAGGCCGAGGCGGTCGCCAAAGCCAAAGGATTTTTTCAGACCGAGGGTGGAGGGAGTGGGGAGGGACATGGAGGAAGAAAGGATGAAAGATGAGGGATGAAGGGGGCAGCGAAGGCAGGAGGTAGAATATGGAAGAAAGGAGGAGGCGGGAACGAGAAGAGAGAAGGTAGAAAGTAGAATGTCGGGCCGGGAAGGCAAAATAAAAGTGGTGGGGGGCGGGGCGGGAGGCGCAACCAGTGTTTTGTCCCCCAGAAACTTCACCGCAAAGTCGCGAAGGACGCAAAGAAAAGTTTTTTATCCACGAAGAGCCGCGAATTATTCTGAAACATGGAATGGAGATTCATCTGCGGCCCTTCGTGGAGGAAATCTTTGCGCTCTTTGCGACTTTGCGGTGAAAATCTTCCGTTTTTTGACCCTTGAAGTACGTTATTCTGGCCATTAGGATTTTTTCCGAAGTTCATTAGCTTTGCCCCGATGAAGCCGAATAAATTCCGCGTCGTGGTGCTCGTCTTTGTCGTCCTGGTGATTGGCGGAGCGATTTGGCTGGCTAGGCACACCCCGGAATATGTGGCGACGGCCACGCTCACAGTCATTCCCGCAAGTAAAGCCGATGCGACAAAGCCGGTCGCGCAGGCCGAGCAGGTGGAATTGCCCAAGGCTGCGGCGGTGGCGGCGAAGGGGGAAACGGATGCCGCACCAGCAAAGCCAGCCGATCCAAATGCGGCGGCCCAAGCAGAGTTAAAAGCCGCCTTTCTGGACATGGGGCGTCTAATACGGGCGGGCGATTATGCGACTTTTAAAGAAACTTACGGTTACATAGCGCCCAGCCAATCGGATCTTGATGATATTCAACGAGCGCGAGAACACCAGGTCAGCGTTGCGGCCGCGAGAGCTCGGGACCCAGACAATCCCCTCACCCGCCATATGCAGCAGTTGGACATAGCCGGCGCACAGTCTTATGAGGCTCTCGCCAATCAGACGCCAACATTTAACTCTGCCGGGGACGAAGCCACCTACCAATATATAGCCCCTGATTATTATGGAACTGGCACCTATACGGGAACTGGAGAGCCAACGCCGATGACCTTTATCAAAATTGATGGTCGGTGGTATGCCAAACCCGCCAACTATAAAAAACCGGACAGCCAGGGAAAGTAGTCGAGCTGGCTTTGCCTTCCCGCAACACCAAATGTGTTAGAATGACCCCCGGCTTTCGCCTTGCTTGACGGGCGGGGGGTGTGCATTTTGAGCGTCTTTCCCTTATTCCATGACCCGCGTCTTGGTTACCACCACCTCCCTGCAGGACACCCCCGGTCCGCATCATGACAAACTGGCCGCCGCCGGCCTCGAACTCGTCCGCGAGCGCGGGCCGCTCCCGGAGTCGAAAATGCTCGAACTGGCGGGCAGTTTTGACGCCTTCCTGTGCGGGGACGACGCCATCACGCGCGCGGTGATTGAGAAGTCGCTGCCGCGCCTGCGGATTATCGCGAAATACGGCATCGGCGTGGACAAGATTGATGTGGCCTGCGCGACGGAGAAGAGCATCCCCGTGCTTTTTACGCCGGGCGTCAACCACACGACGGTCGCGGAGCATTGTTTCGGGCTGATGCTTTGCCTGACCAAGCATTTTGTGGCGGAGATTAACTACACCCGCGCGGGCCAGTGGAAACGGCTGACGGGTAATGAGCTGTTTGGCAAAACGCTCGGCATTGTCGGCCTCGGGCGCATCGGCAAGGAAATGGCCATCCGCGCGAATGCCTTTGGGATGCCGTGCGTGGGTTACGACGTGTATTGGGACGAGAAATTTGCCGCGGCGAACAATGTGAAACGCGCGGAGAAGCTGGATGATTTGATTAAAACGGCGGACGTGATTTCGCTGCACACGAATTTGACGCCCGAAACGAACGAAATGATTAATGCGCGCTCGATTGGGTTGATGAAGAAAGGCGCGATGCTCATCAATTGCGGACGCGGGGAATTGATTAATAATGCGGATGTGGTCGCGGCGCTCGACAGCGGGCAGTTGGGCGGCTATGGCGCGGACGTGCTGGATGTGGAGCCGCCGGCCCCGGACCATCCGTTGTTGAAGGTGAAGAATTGCATCATCACCCCGCACGTGGCCTCGCGCACGGTGGAGAGCGTGCAACGCCAGGCCGGCATGGCGGTGGATAACCTTTTGCTCGCGCTGCGCGGCGAAAAACCGCTGGCGCAGGTGAATAAAGTGCCAATCCCGGCGCCGCGGTGAGATAAGTGAGTTGGTTTTCCCCTTTTCATTTTCCATCTCCCATTTCTCTTATTATGCCTGCTGAAACCTTCTACGTTGTTCCGCCCGCCCGGCACCAGGCCACGGTGGTGGCGGCTTATCAAAAACGCGGCTACACGGCCGACGAGGCGATGGCTGCCACGCGCGTCGCCGAAAACGCCTCGCGCCACGGCATCCGCACGCACAATGGCATCAAGGCGCTGCACCTCGACGACCATTTTGGTTCGGGCGCGGGCGGGTGCGTGCCCGGCGCGAAAGTGGAGAAGAAGGCGAGCCGCTTTGCCGCAAGCGAAATTTGGAATGCGAACAAGAAACTGGGCCAGGCCGTGGCCGTGGACGCCATTGAGACGTGTATCGCGCTCGCGGACAAATATGGCGTGGGCCAGGTGTCGGTGGACAACGCTTTTCACTACCTGTGGGGCGGTGGCTATGTGATGGACGCGGCGAAGCGCGGCTACCTCGCTTATACGAATTGCACGGCGGCGCTGGCCGAGGTCGTGCCGTTTGGCGGACGGCGCGCGACGCTGGGCACGAATCCCCATTCCTGGGGTTTCCCGACGACGGAGGCGCTGGGCTTTCCGATGGTGGTGGACTGGGCGACATCGGTGGTCGCGATGGGCCGCGTGCAGCAATTGTTGCGCGAGGGCAAGCAATTGCCGCCCGATGCCGCGGTGGACAAGGACGGCAAGGTCACGACCGACCCGGCGAAGGTCGCGGCGCTGCTGCCGTTTGGCCAGCACAAGGGCTACGGGCTGTCGCTCATCAACGAAGTGGTGGCGGCGTTTATTGGCGGCTCGCTGCCGACGTTGCGCTGTCGCGGAGCAGTCGAGGGCGAAAAGCAGACGCCGTGTTTTTATTTCCAGGTCATCCACCCCGAGGCGATGTCGGGCGGGGCCTTTGCGGGCGGGCGCACGCAGGCGGCAAATGTGAAGGCGGTGATGCGCGATATTTTAGGCGGCGGTAACGAAAGCTGCCTCGTCCCCGGCCAGTTGGAGGCGCAGGCGGCGGCGAAGTGTGCGCGCTTTGGCGGGTTGTTGTTCTCGGCGGCGGAAATCGCGGCGTTTGACGAAATCGCCAATGCCTGCGGCCAGCCGCGGTGGAAGCTGGAAGAGTTTAAAGAGGCGAAAGGATAATTAAGAGCATCTTTTTCATTTTCCATCGGCCACTTTTGCTTAATACTTTGTTCTCCCCATGAGCCTCCCCATCAAATCCGCTTCCGACTGCACCTTCGACATGATCGCCCTGGGCGAAATCATGCTGCGCCTGGACCCCGGTGAGGGCCGCGTGCGCTGCACGCGCGAATTCAAGGTGTGGGAGGGCGGCGGCGAATACAACGTGGCGCGCGGCTTGCGGCGCTGCTTTAACCTGCGCACGGCGGTGGTGACGGCGTTTGCCGACAACGATGTGGGTCGGTTGCTGGAAGACTTTATTTTGCAGGGCGGCGTGGACACACAATTCATTAAATGGGTGCCATATGACGGGGTGGGGCGCACCGTGCGCAACGGGTTGAATTTTACCGAGCGCGGCTTTGGCCTGCGCGGCGCGGTGGGCATTCCCGACCGCGGCAATTCCGCGGCATCGCAGATGAAGCCTGGGCAAATTGATTGGAAGCATATTTTCGGAAAACTCGGCGTCCGCTGGCTGCACACGGGTGGGATTTTTGCGGCGCTGTCGGAGACGACCCCGGCGCTCGTTGAGGAAGCGGTCAAGGCGGCGAAGGAGCATGGCGTCATCGTGTCTTATGATCTCAATTACCGGCCGTCGCTGTGGAAGGCTATTGGCGGCAAGGCCAAGGCGCAGGAAGTGAACCGCCGCATCGCGCGCTATGTGGATGTGATGATTGGCAACGAGGAGGATTTCACGGCGTGCCTCGGGCTCGAAGTAAAGGGCCTCGACGAAAAAATTTCCCATATTGAAATTGACGCATTCAAGGGCATGATTGAAAACGCGGTGAAGGAATTTCCGAATTTCAAGGTCGCGGCGACGACGCTGCGCAATGTCAAGAGCGCC
This sequence comes from uncultured Opitutales bacterium, assembly GCA_964499725.1. GTDB lineage: Bacteria > Verrucomicrobiota > Verrucomicrobiia > Opitutales > JABDGR01 > JABDGR01. The sequence continues at coordinate 7,266 of CAZCMU010000151.1, forward strand.
ACGGTCAACGACTGGAGCGCAATCTGCTGGCACGACGGCAAGTTCTACGAGTCAAACGACTATCCGGATTTGGAAATTCTGGACCGCGTCGGCGGTGGGGACAGCTTTGCCTCGGGGCTGGTGTATGGATTTCTCAAACACAATGACGCGGCCAAGGCTGTGCAATACGGCGCGGCCCACGGCGCGCTGGCCATGACGAC
>CAZCMU010000152.1:0-7458 GCA_964499725.1 uncultured Opitutales bacterium
TCAACTAAGTCCGCGTTATTGAGCGACTTAGCTTCGCGGTGGAAATGAGGTTCAACTCCCGCCACCTCCAAATTTTATTTGTTTTGTTAATCAATGAACGTGGAAACATCCTAATTATGGAAAAAATCTGGTTTGAGCGCATAGGGTATTACCCCGCTACCCCACCTCGTTGAAGGCCTCGCCATAGCCTGGAAAACCTCCAGGTATATCCAGATATATTACCTACTTCTGCGTCAGTGACACACTGCTTTAGATCGAATACGACTTTTTCAATCATACCCGTTCGGTTTCCTCGGGCGACTATTGCTTCAGTTTTTAAGGTCAATGTCAGTAAAGCCCACTCCCCGGAAATCCGCGACACCGGAGAAGTAACCGGCTAAAGGTTGCGACAGGGCTTCCAACTTGTTGCAAAAACTTTTTGGGGTCGATGGGGTTTAAAATTGAAAGTGTCTTTGCGGGATTCTGCCGCCGACATTTTACTTTCCACCTCCCGGTGCCGGCCCATGCGTTTCATCCCCTATCCGTTTAGCCATGCGCATCCGAGCCCTAAAAGCCCTTCGTCCCCCGCCTCTAACGGCGGCCCGCGTCAGCGCACCGCCGTTTGACTCGCTGAGCACCGCCGAAGCGCGCCAACTGGCCAGGGGAAATCCGCTGAGTTTCTTGCACGTTTCGCACCCGGAAATTAATTTACCCGACAACACGGGCCCGCGCAGTGATGAGATTTACGCGGGGGCTAAAGAGTATTTCGACAAGCTACGCAAGGAGGAGCACCTCGTCCGCGACGGCGAGCCGGCGGTTTACATTTACGAACAACATTGGAAGTGCCTCGTGCAGCGCGGCTTTGTCGTGCTGTGCCACGTGGACGATTACGAGAAAAACGTCATCAAAAAGCACGCCCGAACGAGTGTGCTGAAGGAGATGGACCGCCTGCACCATGATTTGGCAATCGGCGCGGTGTCGGGATTGGTGCAACTGGCCTTCCGTGACGACCCGGAGACAGACAACTTGCTGGGCGACCTCAGCGACGGCAAACCGCTCTATGATTTCACGGACGAGCAACAGGTGCGGCACTTGGCATGGCGGATAACCGGTTCGGTCGTGGGGGATGTCGTGGCGGCGCTGGCAAAGGTGCCCGCGGCCTATATTACTGACGGCCACCACCGCGCGGCGAATTCGTGGCATGCGGCCCAGAAGTATCGCGGGGCCAACCCGCACCACACAGGCAATGAAACTTACAACTGGTTTCCGGTGTGCCTTTTACCGGCGTCTAGCCTGCGGATTTTGCCCTACAACTGCGTGGTCAAGGAACTGAACGGACTGTCGCCCGACCAATTCCTGAAACGATTGCGCCAAGTCTGCAAAGTTACGGTTGGCGCGTCACCCGAGCCCAAATTCGCCAGACACGTTTCGCTGTATTTAGATGGGGGCTGGCATGGGCTGGCGTTCGACGAGCCGACGGGCAAGAACCCGGTGGCGCAGCTCGATGCGAGTATCCTGTACGACCGCGTGCTCGCGCCCATCCTGGGCATCAGGGATTTGCGCAATCCCGCAAAAATTGACTATGTCGGCGGCATCCACGGCACGTCGAAGCTGATGAAACTCGTGGACGCGCACCCTACGGCAGCCGCGTTCTCAATGCATCCGATCACGCTCGAACAGATCATGGATATCGCGGATGCGGGGCAAGTCATGCCGCACAAGAGCACATGGTTCGAGCCGAAGCCGCGCGCGGGGCTGTTTGTCCATTGCTATTAAAATTCCCTGTTACGGCGCACTGGGCTCACGCTTGCGACAGTGACCATCCCCTCGCCCGCCACTGAGATTAAGGACGGCCTGGAACTGCCGCCAGTTTATTCGATGTTGGGGCGACTCATCTCGGACGTGGCGCGAGAGGTGAACTTAACCACCGGCGAATACCCACCCCCTGCCGCACATTTCAGCACATCGGATCTACGCAGGAATGGGAGTGTTCATACGAAGGCTTTTCTCGGCGGTGATGGGCGGGAGACAAGCGCACGTCGCATCAAGTACTTAAACGATGACTGGGTACCCAGGAATGAAGCATTCTAGTGCGACGCAGTCAGCTGCACGGTACCGAGCAGGCCGGAGGGCAGAGGGCGGTAATTGCTCAGGTTCTGGTTATCGAAGCGGTTGCCGCCGAGGAGCGGGTTGGCTTTCACCGAGGTCATGTCCGGCTCTTCATGGGCGGAGAGATAATTGACTGCGCGATTGCCGACTTGGATGACGATTTGATTTGCGCCGGGCTTGAGCAGGCTGGTCACATCCACGCTATATGGCGGGCACCAGACCGCACCCGCGCGCTGGCCGTTGACCCAGACGACGGCGACATCGCCAATGGGCTGCTGGATGGCAGCGGACAGGCGGCCGCCACCAGCGATAACTGGCTGCTCTTCCCCAAAATAAATGCTGGTTTTGAGGCCAGCTTGCAACATCGTGACGGGTACGTCTACTTCCTTGGCAAAGGTGGCGACACCGGAGAAACTGGCCAGGTCCGGATTGTCGGTCCAAGAGGCCCCGGCATCCATCTTTCGGGGCGCGGGGTCGGCCTCGGCGGAAGAATTTTTAAAAGTCACCGCCCAGTCCTTACTCAGATCGAGCGGAGCGGGAACATTGCCAGAGGCCGTGGCCGGGGCGGACATTTGGCGACTGGAAAACACAATAAACCGCGTGCCATAGGCGGGCAGGCTGACAGGGATGCCGGTTGCCCCCGCATAAGCCTTGGCATTGGCCACGGGCGAAATCTGCCCGGTGAGTGCGTCCCACCATTCGGGGGTCAAGCCGTCTGTGCGGATAATCGCGGTGTCGCTGATGGGTTGGTTCGAGGTGTTGACGAGGAAATAAACTTCGCCGCCGTCAAGGCGGCGGTGAACGAAGCCGAGTTCGGAATGGGTCCGCGAATAGGCGAGGTCGGGGCGGAGTTTGGCTTGCAAGGTGACGCCAAGCTGGGCGGGCGTCGTGACAATGCCCTTGGCCGTGGGACCAGAGAAGAGCCGTTGGCTGATTTCCCGAATGGCCTGGTTGTCGGCGTCGGTGGCGAGGTAGCCGGGCGCCTGCGAGGGCAAAGTCCCAGTGGCGATGAGGATGCCGCCGCTGTTGGCGAATTCCTCAAATTTTTGCAACGTCGCCAGCGGCAGGCGCGTGAGGCCGGGCAGGATGACCACTTTGTATTTCGAGTCACCAAAGGCGAGTGTGCCGCCAGCCACTTTGCCGCGAAGGGCCAGGACACCGTCATCGGTAAAATCAAAATTATATCCGCTGTCGAGAATGACGGGGATGAGATTGTTGACGTAGCGGGCGTTGAAAGTGGCGGTGCCCAGGTTGCCCGGGGTGGCGTCGATGTACTCATCGTCCTCGGGCAGATAAATGGCCACATCATTGGCGGGTGCGCCTTGGCGGAGCAGGTAAGAGGCGCGGGCGAGGTAAGTCGTCACGTCGTGCATGGCAATCCACCACGGGTTGCGGTCATTAAAAATGGCGGAAACGTAGAAATGCCAGCCCGGATACTCCACGCCCGGCGCATTGTAGGGCCAGCCGTGGCAGAGAAACTGATTGACGCCGTTGAGGAAGTCCATGTTGGACTCCGCCTTGATGTCAATCGGCATCGCATTAAATACGGGATCGTGCAACCAGGTGAAGGCTTCGGCACTGGTGACGGGCCGGCCCAGCATGTGGGCGGAGGAGGCGGCCCAGCGCGTGTAGGAAAATGCGCGCCAGTTGAATTGTTCGCCCTCGCTCAGGTCGGCGTCAGCGTAGCTCATGAGCGACGTAGGCGGCGTGCCGTAGGCCTGGATGCGGAAACGCGAGTTATGGTCTTTGGCCAATTGCTCGAAGGTCTTGACGAAGTTATCGTTGAAGACCTCAATCACGGTCTTGCAATAATCATCACGGATGTCGGCGGCCTTGGGAAAATTGGCGTCGAACAGCGCGGGCAATAAGGGCGTCAGGTCATAGCCGCGGCGCTTTTGAAACTCCGCGAGGAAAGTCGGTGTCCAGCCTTCGCCACCAACTTCCAGGCTATCGCAGAAAAGTGAATAGGGTTGATTGGGGCCGCAGGCATTGATTTCCGGCAAAGCGATTTGGTCAATGAATTTCTGGATGGCTTCCGGACTGTAGTGATCCACGACCGGGCCCTCGGCGCCATAAGCCGGGCGCTTGACGGCCATAATGTCCTCTCGTGTGTTAAAAAATGTAACCTGCGTCGCACCGTGCAAATCAGCGGGCAATTGCGCAACGCTGTTGACGACCGGGAGAGGAATATAGGCCTTGGCGGGGTCGGCGATTCCGGGGATGGGGCCGAGCAGCGCGGCGACGATGGGACCGCCACCGCTGCCACGACCCCCGCGCCCGCCACGCCCGGCACCGCCGCCTGCGGGCAAAGCCACGCTGGCCTGGCCGGGTGCGACTTGGACGGTTCCGCCTTGGGCGATGGATTGGGCAGCCTCAGCACGCGTGATCGCTGCCCCGCCGTAGGGCCAGCCACTGCCAAGGGTGAGATCCATGCGCAGGCCAAGTTCCTTGGCTTTGGCCGCGGTAAAATTGAGCATGTCCAAAAATTCCGGTGAGAGAAATTTAAGATTCACCAGCCCTGGATACTGGCCATCGAGCGCCAGCGGGTAGGTTGGCTGTACTTCAAAGCCGCCGAAGCCGCCCTGTTTCATCGTGTTCATTTCTTTTTCGAGCTGGGGCTTCGTCACTGCGGGACCAAACCACCACCAGCGCACGTTCGGCCGGGTTTCGTCGGGTGGAGTGGCAAAACTTTTCTGGAGCGTGTCAATCGCCGCGGTATCGGCGGCGCGCAGCGCGGAGGTCGGCGCAAAGGTCAGCGTAATAAAAAAAAGCAGCGTGAGAGAGAGATGAGAGGATTTCATGAGGTAATTAATGGGGGTTTCTGCGATAATTCTTTGTGGCGGCCTAACGCGTGTAGACTCTTAAGGCTTACAGTACTCTTTGAGGCGGGAGTATGACAGAAATGAGGTTTTTGCTATTTGTCCCGACAAAACTTTGTCTAAAATTTCTCCTAAAGCGAGCAATTTGGCCGACAAATGAACCCCCTGGAGAAAGGTATGACGTTGACGTCGGCGGCTTGAAAATCATCCTTCAGGGGATGCCCACGCTCTTATGTGGTATAGCAAAGGCCGTTTTGGGCATGAATTTCCCCCTTTCGAAACACAAACTCCGAATCTCGGAGCTATTGGATGTTCTTCGCCCCGGCTTCCTGCCCCCGGCAATCCTGAGACGCCTTTCGTCATCGGTGCAGGCCGGCGTTTGGACTATGCTGCGAGTGGCCGCCTGCCTGCTATTCTGCGCCAATACCAGTCAGGCGCATGACCCCTACCTCTCCAACACAAACATCTGGCTGCGGCCAGATAATGTTGAGGTTGATATCTTCATGAACCGGACGCTCAACCGCCGGCTGCTGGACAACCCGCCAGCCGTCATGCTGACGGACGATAATTTCGACAGTCTTTACCACCTCCTGCTGGTGAACTGCGCCCCCTCAATGCTGGAAATCACCGTCGACGGCTTGAAGCTCGAACCTCGCTACGTCGATGTATCCCTCTCGGAGGTGACTGACCTGCAATTCACTTTCATCTATGAACGGCCGACCGGATCCAAACTTCGCGTCACCACATCATTTGTTAAAAAAATGGATGTCGGGTTTATGGACTCACTCGTCATGAACGATGGCAGCAACTTCCTCGGCTCCGGCGAACAGACCGCGGACAAGCTCGACTGGGAAATCAACCTTAGGGAGGGTGCCGCTCAGCGCGCTCCGTCCACCTCCACGGTGCCCGCCCAATCCGGCTCCCACGCAGTCTTTTTCAGCTTCATCTGCGCGACCCTCGCCATCGTCATACTGCTCGTGATATTACGCTTGCGGCGAAAATCCCCGTCGTGAATTTTCCCCGCGCGCGTATGTGCGCCTGCATCACCGCTTTCCGGCCCGCTCAGGCCGGGTCGCGCATTTGACAAGCAATATATTTTGAGGCATCTTTTTTGGGAGACACCCCTTCCCATTACCCTATTATGTATACCCTAAAAACTTTTTTAAAATTAATTCCCTGGCTTAGTTTGTCACTGCCGCTATTCGCGGCGCAGCCGTTTCAGGAGATCACCACGCCGACGGTGGCCGACGCTGCGGCGGCATTTGCCCAGCCACCGAAGGAATATGGCGCCATCCATTGGGCCATTTGGGGCGGTATGCAGACCAAGGAACGCATCCTGGCGGACATTGAAAACATCTACGCCAATGGAGGCGGCGCCTACATGATCGACAACTCGCGCGGGCTGCAGCCCGACTATCTCTCGCCCGAATATATGGACCTAGTGAAATTCGTCGTCGAGGAATGCAAAAAACGCGGCATGAAAGTGTGGATTGAAGGCGACTGTGGTTATCCTGACGGTTTTGCCGGGGGCTTCATCAGCAAGGATTATCCGCAATTGGGGATGCAGGGCATTGTCGGTGACGCCCACGTCACCGTCACCGCTGGGCAAACGCTTGATATCCCTTTGCCACCCGACACGCTGGGCATAGTCGCCAACTCCCGTCCCGCCGCCGCCGCACCGGCCACTGATTTGGCCGCAGGCCAAGCATTTCCGATTCCTGCAGACGGCAATTTCAAATACACCGTGCCCAGGGCTGGCGCGGGCACGCTGGTGGTCGAGTTGCCCACCGCCGAGATACGCTACACGCTGACCGTGGGAGAACCGTTCGCCATTCAAGTGCCATCCGACACAAAAAGCATCACGCTGTTGGCGAACGCCGGCGGCGGAGGTGGTGTGCGTGGAACTCGTGGAGCGCGGGGCGCCGGCGCGGCCGCGCAACTGCCAGCACCCATGGTGGTGCCCATGCCTGCTGGCCACCAACTCCAATGGACGGCCCCCGCTGGCGACGGCTCTTGGGATCTCACTTTCATCCGCCACGCCTACCGGACGTCGCCCACGCGCAACGATGCCGGGTCGGACCGTGGCGCCACCAAGGACGGACTCTACACGCTGATAGACTACCTGGATCCCGCAGCCACCGATACCTACCTGAAGGTCATTTACGGCGTTTACGAACAAGCGGTGGGCGACGAGTTTGGCAAAACCGTCCTCGGCTTTCGCGCCGACGAGACTGATTTCACCAACGTCAATCCCTGGACGCCCAAGCTCTTGGCCACGTTTCAGGCCATGAAGGGGTATGATTTCCAGCCATACGTCCCGCTCATTTTTGGCGGTGGCGCGATGACGCCTGAGGCCCAGCGGGCCAAGGCCGACTACTTTGACGTCTGGAGCACATTATTCCGCGACAATTTCTACAAGCACATGTCCGACTGGTGCACTGCGCGCAACATGGAATTTATGATCCACCTCAACCATGAGGAAAAAATGATGGGCCGGGGTGAAGGCATGATCAGCAACGAAGGCTCCTTTTGGCGCGACATGCGCTATGTC
>CAZCMU010000153.1:0-7450 GCA_964499725.1 uncultured Opitutales bacterium
CGTGGACGTGTATTTGCTCGGGGGGCAGGTTTTGCGCCGCCAATCCGTGCTATTGGGCGAAGAGGCCTGCCGGAGCGCGAGCCATTGGAAATTTGACCTGGCTCTCCTCTGTGCGGAAGGAATGACCCGCGAGGGTGTTTGGAATTCCTCACCGGCAGTGGTGGCCTTACAGAAGGCGGTTATCGCCCAATCCCGTTCCACCGTGCTGCTGCTCGATCGGACCAAGCTGGGCCGAACTGCGCCTTCGTTCCTAGGCGGGTGGGATACCATTTCCGCGCTCATAACCGATACGCCGGTTGATGCATTAAAGGAGGAGGGAATTCCCGATTATATGACTGAACTCAAACATATAAAGTCATATAGCAATCAAGCCTCATATAAAAAGGAAGGCCAAACTGAGACGGAAAACAAAGTTGAAGAAAGTGAAAAAGACGACTTGACACTCCCTACCTCGCTCTTATGATTGCTTCCAATCATAAACCAATTTTTGTTGGCTGCTGATGTCCGTACCCCCTCCCAGTCGTTCCCTCGTCGAAACACTTATCCGCCAGTCGCTCTATGCGCAACTGGGGCGGGAAACCTCTACTCTCACCGCCGCACCGACCCTCGTCGTAAACAGCTCCGCCCGCCACATGCACCTCACCCAGGAAAATGTCGAAATTCTTTTCGGCAAAGGTGCGCAGTTGACGGTGCACAAATGGCTTTACCAGGAAGGGCAGTTTGCCTCGGCGCAGACGGTGACGCTCGTCGGCCCGCGCGACCGCATCATTCCCAACCTGCGCATTCTGGGCCCGTGCCGCAATCTGACGCAAATCGAGCTCGCCTACACGGATTCCATTTATCTGGGCATCAATGTCCCGGTGCGCGCCTCGGGCGACATCAAGGGCTCGGCCGGTGGCGTTGTGATTGGCCCCAAAGGCGTCGTGGAGATGAAAGAAGGCATTATCCGCGCCGCCCGGCACGTGCACATGAGCCCCGCCGATGCGGCGTTCTATGGCGTCAAGGCCGGCCAGCACATGACTCTGCTCGTCGAGGCGGAAAAGTGCAGCACGCGTTTCGACGACCTGCTGGTGCGCGTGGACCCGTCCTTCAAGCTCGAGGTGCATATTGACACCGACGAGGCCAACTGCTGCGACCTGGCCCGGGCCAAACGCTGCGAACTCATCCGCAGCCAGTAAAAACTTTCCAAGCCAAACTTAGACTTAAACCATCAAATCAAGATACACCTATGAACGACGCCATTGGACTAATTGAAACCCGCGGCTACGTTGGCCTGATCGAGGCCAGCGACGCCATGGTGAAGGCGGCGAACGTTAATCTGGTCAAGCATGTCCAGATTGGCGGCGCCTTCGTCACCACCATCGTCAAGGGCGATGTCGGCAGCGTAAATGCCGCCGTCACCGCCGGCAAGGAAGCCGCGCAACGCGTGGGCAACCTTGTCGCCGCACACGTCATCGCCCGGCCCGCCGCCGGCTTGCTCGAGTTCTTCACCGCGTAAGCGTGAACGAACCTTTCACCACCTTAAATAACCCTTAAATATCACCTACCATGTCAGGACAAGCCATCGGAATGTTGGAAACCAAAGGCCTCACCGCCCAATTCGAAGCGACGGACGCGATGCTCAAAGCCGCGACTGTTGAATTGATTGGCTGGGAAAAAGTGGGCTCCGGCCACGTGGCCGTATTCATTCGCGGCGACGTCGCCGCAGTCAAAGCCGCCGTCGAAGCCGGCTCCACCGCCGCCGCCGCCATCGGCGAGGTCATCGCCGTCAACGTCATCCCGCGCCCGCATGACGACCTGTATTCGCTGGGCAAGTTCCTCGCGAAGGCCGCGCCGCCCGCGCGCTAAAGGGTGGGGCAACTCCCGCTCCGGCGGGAATCCCTCCTGTCATCGCCTGGGCCAACCCACAAAATTAACTTACCTATCCCCATGGGCAAGATTCTCGTCGCCAACATCGGCAGCACATCGTTCAAGTTCCGCTTGTTCGACATGCCGGGCGAGCAATTGCTCGCCAAGGGCGGCGTGGAACGCATTGGCGCGACCGAGAGCCCGTGGAAATTGGAAATCACCGGGCGCGCGCCGCAATCGGGCTCGGCGAAGTTTGCCGATTACGACGCGGCCATCGCGCATGTGGAAAATGCGCTGCGCGGCACGGCCTTGACGGGCTTCGATGAGTTGTCCGCCGTGGGCTTCAAGCCGGTAATGGCCAAGGGCGTCAGCGGCACGCAAGTGCTCGACGGCCAGGTCCTGGGCGCAATGGAAGCGCTCTATACGTTGTTGCCCGCGCACAACCCGCCATACGTCAATGCGGTGCGGTCGTTCAATCGTCTGTATCCGAAGCTGCCGTGCATCGGCACTTTTGAAACGGCGTTCTACGACCATCTGCCAGTAGAGAACACGCGCTTCCCGGTGCCGCTGGAGTGGGAACAGAAGCTCAACATCCGCCGCACGGGCTTCCATGGCGCGAGCCACCGGTTCGTGACGGAGCGTCTGGCGCAAATCAAAGGGCGCAAGGACTTGCGCATCATCTCATGCCACCTCGGCGGGAGTTCGTCCATCTGCGCGGTGCGCGATGGCAAAGCCATTGATTCGAGTTGGGGCATGACGCCGCAAAGCGGCCTGCCGCAAAGCAACCGCGTGGGCGACTTCGATGTCTTTGCGGCGTTTTACCTCGCCAAAGATCTCGGCCTGGGCCTCGACGTGGTCGAGCAGCAGCTCTCCACCAACGCGGGACTCAAAGGGATGTCCGGCCTGGCGAGTGGCGATTTGCGCGATGTGGCCGAAGCCGCAGCCCACGGCAATAAAAACGCCAAGTCGGCCATAGATGTGTTTATCAACGCCATTCGCGGTTATCTTGGACGTTTCCTGGTCGCGCTGAACGGCGCCGACGCGGTGGTTTTTACCGCGGGCATTGGCGAAAACCGCGTCGAACTGCGCGAATCCGTCTGCGCGAAGCTCGATTTCTGCGGCCTCAAGCTGGATGCCGCCGCCGATGCGGCCACGCACGCCACCGAGGCGAAAATTTCCGCCCCCGATTCGCGCATCGAGGTCTGGGTCATCCCCACCAACGAGGAGATCGTCATCGCCCGCAATGCCTGGGCCAAGCTCAATGAGCGAAATTAATCATTCTATTTTCAACACCAACCCTCAGCGAAATCTCCAAACCCAATAATACCATGTCCTCCCAGCAAGCTATCGGAATGATCGAAACCCGCGGTCTCGTCGCGCTCGTCGAAGCGACGGACGCCATGCTCAAGTCGGCCAACGTCGAATTGGTCGGGCCCTGCACCCAGGTCGGCAACGCCATGGTCACCGTCGTGGTGACCGGCGACGTCGCCGCTGTCAAGGCCGCAACCGAAGCCGGCCGCACCGCCGCGCAATCGCTCGGCGAAGTCGTCTCGGTTGACGTCATCGCCCGCCCGCACGGCGACCTCGCCTCCGTCCTGCCCAAGTTCATCAAGAAATAGTCAAGGTTTGGGCGGCTCTCGAGTCGTCCCGGCCTTGGTTGTTTTGGCGAACTTATCCTCTCCAACCCACCACCCGCCATGATTCTCGCCCGTGTCGAAGGTTCCGTCGTCGCGACCAAAAAGAACGCGAAGATGACGGGCTCGAAGTTCCTGTTCGTGCGGCCGCTCCTCGTGGACCCGGCCAATCCGAAAGGCTTCAAGCCCGGCACCAACACCATCGTCGCCGTGGACGATCTCGGCGCGGGCGAGGGCGAAGTCGTCCTCATCGCGCAGGGCAGTTCCGCGCGCCTCGGCGCGAAGGACAAGGACATCCCGATTGACGCCATTGTCATCGGCATTGTGGACACGGTGGATTTGCAAAAAAATGTCGTGTACAGCGCGCGCGATTAAATAACCCCTGCCGCCCAACCCCATGGACCAGCAACAGCTAATCTCCCGAGTGGTGTCGGAGGTGCTTTCGCGCCTTAACACGCAGCAGTCTGCCGCCCGCAGCGGGCAGACCGGTTTCGGCATTTATGACAAAATGGAGGACGCCTGTGCGGCGGCGCACAAATCGTTTCTGAAACTTCGCGAGGAAGGTGTCACCGCGCGCAAAAAGGCCATCAACGCCATCCGGCGCACCTGCACGCAGAACGCCAAGACGTGGGGCGAGATTGAGTTTGCCGAGACCAAAATCGGCCGGCTGGAACACAAGATCGAAAAACTCAAAATCTGTTCCGAGCTGGTTCCAGGCGTGGAAATGCTCGAACGCATGGCTTTTAGTGGTGATTTTGGGCTTACGATTATTGACTTCGCGCCCTGGGGCGTCATCGGTGCGGTCACGCCGGCCACGCATAGCGTGCCAACGCTCACGGGCAACGCCATCAACATGGTGGCCGCGGGCAATTCGGTGGTGTACAACACGCATCCGTCGGCCTGCCAGGTCGCGGCGCTGGCCATTCGCACCTACAACGAGGCGATTTTTGCCGAGACGGGCATTCCCGATTTGCTCTGCACCGTGGTCAAGCCGACGCTCCAGACTTTCGATGTGATGTGCAAACATCCCGACGTAAAGTTACTGTGCGTAACTGGTGGCCCCGCCGTCGTGGCGGCGGCGATGAAAACCGGCAAGCGCGCGGTCTGCGCGGGTCCGGGCAATCCTCCGGTGGTGGTGGATGAAACCGCCAACCTCGACCGCGCGGCGCGTTCCATCATCCAGGGCGCGGCCTACGACAACAATTTGCTCTGCATCGGCGAAAAACAAGTGTTCGTCGTCGAGTCCGTGGCCGATGGACTCATCGCTGCGCTGAAAAGCGCCGGGGCCGTGCAGTTAAATTCTTCGCAAGTGGAAGCGCTCACCAAGCAGGCGTTTACGGTTGAGCCGGGGCAGGGTGGGGGTTGCGCGCATGCGCATGTGAACAAGGCCTTCATCGGTCGTGATGCGGCCGTGCTGGCCAAAGCCATCGGCCTCGATGTGCCGCCCGCGACGATGCTCCTTTTCGGAGAAACCAAGGAAGATCACTATTTCGTGCAGGAAGAGCAAATGATGCCGTTCATCCCGATTGTGCGGGTGAAGAATGTGGACGAAGCCATCGCCGCCGCCATCCGCTCGGAGCACAACTACAAGCACACGGCCATCATCCACAGCCGCAATATCGAGAACCTGACCAAGTTTGCGCAGGTGGCGGACACGACGCTCTTCATCAAAAACGGCCCGTGCATGACCGGCCTGGGCCTTGGTGGCGAGGGCTTTTTATCTTTCTCAGTTGCGACCCCAACCGGTGAGGGTGTCACGACGCCGATGACGTTCACCCGGTCGAGAAGGTGTGTGATGGTCGAGAACTTGAATCTTTATTAATCAACCATGCGCCTGGCCTACATCCGCGGTTACGTCACCTCGACCGTGAAGCACAAAAGCTTCGCGGGGCAACGGCTATTGATTGCCCAGCCGGTGGACAACCGGGACAACCTCGACGGCCCGCCGCAGGTGGTCATTGACCCGTTGGGCACGTCGTTGCATGAAAAGGTCATCATTTGCAGCGACGGCAGTTGGGCGCGCACTTTGTTGAACGACCCAAAGAGTCCCTGCCGCTGGTGGATTATGGGCAGCGTGGACGAAGGTTCCGGGAGGGGGAATCGCGCATGAGACTCGCCACTGTCATCGGCCGGGTCACGCTTTCGAAACGCCATGCGTCGCTCGTGGGCGAGCGCCTGCTCGTCGCGCTGCCGTGGAGTTCGAAGACCCTGGAGACGGGCAAGGACCACGATTATTCCATCGTCGTTTACGACCAGCTCGGCGCGAACGTCGGCAGCACCATCGGCGTGTGCGAAAGCACCGAGGCCACGCGCCCGTTTGCCCAGCCCACGCCGATTGACGCCTACTGCGCGGCGCTCATCGACGAAATTTTTCATCAACCGTCAGACCCGCACCTCGCCTAACCGAGGCGTTTATTTACCATGAATCTCTTCTCCCAAAAAGAAGCGGCCGAGTTTATCAAGACCGGCGCCAAGGAATTTCGCTATAGCCGCGACCACACGCGCCTCACCCCCGGCGCGCGCGACCTCCTTATTGATAAAGGCGTCAAGGTCATCTACGACCCGAACGCCGGCGCGCAGAATACGGCTCCGGCAGCCCCCGCGGCATCGGCTAAATCTTCTGAGCCCGCCAAGAGCACATCTTCCGGCCCGGCGCCGTCGAAGGCGGACATTATGGCGCTGTTCAATTCGCCGCTGGCGAAAAAGTTGAAGGAAGAGCTTTGCGAAATGGGCAGCCGCTGCTGGAAGCGCGACTACAACGACGGCAATGGCGGCAATATCTCCGCGCGCCTCGGCAATTATTTCCTGTGCACGCCGACGGGCGTCAGCAAGGGTTTTATGAAGCCCGACATGATTTGCCTTGTGGACATCGAGGGCACCCAGCTCGCCGGCAATGCTCCCTGGAAGCGCACGAGCGAAATTCTGTCGCACCTCGGTATATATAAAACCGTGCCGAGCGCCGCAGCGGTGGTTCATGCGCATCCGATTCACGCCACGGCATTCGCGATGGCGGGCATTGAGCCCCCGCGCTGCCTCATCCCCGAGGTCGAGGTGTTCGTCGGCACGATTCCCGTCGCTGAATACAAGACGCCCGGCAGCCCGCAAATGAGCGAAATTTTGGGCAAGCTCGCCCCGCACCACCAGGCCATTTTAATGGGCAACCACGGCGTCATCTGCTGGGGCACGAGTGTCGAGGACGCGTATTTCAAGATGGAAATCACCGACTCCTACTGCCGCACGCTGTGGGTTGCCGGGCAATTGCCGACGAATCGCACGACGATTCCGCCAGACGAAGTGAAAATCCTGCTCGACCTGAAAAAGAAACTGGGCCTGCCCGATGAGCGCCATGGCATGAAAGCCAGCGAACTTTGCGATTGCGACCCGTGGGAACAAATCGCCGACCGCCCGGTGGCCTGCGCCACGCCGGTGGGCGGCCAACCGTCCGCCAAAATGACCAATGCCGAACTCGAAGGCCTCGTCCAGAAACTTACCGACGAAGTGATGGGGCAGTTGGGGAAAGCGAAGTAATTGACGATTTCTTAAGCCTCAGCTCGTGACGGGCCTGAAGTTTACGCGTTGTTTTTACCTACAATTCGAGTCGACATGAGGAATTAAACAGGCAGTGGCTTGTTCGTTGTATGCTCGCCTAAAGTCTGGAGAGGGCTGCGATTATAGCCCACTCCTCGTTGGCATACTCTAGGATTTACTCTTGGCGACGGCTTGTTAAATTTGCACTTTCCATGAAATCAATTACTGAGCGAATCCGACGCTATGGCAAAATCGGCCGTCAGACATGGTTATTCCACCACGGCAATTTGCGTGAGTCCATCGCCTTTATAACCGACTATTTCAAAGTCAGGCAACACACCATCGTTTCAAATAACGACTTGTTGCACTTGCGTTCTTTCATCAAGAAATTGCATCAGAGCGGTTTGCGGGGAGATATCGTAGAGTGCGGCACTTGGAAG
>CAZCMU010000154.1:0-7428 GCA_964499725.1 uncultured Opitutales bacterium
CCTGCTCTCCCAATGGGGTGTGGATTTTGAGAAAGTGGACGACATCGCCCGGCCCTATCATCGGCTGGAAATCGAGGCCATCCGCCAGGCCATTGACCACGCTGGCCGGCCCATGGTGCTCAGCCTCTCGCCCGGCGCGACACCCCTGGCCGATGCCGCCAATGTCGAGCAAAACGCAAATATGTGGCGCGTGAGCGACGACTTTTGGGACACCTGGCAGGACTCCCGCGGCGGCGGCCTCTTCCCGCAGTTTGCCCGCTTGCGCGACTGGACACCCTTTCGCGGTCCCGGCCATTTCCCCGACGGCGACATGCTGCCGCTCGGTCTGGTCAAGCTCAACCAGCCCACCAAGTTCACCCACGACGAGCAATACACGCTGATGACGTTGTGGAGCATCGCGCGCTCGCCGCTCATTGCCGGCGGCGATTTGACCAAGATGGACGATTTCACCCTGTCGCTGTTGACCAACGACGAAGTGCTGGCGGTGGACCAAAACAGCGCCAACAACCGCGAGTTGTTTAATAAAAATGGCTTCATCGCCTGGATTGCCGATGTGCCGGGTTCGCTCGACAAATACGTCGCAGTCTTTAACACCAACGACGCCGTCCACGGCCCGGCCACGGTGCCGGTGAGTCTGGCCGACTGCGGATTAAGCGGCGTTGTCCGCGTGCGCGATTTATGGATGCAGAAGGATTTGTATGTATCCAAAAACGAGTTCGCCGCCGCCCTCAACCCTCATGGCGCGCAACTCTACCGGCTGACGCCTATTAAAACAGAAGCGGTTGCTCCGGCCACCACCGCGCATTAAAACCATGTCAGGCGTGGTCGCCAAATTCAGGGCTGGCCTTGGTTCCGGGTTGCGGTCGGTAGAGGAGCCGACGGAGCCGTCGCCGGCTTGACGTAAATGCTGGCGAGCGCGCGGAGCACTTGCTCGAGTTGGGCGTAATAATCCTCCTCCCTCATGGTGCTTTTCTTCGTGCGGAGATCTTCAATTTCTTTTTCGCACTTGGCCCGGAATTGCCGGTCTTCCTCGGTCAGCGCGCGTTCCTCGGGTGAGGCCACGAGGGCCGTAACCCGCGCCAAATCACCGTCGGGCGCAACATTGTTGCGCGCGTGTTGGACCAAACGCAGGCCCTCGAACCAACTCGCCGGCGTGCCGTATTTGTCGCCATTGTCGTCAATCAACGCGTGTTCCGTGGCCATGCGGTCGTTCTCGGTGTAAAAATCCTGGGTGTGTTTCGCGGCGGTGACAAACGCCTCGAGCACCGAAACCTGGCCGTCCTGGTCAATGTCGGCGGTGGGGTCGTTGATGGCGTCGGCAAATTTTTCGCCAAAGCGGGCGTAGTTCACCTCCTGGCCGCTTTGCGTCGCGCTGATGATGATGCGGTTCGGCGCCGAGAGCGCATTGATAAACGGCGCGCTGGCCGAGCCGCCATCAACAAAAATTAACGGGCGCGTCATCGGCTTGAGC
The DNA here is from genome assembly GCA_964499725.1 of uncultured Opitutales bacterium. Taxonomy (GTDB): domain Bacteria; phylum Verrucomicrobiota; class Verrucomicrobiia; order Opitutales; family JABDGR01; genus JABDGR01. The sequence continues at coordinate 1,472 of CAZCMU010000154.1, forward strand.
CACGCGGCCAGTTCCGCCGCCGAAACATCCACGCCGCGCAGGTTGAGCCGCGCGTCCTTGCCGTCAAAGGTGCCGTGACCGAGGTAAATAATCCAAACCGGCACAGAGGTGTCGGTCGCGAGCTTGGCCACCCAGTCGTGCAGTTTGTCGTAATCCAGCGTGTTTTTTTCGGGGTCAGCGCCCTTCTCGTCGTCGAGCCCGATGACGGTGCAATTCGCGCCGGCCGCCACACAATTGTCCTGCCATTTCTTGGCCGCGGTGGCGAAGCCCGCCGCATAGTCATCTTCGCCGGGTGCGCCAACGATGACGCAGACTTCATTCGTCACGGGGGCGGCCGGGGCCGGGGTGGCGCTTAACAAAACGAATGCAGAAAAAAGTAACGCGGTAAATCTCATGGCAGGCCTTTCCAGCGGCGCCAGCCCCATTCGGCGAGGAAGCAGAGCAACACCGCGAGAAACATGCCGCTGTGGTTCCACCACGGTTCCGACGTTTGCTCGGTGATGGGCGCAAAGCGCTTGGGCAGGGTTTTGGCCAGGTCGTCGAGCTGGGTCCAATCAATCACTTCGCCGCCCGTGCGCCGCGCCACTTCCTCCATCAAGGCGCGATTCGGCGCCAGCGATTGAAATTCCTCGATGGCGGGATCATTCACCCAGCCCGATTGCGCGTGCCCCAGGTTTTTGCCCGAGCGGTCCAAAACATCAGCCTCAGCCAGGTACGCGCCGGCATCGCGTGGGGTGAACGTGGCGGCAAATTGCCCGGGCACGTCGGGTACCGGTTCGGCGGGCAGGGTAACTTCCGTAAAAGTGGATGCATCGGTGGAATTCGCCGTGGCCACGCGGGTGATTTTCACTTTGGCCGCGCCCATATCCAGCGGGCGGTAATCTTGGTCGCGCGCGTTGACGCGCAGCGTCACGCTATGGCCGTCGGGCGCGGTTTCGATTTTCAATTCCACCGGGGCGGGCACATCGGTCACCAGCCAGCGCGCGAGTTGCCGCCAGAAATGGGAAAGGTCCGCCATTTCAGTGTCGCCCTTCATGCCCCACAGCCACAAATCACCCACGGCGACACAGGCCACCCGGCCGGAGCCGTAGTTTTGCGCCACCAGCGCGGGAAAAACTTTGCCGGTTTGATCGGTTACAGTGGCGAGGACGGTCGCACCCGGCTTGATGCCGTTGAGCGCATTGGCCACGAGGAAGCGCGGCATGTTGTTGAGGCGCGCGCGTTCGTCGGCCTCGGTGGCGCGGACGCGCGTCCACGGCTCCAGCCAGCCTTCCCGGGTCAGGTTCCACGCCAGTTCGCCTTGCGGCGTTGTTGGCGCTTTGCGGTCGAGGTAAACCGGCAGCGCGGTGGCCAGCGGGGTCGAAACGTAACCGCCCGCTTCCATGGTGTCCGCGCCGCCCAGGAGCATCAGGCCGCCGCCGCGTTCAGCCACAAAGCGGCGCAGCATGGCCAGCTGGTCAGTGGTGAAAAAGGCGGCCTCCACTTTATCCAGGATAACGGCGTCGTAGGCAAAAAGATCGGTCGGGCTTTTAGGAAAGCCCGCGCGCAATTCATTCTGGTTGCTGGCGTCGGCATACACGACGCGCACGACGGGCTGGTCGTAGGTTTGCGTGTCGTCCGTGTCAAAACCATTGAAGAGAGGGTTGGAAGTGTCGTTGCGGCCGATGAAGTCGAATTTCGGCTCCCGCTTGGCCACGCGGATGAGGCCGTCCAATTTCAACTGCGGGTCGTCGGTGAGCGCGCGGTTCAGAAATTTAAACTCCCAATTGGGCCGGCCAGCCACGTAAAGAATGCGATAAGCCGGGCGCCCGCGGTCCACCATGAAAATGCGGTGGTTGTTGGCGGTGGTGGCCTCATCGATGGTCTTTCCCGCCAGCGGCGCCACGGTGACATTGAAAAACTGCGCGCCGGTTCCATCGGGATGCCAGTTGAAATTGGAATCCACATTTTGGCCATCGGCCAACAATTGCACATTCAGCGGCTTCGGCGTTGGGTCGGTTTGGCCGGTCTTGACTGGAGGTGCATTCAATGGCTGGATGCTGACCTGCAAGTCCTGTTGCCCCACGCCCTGGCCGGCGACTTCCGCGCGCACGGAAACAGGGGCATCGTCAAAGGCCGTTTGCCGGACATCCACCTGGGCCAGGCGGATGTCGCGCAAGCCGTCGGCTTTGCCGATGAGCACCGGGTAAACCGGGGGCAGGCCGCTCAAATCCGGCAGACTATTGGCCATATCCGTGGCGTCGCCATCGGTGAAAAGCAGCACGCCCGCCAGCGGCTGGCCCGCCATCCGTTCACGCACGTCGGCCAGCGCCGCGCCCAACGCGGTGCGTTCACCGGTGAAGTCGAGTTCGTTGAAATCGCGCACGCGGTGCAACTCGTTGTCAAAAATATAAGGTCGCAATTGGTATTGCGCCGCCAGGGAGGCCAGCCAGTGGCTGTCCATGCCCGTCAGTGCGGCGTGCATTTGTTCACCGCGGGTTTGGGTCGCACCCGCGTCTTTGATGGTCAGGCTCTCGCTGTTATCTGCGAGCACGGCCAGGAAATTGGCGCCCGGTTTGGCCTGGGGCGACGTGAGTTGCGGGTCGAGCAGGCAAAACAACAGCAACCCGATTCCAAGCGAGCGCAAGCCCAGCGCCACCACCGTGGTAAGCTTCGCTCCGCGTCCCGGTCGCACCGCCACGATGGCGAGCGGCGCGAGCACGACCGCCAGGGCCAGCACCACCCAGCGCCATGCGCCGGCGGCAAAAATAATTGAGGCAAGCTCCCGCGGCATTGTAAAAACAGGGGTAAAGACCGAAGGGGCAGCCTAGTTGCCGAGCGCCTCGTAATACTTTTTGACCGAGTCCGCGTATTTCTCCGGCACCGGATCCTGGTCAACCGGTTGCAGGGAGTCGGGCTGATCAATGTGCGCCAATTGTTGCTTCAGGGCGGTGCTCACTTTGCTCAAAGGCGACATCACATTGTCCATGACCAGATTCCACTGGGGTGACTGGCTGTGACGGACATAATTCCGGCGCAAATCATCCGCCTGCGCGAGCGCGTTGGCCACTTGCTGGCGCAGTTGGGGATCATCAATTAAATTTTGCACCGTGCGCAGGCGGTTGGCCCAGTCGGCATAATTGGCTCCGGTGATGGGACCGCGATTGGTGGCGACTCCGCCTTGATTATAACCCCCGCCTCCGCCATTGCCGCCCAGTTGTTGGGCCAGTTGGCCGGCGCCGCCGCCTTGCCTGCCGCCTCCGGCCCGGTTGCCGCCCGCGCGATTGCCACCTTGGGCATCACCGGGGGTGGGGGGTTGATTTGGGTCAAAAGGTTGGTCAACGGCGGCGTTGTCATCTTGCGCCAATGGATTGTCATTCTGGCCGGCAGCTCCTTGGCCGCCGCCGTTGCCGCGTTGGCCACCGTTTTGTCCGCGACCTCCCTGGCCATTTTGTCCGCGCTGGCCGGCATTGCCTTGCCGACCACCTTGACCATCTTGGGCTAGCTGTTGGTCACCAGGTTGGCCGCCTTGGCCCTGGCGCTGGCCACCGTTGTTTTGACGTTGCCCGCCTTGACCATTTTGCGCGGTCTGCTGGCCGCCGGGTTGGCCATCTTGGCCTTGTTGGCCCCGACCGCTTTGACCGTTTTGGCCCGCTTGTCCTTGCTGTCCGTTGCCATCTTGCGGCTGGCCGCCCTGGGCTTGTTCGCCGTTCTGGCCGGGATTGGCCCCGGCCTCACGGAACGGATCACTGTTGTTGTTTTGGGCCAGTTGGTCGCTGGCGCCATTGTTGGCGTGGCCGTTTTGTCCACGCTGGCCAGCCTGGGCGCCTGCTTGTCCATTATTGTTTTGGTTGTCAGCGTTGGGTGTTCCATTCTGGCCGGTCGGCGGGGCCTGGCCGGCGTCGCGGAATTGCTGGCTGTCGGTTGGCTGGTCGTGCGCCAATTGCTGGGTCAAATCATTCAGCTCGTTTTGCGCAAAACGCAGTGCGGCCGTATCGTCGCCCAGGACGGATTGGGCCGCGCGTTCGACTCCCACGCGAAGCTGGTCGAGGTTTTGCGCCGCGCTGGTTTGGAGCGGGCGGGTTTGGCCAACCAGCCCATTATTCACCAGTTGGGAACTGTTTTTCAAATCATCCGCGGTGGAGAGCTGGGCTTGCTGGCGCAATAAATCATAAAGCTGCTTGTTTAAGGCCGGTTCGATGTCTTCGCTATCCGTGGCAATTTGCTGGAGCTGGTTTGTCAGCTTGTCCAGGTTCTGTGCTTGCTGGGTGTAAGATTGCGCCAGGGCCTGGCGCTTGGCGGTGTCGTCAAGGGATTGGCTGTCGGCTTGCGCGAGTTGTTCGAGCTGCTGCCCGTCCTGTTGCTGCTGGCTGGCCAGATCGCGCGCTTGCTGGCGGGCGTCCTGCATCTGGGTGGCAAAGCGGCTGGCGGTGTCGCGCTGCAGATTCTCCTTCGTTTGCTGCAAGGCCTGGTCGGCGCGCGTGCCGGAAGCCAGTGCTTGGGAAACCTGGTTTTGGGCTAATTGGTCGCTGGCCTGGCGCATGCTGTTGCGGGCTTGATCAAGTTGCTGGCGGGCCTGCTGGGCCTGCTGGCCGGACTGCATTTGGTCCACGTTCTGGCTGGCTTGGTCGAGGTCGGCCAGCATGTTTTTCTGTTCCTCCTGCAAGCGTTGCAATTCGCGCTGGACTTCGTCGCGCTGCTGCTGGTTCTGCGCGGCATTCAGCGCCGTCTGCATTTCCTGCAGGCGTTGATTTAAATCCTGTTGGCGGCGCGACAGGTCGCTCAGGCGGCTCTGCGCCTCCATTTGGTTGCGCTGTTGCTGGGACGCGGGGTCTTGCGCGGCATTTTCACTTTGATAACGGTTCTGCTGGTTGCGGAATTGCAATTGGTCCAGCTGATCCTGGAGACGGTTCCGTTGCTGCTGGCTTTGGCCGCTGCCCCGGTTTTGCTGCTGGGCGACGCGGAACTCCCGCGCCTGCATCCGCAAGAGCGCCTGATACGCGCCCTGGGCGCCACTCCAGGCCGAAGTGAGTGGGTCGAGGGAATTTTTGTCGCCGGCGGAGGCAATGCCATCCGCCGCCTGTTTCATGAACTTGGCGGCGTCCGCGGCGGCGGCTTGTTGCGTGGCCGATTGCGCTTCCTGGGCCGCATCGGGCAATTGGGAAATGGCTTCGTCCTGGCTTTGCTTCAGCGTCGCAATATCATCTTTGAAAGTGGAGGGCACGGTGTCTTGCTGCTTCAGATTCCAAATCGCGATGGAGATTTGTTGTTCCAGTTCCAGCAATTGCTGGGCGGCGGGATTGCCGGACTGCTGCTGTTGCTGTTGTTGTTGCTGCTGCTGTTGTTGTCCGGCGGTGTCGTCTTCATGAAAAATCATTTCGAAAGGACGCACTTCGGCAAAAGCCAGGTCGCTGGTCGTGCGGCGCACTTTGCCGTCGGGGCCGTTGTCATCCGCCCAGGCAAACCACGTCACCAGTTCGCCCACGTCAATGTTTTTGGCCTCCAAGTCGAGCACGTTGCTAAAAGCAGCCTGGTTGGCGGCGGTGGCGTTGCCTGTCGCGCGCAATGAAACATACTGCGGGTCTTGCGCGCCGACGCTGTACGCGATCCCGTAATCGAGCAGCCCGAACTGGTCGCGGGCCGTGCCTTGCAGGTGGATTTCCTCCAGCGGCGAGACGCGCTGGTCGCGCACCGGGAAGGTGATCATCACCACCGGCCGCTGGGTCATCACCGCCGTGATGCGCAGGTCGGTGGGCGCGGGATTGGCGCGGCCGTCATTGTCGGTGAGGTGCATCGTCAGCCGCTGGTCCTTTTCAATCGTCAAATTCATCGTAAAGCGCGTGCGCTCGGGATTCGTCGCGGTGACGGTGACTGGATTGCCCTTGTCGTCGGTCAGCGTCACGTCCTTCATCGGCTTGTTCATCGTGAAGTCATATTGCAGTTTGGTGCCCGTGATGGCGCTGACGCGGCGGGTGTCG
>CAZCMU010000155.1:0-7419 GCA_964499725.1 uncultured Opitutales bacterium
CCATGCACAGCGCGCACTGCCACGAAGTCGTGGACGCCACCAAGGAAGGCGGCACGGGCCTGACGATTCTTTCCGGCCTCGTGGCGGGCAAGTTCTCCGCGTTCTGGATGGGGCTTACCCTCGTGTCGCTGATGTTGATCGGCTTCGTCACCAGCACCCACTCTTTGCACACCGGGCACCATCTGGCCGAACTGATGAATTACCCCGAGGTGTTTGCCTTCGGTCTCATTGCTTTCGGCATGTTGGGCATGGGCCCGGTCACCATCGCCGTGGACAGCTATGGTCCAGTGACGGACAACGCGCAGTCGGTGTTCGAGCTTTCGACCATTGAGCAGATGCCGAATATTCATGCGGAAGTTGAGCATGCCTTCGGCTTCAAGCCCGACTTTGAAACGGGCAAGCATTTCCTCGAAGCCAACGACGGCGCGGGCAACACCTTCAAGGCCACGGCCAAGCCGATGCTCATCGGCACGGCGGTGGTCGGCGCGACGACGATGATTTTCTCGCTCATCCTGATGCTCAAGCAGCACGAAAAATGGGCGAATTTTGAGCCGTTAAGCATCACCAATCCCTGGATTATCATGGGCATGATGGCGGGCGGCGCGGTGGTGTTTTGGTTCTGCGGCGCGTCCATGCAGGCCGTCACCACGGGTGCGCACCGCGCGGTGGAGTACATCAAGAAAAACATCAAGCTCGACGGGCAGACGAAGGCCTCCGCCGAGGACAGCAACGAAGTTGTCCGCATCTGCACGGTCTTTGCGCAAAAGGGCATGGTCAACATTTTCGCCGTCATCTTCTCGCTCGCGCTGGGCTTCGCCTTTGTGAACCCCGTGTTCTTTATCGGCTACCTCATCGCGATCGCGCTGTTTGGTCTGTTTGCCGCAGTTTATATGGCCAATGCCGGCGGATGTTGGGACAATGCCAAGAAGCTCGTCGAAGTCGAATTGAAGCAAAAGGGCACGCCCCTGCATGACTCGACAGTGGTGGGCGACTTGGTGGGCGACCCGTTCAAGGACACTTCCTCGGTGGCCCTCAACCCCATCATCAAGTTCACGACGCTCTTCGGCATCCTGGCGGTGGAAATCGCGGTCAATGCCAAGGCGGAGTCGCACTATCTGGCGGTGTTCTTCATTGCGATTGGCCTCTTCTTTGTCTGGCGCTCTTTCTACGGGATGCGCATCAGTCACAAGGACTAGGGCAAGGACAGAGAAGCAAAGGGCGGCGGGATTGAGTGGTATTTACTCAATTCCGCCGCCCTTTTTTATTCACTGATTGGGGAGGTTTCCGTTCCCCAAGGCTGACGGGCTGATTTTGAGCTGCGAAGCGAAGAACATGCCGAACATAAGCACGGCGGCAACGATAAATAACATTACCGCAAAAATGGCGATGACCAGCCGGTATCGCTTCCAGACGCTGACTTGGTCAGCGGAGTTTTTTTTGAAATTGTTGGGCCAACCCGGCATGAGCGGCAGTTGCCCGGGCGCGCCGGAGGTGGGTTCGGCGGTGCTCAGGGTGGCCTGCTTGGCCATGGCAAACTCGGCATCGGTCAACTCGCCCCGCCGGTGCATGTCGGCTAATTGCTGCAATTTGTCAGCGACGTTCATGCGATGCCTTTGGCTGGGAATAAAAAATCATGGCGGGCGGCCGGGGGCAAGGGGGAAAACTCACTTCTCCGCCTCATGCAGCGCGATGGCGCCGAAGCCCAGGGCTTCGTAGCGCACACGGGCAAACCCCGCCGCGGTCATTTCTGCGGCCAGCGCTGCACGCCCGGGAAAATCCGCCGAGGATACCGCCAGGTAGCGGTAGGCATCGGGCTGGCCCGTCAACAACCCCGCCGCAACGGGCATGAGGACATTCATGTAGAAGCGGGAGAGCGGGCGCGCCCAGCCTTCGGGTTGTGAATTCTCGAGCACGAACAAACTCCCGCCGGGCCGCAACACCCGCCGCATTTCCGCCAAGCCACGCGCGCGATCGGCCAGGTTGCGGACGCCCCAGGCAATAGTCAGTGCGTCCACGGAGTTGTCCGGCAGCGCCAGATTCAGGCAGTCGCCAAAGGCAAAAGTAACATCCCGCGCCCAGGGCAGGGCGGCTTTTTTTCGCTCGGCGACTTCCAGCATCGGCCGGCAAAAATCCAAACCGCGCACCTCCACGTCCGGCCCCAGACGCTTTTTGAGGGCAAAGGCCACGTCGCCGCTGCCAGTGGCCAGGTCCACCACGTGGCGCGGCTTCTTGGCCGCCACCGCGTTCGCCAGCCGCCGCCGCCAGCCAAAGTCCATGCCGAAACTCAGAACATGGTTGGCCAGGTCGTAACGCGGCGCGAGGCCGCTGAACATTTCCGCAATAACCGGGCCTTCGGGCATGGCAATAAAATCAGGCGGGGGGACGGCGGGCCAGGCCGTGCGGGCCGGCCTGACGGTGGCGCTCCATCATTTCCAAATAATCCCCTTTTTCGCAACAACGGACAAACGCCTCCGTCACCGATTGCAAATGCTGCCAGCGCGCGCGGATCTCTTTCGCCTCCGCCTTGGTGATACTATTGTCGGTCGCCGCGGCGGAGACGGTGGAGAGCATGTCGGCGAATTCCTGAATGATTTCGTGGCTCGCGGCGACGAGTGAATGGATTTCGCCGCCGGGCTGGGGCTTGGGGTTTTTCACATAATAACCATGCGCGCAGGCGGAGACCCACTGGGCCACGCGCGCACCATCCGTCAGCCGCGCCAGTTGTTCGACGCGGTCGAGGGGGTTGACCGAGCCGCTGCCGCCCTCCTCGCCGGGTTCGGCCCATTTATAAATGAGCGAGGCGGAGAGGCCCATTTCCGCCGCCAATTGCTTGGCGTTCGCATGTTGCAGCAGTTCGCGGATGAGTTCGTGGGATTTCATGACCAGGGCGCCAGTGTCGCAAAAACGCCCGCACCCCGCCATTATAAACTTGGCCGGAGTTTGTAAATCGAGGTTACACTAACATCTCCCTAAAAAAACACCCCAGGTCCCGCATTATGGCGGCATCCGCAGGGGTCCTGATAGGCCTTGACTCGTCATGGAAATCGGTTTGACAGGGTATTGATAGTACGCAAGTATCTCACCCCAAGTAACTTTCACCTCGCCCCCCGTGGGCAACCCTGACCGGAGGCCGCCATGGCTGGAAACCTAACCAAACGCGACATAGTACTGGAAATCTACGAAAAAACGGGTTTCCCGCAAAAGGAAGTCCGCGACACCGTGCACATGACGCTCGACGTCATCGCGCGCGCCCTGGCCCAGGGGCGCAACGTGGAGTTGCGCAATTTCGGCGTCTTTGAAGTACAGGTGCGCAAGAGCCGCATTGGCCGCAACCCGAACAAGCCCGAGAAGGATGTCGTCATCCCCCGGCGCGCCGTCATCAAGTTTAAGTCCGGCAAGGAACTCAAGGCGGAGTTGAAGAAGCTGGACCTCGGGGCCCTCGAAACACCGCCTCCGCCGGTCTAAGCAATCCCCGCCGTGGCGACTTTTCAGAGCCTGCCGGGTTTTCGGGAGTTTTACCCCGAGGACTGCGCGGCCCGTAATGGGCTTTTTAACGCCTGGCGCGGCGCGGCCCACCGCCATGGATTTGCCGAGTACGACGCCCCGGTGCTGGAGCCCCTGGAGCTTTTCACCGAAAAATCCGGCGAGGAAATTCGCTCCCAGCTTTTTGAGTTCGAAGACAAAGGCGGCCGCAAAGTGGCGCTCCGCCCGGAGATGACGCCGTCTCTCGCCCGCCTTGTGGCCGCGCAGGCCGGGTCGCTCCGCAAACCGGTCAAATGGTTCAGCATCGGCGAATGCTTTCGCTACGAAAAACCCCAGAAAGGCCGGTTGCGTTCGTTTTATCAATTTAACGCGGATATTCTCGGCGAAGCCAGCCCAGGGGCCGATGCGGAGTGTATTGCGCTGCTGGTGGAGTCGCTGAAGGCGTGCGGGTTGAAGGAGGGTGAGTTTGAGATAAGGGTTAGCGACCGGAAGCTGTGGTTTTTATTTATGAAGATGATGGGCGTGAGCGATGGCCAAATGACGGAGGCACTTTCGATTATTGATAAATGGGCACGTGAATCTGAAGCCGAAGTCAGAAAAAAACTTTCGGAACTTGGAGTGATTTTCACGCCCTCGGATGTTTATGCGGAAATCAAAAATTTTCTGCAATCAACTCGCGATGCGAATTTCGAAGAACTAGGAAATCGCTATAAAGATGAGGAGTGGAAGAAGCGGGTCCTTGAGTTGAAAGATCTTTTCAATGGCATTTCGTCGCTGAACACAGATAAATTTGTCAGGTTGGATTTCAGTATCGTCCGCGGCTTGGCCTATTACACCGGTTTTGTTTTTGAAGCCTTTCAAACGGTCGGCACGGCGAGGGCGCTGGCTGGCGGGGGCCGTTACGACAACTTGCTCCAAAAACTTGGCGGGGTGGATTTGCCAGCGGTGGGTTTTGCGATTGGGGACGTTACTTTGACTGATTTGCTCCAGGAATTGAAGCGCCCCCTTGGAGAAGTGGATAAACCGGATGCCTACCTGGTCATCGGCGGTGCTGCCGAACGCACGACGGCGTTGGAACTCGTCGGCAAGTTGCGCGCGGCGGGCTTGAGTGTGGATTATCCTTTAAAAGACGAAAAATTCGGCAAGCAGTTCAAAGCCGCCGACCAATGCGGTGCCAAACTGGCGCTCATTCTTGGCCCGGACGAAGTGGCCGCCGGGCAGGTCAAGATCAAGGACATGCGTTCGGGCGTGGAACGTGCCATTCCCAACAACTCCGGTGTGGTGGCCAACGTGCGCGAGATTTTGGAAAAGGGCTTGCCCGTATAGGACGGGCGAGGGATTTCAAATGGGGCCGTCGCCAGTGACGCCCTTACATTTCATTCCTTTGGCGGTAGGGGCGCCGCTGGCCGGCGTTCCGCCCGGTCTCAATCAATTTTTCGCATCCCCGCTCGGCCCAAATTTCGCCGAGACCCAGTCGGCCAGCAGATTCAGGCGCAGGACAAAAATCGCGTAAACAATTCCCAACGCGGCCCAGCAATAGTAGCCGAGGAATTGATAAGAATGGCGGATGTCGGCCTTGGTCCAGTTGTACGCGTCCATCAGTTTGTTCATGTCGCCGTTGTTGTCGTCCTCGCCGTTAATCATCGAACCCATGGGAATGTCTTCGCGCCCATGATAAACTTCATTCCAAAAGGCCACCGACTTTAGAAAGACACTCGCGGCGATGAAAAAGAAAACATAGCGGCAGAAACCCCAGCGGAATTTTTCCGGCAGTTGTATGTAAAAGCAGACCATCAAGAGCGTGCTCAGGTAGAACTCGCCGCCGACGCCGCAAAACGCGCCATACCACATTTCCTGCCGGTCGGGCGGCATGCGCCAAGTCATATAATACTGCACGCAGGCGAGCGCGACGGCGATGACCATGGGCCAGGGCTTGCGCTCCTTCCAGCCCGCGGCGAGCAGGATGCCGAACATCAAGAGCAGACCGTAATAGACGAAGGCTGAATAATCCGGCTCAATGGGGGTCCAGCCAAAGGGGAGGGGTGTGGCCCGCCGTCCGGTCAGCCATGCCGCCGTGGCATGACCGAACTCGTGCATCCACACATGAAAGCCATCAAGCAGAAACGACAGCGAGCTTTGGTTGGCCATCCCGGCCAGGCACAGGAGCAGCGGCGGCACGAGGGCGTTGACCCGCCAGTTATTGAAGGCCAAAAGCGGATGCGTGGTCTCGTCCGCCTTGGCGAGTTTGGCCAGGTCAATTTCCAGTGGGTTTGGGTTTTCCACAAGAAGGCAAAGGTTGTTGAAGGTGAAGGGCATCTCCGTCGCCTGATGCCAGCATGGCCAGTTTGCCTTTCCGCTTTAGCGGGGGCCAGCACCAAAAAGTAGAGGGTTCCCATTATCCAGGGCCAACCGAAAAAGGGGTTGCCAAGGGAGTGGGGGATGCTCATAGTCACCCTTTACGCCCGATCAGTACCACCTTTCCGCACCAGGAGGCCACCTTGAGAGACGAATACCTAAAAGAAGCCCAGAAAATCATTCCCGACCCGAACATCCTCATCAACGTGGTGTCGCGCCGGGTCAAACAGCTTAAATTCGGCATGAAACCCCTAGTGGAATCACTCGAAAAGCTGGAGCCCGAGGATATCGCTTTGCGCGAGGTCATCGAAGGCAAGATTGACTACGAACTTTGGGTCGAGACGGCGGAGAGCAAGTAGCCCGACGCCAAGTAGAAGGTGGCCGACAGGCCGCAAGTGCGCGGGTAAAGATTGCGGTCATGGGTCATTTGGGTAGAAGTCAGGCCGTTGTCATGTCCGCCGCTGCCAAAAAAGACCCCAAGCGGTTCACCGAAATCCGCAATCCCAAGGCCTTCCATCTCTACCATGTGGGTGAGCGCTTGGAGACCGGCATTATGCTGCGCGGCACGGAAATGAAATCGCTGCGGCAGGGCCTGGCGCAACTGGCGGATGCCTTTGTGAAGTTTGAGCAAAATGCGCCGGTGCTGCATCACGCCTACATCGCCGAATACGCGCAGGGCAACATCCACAACCACGAGCCGCGCCGCCCGCGCAAACTCCTGATGAATGCGCGCGAAATCATCAAGTTCAAGGCCGCCGTCGAAATGCAGGGCATGACCGTCATTCCCCTGCGGATTTATTTCAAGGAAGGGTTGGCGAAAGTTGAGGTCGCCTTGTGCAAAGGCAAGAACGTGGCGGACAAGCGGGAAACGTTGAAGCGCAAAACGGAATTGCGTGAAGCCCAGCGCTCGCTGCGGGCGTGGAAGTAATTCATCGGCCTATGTTGCATATTGTTCTCTTTCGGCCGGAAATCCCGCAAAACACGGGCAACATTGGCCGCGTGTGCGCGTTGACGCGCTCGCGGCTGCACTTGATTCATCCGCTGGGGTTTCGCATTACCGACCGGCATCTTAAGCGCAGCGGGATGGATTACTGGAAGTCGCTCGACGTGGTGCATCACCAAACCTGGGAGGATTTTTCGCATTACAAACAGGGGCCGCGGCGGCTCTGGCTCTTTACCACCCACGCCGGGCAAACTTATTGGGACGTGAAGTTTGCGGATGAAGACGGCCTGCTGTTCGGCAACGAAGGCGCGGGTGCGCCACCCTGGCTGCACGATTGGGCCGGGGCAGAGCGGCGCGTGCGCATCCCCCAACCCGACCCGGCGTTGCGCTCGCTTAACCTTTCCACTGCTGCCGGCATCGGGGTTTATGAGGCCTTGAGGCAATTGCGGGTGGCAGGGTGCTCGGGCGATTAAGGGCCTAAAGACGGCTAATTTGGACATATTTTGCCTTTCGTTAGTTTTTTAACCAGCGCAGGGTTGGTGCTGGTTCATGCCTGGTTGGTCGGTTTGGCGTTTCTCCTCGGAGAATCAGGCCTTTTGCCGCCCGGCCTACAGGGTTTTCCGGCATAGATAGCAGGG
>CAZCMU010000156.1:0-7387 GCA_964499725.1 uncultured Opitutales bacterium
GGCTTGGGTTACCGCCCAGATATTCCCATTGCAATGAATAGGACCACTAATACTCATATTCGCGCCGGGGTGGAACTCCAAATCCATGTTGTAAAAAATGGCGTTGGTGAAAAGTGGCGAGTCCCGCACTTCCAGCGCTTGGGCGCCATAGGCCGTCTGTCGGCCCCAGCCATTGGCCGCGGTGGCTTGAGCATAAACATAAACATCGGAGGCGGTGATATTCTTGCCGCGGGCCGGGTCAAACGTGTTGGCGGGATTGGTGGGATCGACATAGACCAGCGTCGAAGTAGGCACCAGTCCGACCGTGACCGTCACGTTGCTTGGGCTGACATCCGTGCCGTTCCATAAAAACCCGCTAATGCTGGTCGGAATCGTGATGGGGTTGGCAATAAAATAGTTGCCGGAAATGTTGGGATTGTTGTCAAACTTCTGGCGCACAATCGAGACGGCGTATTCCGTGGCGGATTCGACGGCGTTTTTGGCCTCAAGGGTCAACTGTGCCCGCTCGTTCATTTTCATTTCGGTGACCGTGGAGGAAAGCAAAGTCGCAATGATGTAGGTCAGCGCGACCACGCAAAGCAGCGTCAGCATTAAAACGGAGCCCCGTTTGGCGCGGGTTAACCTCGCACGGGCACGGTCAAAACGAGAAAGCAAGGTTTTCATAGGATTCAGTATTTGAAAGTCAAAAAAACGGATTTATCCGCGAGGCGAGATGGTGAAATTATAAGTGTCCTGCGTGCTGACGTAGTTGTTACCCTGCACAATCTGGCCGTTGATCATGATGCTTTTGCCCCAAAAATTGTGGAAGAGGCACCCGTCGGCCAGACCTTGAGCGAGTTGGACCACGATGGGATGGCTGTCTATCGTGGTTTGAGAATCATTGGGCAACAAGGCCTCAATCGTCGTCGAAGTCCCGCCGCTGGGAATGTTAGTTGCCTCCAGATATTGGTTGGCCGCCAGCGTCCCCTTGGCGACGCTGATATCAAAGCGCCGCACAGGTTCAAGGCCCAGCGAGGTGGGTTGGTTGGTGATGGGGTCCAATGTCGTTTGATTCGATTGATAAGGAGCCCGATAATAACCGACGATTTCCGAAACGGGGCAAACGTTGAACTTTCCTCCACTCGGCGCGCTGCCATAAAATACAAATACCAGAAAATCCCCGGAATTCGCCTGCGTCAGTTCCTGGCTGGCTGTACTGCGACTGGCGACTGCGTACGCACTGTACAAAACGAAAAAGTTAGCGTAACGGGCATCATCGGACATCTGCGAGGTAAGCAAGCGCATATCCTTGTTAATGATAGACTTATCCGTGCTCATGGCCATGCTATACATGGACTCGTATTGAAACTTTACCACCATGCCAAACAAGAGACTGGTGATGCCCATCGAGATCATCATCTCCATCATGGTAAAGCCCAACGCCCCGCAGCGGCGAACGCCACGGCCAAACCGTACTGCTGGAGATGAATATCGCATGAAGGTTAAAGGGTGTCAGAAAATTTATGCAGCCGCGGGCATTAGGGGCCGACGACCTCCGAACGGGACATGCGCAGGGTGCCAGTCAACCAGCCGACTGCGGGATAGCCGGGGGACTTGAATTGAAAATCAATTTTAATCAGAAAATAGCCCGGCTGGGACGGCGATTGCGGAATTTGCCAAACGCCACCGACCAGGGTCCACGCCCGCGAGATTTGCACGTCAAAATATTCGTCCATCACCACTGGCGTGGCGTTGCCCCCCGTGCTGTTTGTGGACATATCAATCATGATTTGTTTGCAATTCCAGATATCGTTGGTGAGGCTCGTCCCGGTGCGCGCGGTAATATTCACGCCCGCGGGATATGGAGTGGCATAGGGGCTCACATACAAAGGGTCGCTCTGTTCGACAAGGGAGGCATTGGCGGTGAGCGAATTTACGGCCTCGGTCGGGATGGCGGGACGACCATTAACCCAAGGCTCCGAAGCCGACTCCAGATTGCCTGAATTGATACTGAGCATTTGTTCCATATAACCTTGGGCGACGGTGTAGGCGGAGGTGCGCAGCACATTCAACTGCGAAAGGCGGCGGGACTGCATCACGCCGGCCGTTATGCCCAGCGAAAGCAGCGTAAAGGTTGCCATGCCCACCATCACTTCCAGGAGGGTGAATGCAGCGACAATCCCTCGCCGCGTTCGCGCCAGCTGCACGAGCGGAGAGTGGATTGTTATTTGGGAAAGAGAATTGGACATGGGCAGTCAGATAAAAAAAGCAAATGGGTCGAAATTCTCTGTCAAATGAACCAGACACGCATGGCTGCGTGCCTTCCTCGCGTTTTTCACTATCACCTATACTAGAAAAATCACCTCCTTTTTTCAACCTCATTCTCCGTTCAGCGTCATTTTACAATTTCTTTTACTGTTATTAGGGAAATCTGCGCTTATCAAGCGATTGCGAATCAACAAAACCGCCAATATTCGTTAAAAAGTCGTTAATAACCCACGTTATGATTGGCGAGGTTTTGCCTTATAACCAAAGAGACAGGGTTGCTGAATTTTCGGGTCGCATGATTGCGTTAATTCACTAGAACAAGCCGGTGCTCCGTTGCCGAAATTTAACCGTCCGACCCGAAGGCAATCCCCTGGCGGCGCCGATTTTAGACCGGGCGTCGGCCACCTTCGTGCCCCACGCGATGAACGCCATCATCGGACCGTCCGGATGCGGCAAGACGATGCTCGTTAAATCCATGCTCGGGCTGGTTCCGGTGGATGCCGAGGGCGAAGTGTGGTTGGACCAAAAGCGCATCACGCAACCGGAAGATTTGCTCGGCATGGTGGCGTTTGCCCCGCAGTTCAGCATCGCCCAGCCCAAGTTGACGGTGGCCGAATGCTTGCGCTATGGATTGGAGCTGACCGTGGCCGATTCATCAATTCAAGTGGAGCGGCTGGAACATGTTCTAGGCGTCATTGGTCTGGCGGAGCACCGTCACAAGCGCGTTGAGTCTCTATCCGGGGGGCAGTTGCGCCGCCTCGGCCTGGGACTTGAATTGCTGGTCGATCCCCCCACCCTGATTTGTGATGAAGTCACCTCCGGCCTCGATCCGCGATCGGAAAACACCATCCTGGATTTGCTGAGCGGCCTCGCACGCGACCGAGGGAAGACCCTGCTCTGCATCATCCACAACCTCGCAAAATTAAATTATTTTGACTGGATTACCGTTCTCAACGCGGGGGAAGTTGTTTTCCAAGGTACCCTGCCGGAGTTGTACGCGCATTTTGAAATCCCCGACGCGCTGGGGCTTTATGATGCGCTTAATGCCCGCCCTCAGGCTTTCTGGCGGGAGCGCTGGGAACAGACCCGCGGAAAAAAACTGCTGCCGCATCTGGCAAGCGAAAGCAAATCTGGCAACACCCAAGCCGCCCATGCGGACACGCCCCGCCCGGGTCTAATCAGCCAGTTTGCCACCCTCATGCGCAGACGGCTGCGGCTGCTCTTGCGCGACCATGGTTACCTGGCCATGGTGATGGCCATCACCTTCGGGTTCCCGGTTATGGTGGTCATCTTTGCGCTCGATGGATTGCCCCAACTTTCTTCGCCGCCCCTGGAACCGCAGGGCTTCGCCTCCATTCAGGCCACCATCAATTATACCCGCGAAACGGCGCAAACGGCGTCGCTCGTTACCAGTTTGGTGATGTTTCAGGTCATTCTCTTGACGCTGATGGGGGCCAACAATGGCTCGCGTGAAATCGCCGGCGAGCGCTTGCTGTATGAAAAAGAACGACTGACCGGTCTGCGGCCCGGAGCATACGCGGGATCAAAATTGATTTTCACGGGATTGCTGGCCGCCTTTCAAGGTGTGTGGATGACTACTTTTGTAAAAATCATCTGCGTCTTCCCGGGCCCATGGGAAACCCAAATGGCCATGCTGGCGCTAGTCTGCGTCGCGATGACCTGGGTTTGCCTGGCTTTTTCCGCGTGGATGAATTCAGCGGACAAAGCGTCAACGTTATCCATCTACCTTGTCGGATTCCAATTGCCCCTCTCCGGCGTGGTGCTGGCGCTGCCGTCTTATCTAGTCTGGGTATTCCGACCCTTCATCAATGCCTACTGGGGGTGGGCCGGCTATTTTTCCACCATGAAAGAGGAGCGTCTTTATGATGCGTACACTTACACCTATTCGCACACCTACATCAGCAATCCAGTTATTTCGAGCGGGGTCTTGTTGGCGCATGCAGCCGTGGGCTCAGGACTGGTCTGGTATGGATGCCGCCGCCGGCGTTGGAATGCTTAAAAAATGGTCGGGGCGGCCGGATTCGAACCGGCGACCTCTTGGTCCCAAACCAAGCGCGCTACCAGACTACGCTACGCCCCGCGTTGGCAATCAGCCAAAGGGTGATAATCGCCCAATTCGTTACCATTGTCCAGCTTGGAAGCCAGCAAATGATTTGGTGGATTAATTGGCCGCCAAGAGCATTGACTCATTAGCCGCCCGCGCCGCCACCCCCACCACCGCCACCGCGACGACCACCGCGACGACCACCACCACCACCATTGGTGATAACTGTCGGACCAGCCGGCAAACCGGTGGCCGGATTAACAACGCCTGTACCAGCGCCAAATCCACCACCGCCGCGACGGCCACCGCCACCGCCTGGCCCACCACCAAATCCAACACCAAATTGGGCCGCTTGGGCCAATTGCTGGGCTTGGGCTGCGGGCAACGTGGCCAAGTAGGCATTAAAACCAGTCGGATCCGTTTGATTCCAGGTCGCTGCGACTTGGTCTTGTGCGGTTAGCTGCAAATTCGGATTGCTGATGGTGGCGGCCCACGCCATTGAGCCGGCCGGGTCTTCCGAGCTTGCGCCGGTCACAAAGGCTGCCACTGCCTGATCCTTACTCGTTGATGGCGGCAGGGTATTCAGATAGGAGCCTGCATCGTCCACGCCGCCCTCGGCCACCCAAGTGTTGACGGCTGTGGCTAGCAGGCTGTTGCGCCCACCACGACCGCCACCACCACCCCCGCCGGTGCCATTGGCGTTGGCGGCCTGTAAAGTGGAATCTTGCTGCGTGGCCCAAGCCGCCGCCGCCGCCGGATCCGTCGCGGCCCAATCGGCCGCAATCACCGAATCATAATTGCGCTGGCGTCCCGTGGTGGAACCCGAGCTGGCCACCCACGCGGCCGCATCGGCCGGGGAACTCTGCGCCCACTGGGCAACCAGGCTGCTGTAGGCCTGCGTTTGCAATTGGGACCCGGATTGCAACTGCCCAATCATCGCCACGGCGTCACCATAATTGCCGCTGGTACCCACGCCGGAAATCAAAGCTTGTAACGCGCCCAATTTAGCGCGCGAGTCCGCACTGAAGGCGTTGGCCCCTTCCGGCATGGTACTGACCAAATTAAACGCCTCGGCAGGATTGTTCGCCGCGTAGCCCGTTATGATGGCATTATATTCCTGCGCGTTGAGCGCAGAAGTGCTGCCGGGATTTTGCTTGAGCCAATCGAGCGCCGCTTTGGGGTCCTTTGTAGCCATGGCGGTCAGTGCGGTCGCCGTGCTAGCTTGCTTGGCGAGCGGATTGGTCATCGTCTTTGAAGCATCCAGAAAGCCTTTGGGGTCCGTTTTGGCCCACTGATTGGAAAGAGCGGCTAACATCGCGTCGCGCTTGGACCCGGCAGGCAATTTTTGCAAATCATCCAGATTCTTGGCGCAATCGGCCGGACTCAGGCTGGCCGCCCAGAGAACCAGATCGGTTGGGTCGATCTTGCCCTTGCTGCGCAATAGGTCTTCCGTGCTGCGCACGTTGAACTTTCCGGCAGCCTGCTTGGCTTGGTCAATGGCACGACCGAACGCGTCAACCGAACCACTTTTGCCTCCCTTGGCCCCTGCCGCACCACCTTTTAGGCCATAGTTTTTGCCGGCCCAAAACGCCAAGGCACCGGTGGCACCCCAGAGCAGGACGCCAACAATCATCGCTGATTTAAAAGACTGGACTTTCATAGTAGTTATTCTGAGGGAAGGAGTTGAATGGTGCCGAAGTGGTCGTACGACTTAATCGCCGCACATCTATAGCACAGCGTTCCACCCATGAAACCATGCCAACTTTTCTGAGTTGCAAATATCTTTACTATTTTTCTCCCCCAAAGCAGCTTTGGTTTTTTCCTAAGTTTCTTATTTAAAACGCCTTACGAACGATTTACACCTCAAGTCAGTCTTTCTTCGTCATACTCAATCAAGTCAGCAAAGGAGCGCAAGTCGTCCCGGTTTTCGATAGCCATCTTTTTTTTGGTCGCCTGCAGAGCTTCCCGGCCCATCTCACTCATGCCCATTTGTACGACTTGGCGGTTCCATTTTGCCGGCTTCACGTCCGTCGGCAACAAGGCCTGCAGCCGCGCCACCAAGTCTTCCTCCGTCTTTGATTCCCGTACCGCCGCGATGACCGACTGCGGGTCCACACCGAGGTGCAGGCACAAAAAGCCGTCGAACCCCTTGGTGAAATTACGCTGGTAGGACGGCGGCAGGGTGCCAGCCAGGTGCTTGCGAATTTTGCCGATAAAACGCGGCAAGTGCAGCAAGCCAAACACCGGGTGCGGCAAATACGGCGACGGTAAATCATAAAGCACGGCTCCGGTATCGGGACGCGGTGTTTGGGGCGCAGGTGAAGCGGGTATGGACATAGGAAACGATGCCGCAGGAAAGCTAGGCGTTTGTGACTCAAATGGAAACAGGATTTTTTCATCTGTTGGATTTTTCTTTTCGCAGGGCGGCAGAATCCCAATCTTCCAATCTATTCTTGCGCCGCCGGCCTCGATTCTTTTAGATTCTCCTCTTGGGCCTTTTGCAGGTCCCCATCGTCTAACGGTTAGGACGGAAGATTCTCATTCTTCAAATCGGGGTTCGATTCCCCGTGGGGGCACCAATTTGAGTTTCTAGAGAGAGAAATGCCAAAGATGGTGCTAGAAGACCGATAAAACGGTAGCAAAAAGATACATGCGGCAAGGACATGTAAGCGTATCTACCCCACTACCCTGCTCCCGTGTATGGTTCTCTCCAGGGGTGCAAGTGATTTGCAAACATTGAAGCCGGCGAGAGAACAGCGTGGCTGACTAATAGCGACAATGTATTGTGGTATTGCTCCAACTGCCACCGACTTTCTCTGCAATGACCCCCGCATCGATCAAGGAGCATTATATTGGGCGCAAGAGTCGGCTAGAGATTATGTTGCCGACGCTTTGAACTGAAGTCTCAGAATTGGTCTGGTAATAGGCGCCGTTTGTCTACGATCGTGTCGCTCTTCATCAGGCCACGATACCCGACATAAGTATGCGCCCAAATATCCGCACGGACATGGGTGCGTTACCCTTTATACATTTTTCGTTATGAGCCTCAAAACCGAAGAGTTCCGAATATCCAAA
>CAZCMU010000157.1:0-7318 GCA_964499725.1 uncultured Opitutales bacterium
CTACTCCGCAATCAAACTCTGGCCCGTCATCGCGGCGGGCGGGGGGAGCCCCATCAGGCGCAACAACGTCGGGGCCAAATCCGCCAGTCGCCCATGGTCCTGGCGCAGTTTAACTTTTTGTAAATCGTGGCCGTAAACCACCACTTCCACCGGATTGAGCGTGTGGCGGGTGTGCGGGCTGTTCGATTCGAAATCCCACATCTGGTCGGCATTGCCGTGGTCGGCGGTGATGACCGCCGCGCCGCCGACAGTATCCAGCGCCGCCAGCAATTCGCCCAGGCACTCGTCCACCGTCTCGCAGGCTTTGATGACTGCCGGCAGCGAGCCCGTGTGCCCCACCATGTCCGGGTTGGCAAAATTCACCACGATAAGGCCGTATTTCTTGCTCAGAATGGCCGCCTTGGCCGCATCGCGCACGCCGTGTGCGCTCATTTCCGGAAACTGGTCGTAGGTGGCCAGCGGCGAGCCGTCCGGCAGCACACGAGGGGAGGGGATGATGGCCCGCTCTTCGCCCGGGAAGGGTTCTTCGCGGTAGTCGTTGAAAAAAAAGGTGACGTGCGGAAATTTCTCCGTCTCCGCGCAGCGAAATTGCGCAATGCCCTTGCTGGCTACGTACGAACCCAGGATGTCCACCATCTTGGGCGGCTTGCCGAACAGGATATTCGGACACAAGCCTTCCTCGTAGTTCGTCATTGTCGCATAGTACAGGTCGAGCTTGGGCCCGCGGTCGAAGCCCTTGAAATTGTCATCAATAAACGCGCGGGTGATTTCCCGCGGGCGGTCGCCGCGAAAGTTGAAGAAGATGACCGCGTCGCCGTTTTTGATGACCGCCACGGGGGCGTGATCCATGCCGACGATTTGCGTCGGCAGGACAAATTCGTCACCCCGCATGGTTTCCTGCAACGGCTGGTCGTAATACGCCTGCACCGCGGTGGCGGCGTCCGACGCCGTGCGTGCGACGTTGCGGCCCGTCAGGGTGTCGTAGGCCTTTTGCACCCGGTCCCAGCGCTTGTCGCGGTCCATCGCCCAATAGCGGCCTGACACGCTGGCGATTTTCCCGAGACCCAGCTCGGCGCACTTTTTCTCCACCGCTTGCACATAACCCAGCCCGAAGGTCGGCGGGCTGTCGCGCCCGTCCATGAAGGCGTGGATATAGACCCGTTGCAGCCCGGCTTTTTTCGCGAGCGCCAGCAACCCGTAAAGATGTTCCAGCATGGAATGCACCCCGGCCTCGGAGACGAGCCCCATCAGGTGCAGCGCACCGCCCGCCTTTTCCCGGTCAAACGCAGCCTTGAGCACCGGCGACGACGCGATGGCGCCTGTCTCGATGCCCTTGTTGATGCGCACCAGCTCCTGGTCCACGATGCGCCCGGCGCCGATGTTCTGGTGGCCGACCTCGCTGTTGCCCATCACGCCCGGCGGCAGGCCCACGTCCAGCCCGCAGGCCAGGATTTCCGTGCGCGGCCATTCCGCCGTCAGTTTATTTGACACCGGCACGTTGGCCAGCTTGACGGCATTGCACGCGTCCTGCGCCGGATTGTGGTTCGAGCCCCAGCCATCGCGGATGACGAGCAGCACGGGTTTGTAGGCGGGAAGGGACATGGTGAAAGCTGGATAACGGAAAGAAAAAAGTTTGATGGTCGGAGGTAGAAGGTAGGCGTTTGCCAGTCGAAGGAAAAGACAATTTCTCGCTCCGTGGGAAGCAGGTATCCGTAGTGAATAGCAGGTCTTCCTGTTGTTGTCTTTTGGGGTCTCGGGGAGCGCGGGCGCCTCGCCCGCCGCCAGCGGCGTCTCGCCGATGGCGTTTTCATCGCACAATGGGCCGGACGGGACGCCCAGCCCGACGACCGGGACGGTCGCGCTCCCCGAGACCAATCCCCTTTGGGCTTGCCCTGCGCGGTTACGAAGACTTAACTAACCCCTCGACCTTTGGGGGTATAGCTCAGTTGGCTAGAGCGCATCCTTGACATGGATGAGGTCACTGGTTCGAGCCCAGTTACTCCCACCACTTTCTCTATGAACTGCTTTTATCATACAGACCGGCCAGCGGTGGGCATTTGCAAGGCATGTAATCGCGGTTTATGCGTTGAATGTGTAACTGACGTTGGCACCGCTATTGCATGCAAAGGAAATTGTGCGGAGCGGACCAATATGGTTGAGAAATTAATAAACCTAAATTTGAGAGTTCGTTCTTCTGGCAAGGGCCTGATTCGGGCAAATGTCTTATTTTTTATTTTTACTGGAGTTCTATTCGTTTGCTTGGGCCTATTGGTAATTAAGAAATTTAATACTTCGGACGGATATATATTTATTCTATTGGGATTGGTGTTTTTAATTTATGGGCTCTCATATTACGTCAAATTGAATCGTATATATAGAACCGATAAGTGAATCACGAAGGTAGAACTTCTATTAAGAACTTTAGTAGATTTCGTCCCCAATCCAATAGTAGGCGAGCGCAAAGGCAAAAATCATCCCCGCCCACCAGAGCACTGTGCGGCCACAGCGCAAAAATCCCGGGGTGGCATACAATTGCAGGGCAAAGTCCACTGGATACGCGGCGCAGTAGCAAACATTGCCCAGCGCGGCGAGGAACAGCATATACGCAAACGCTGTGAACACATAAGGAAGCGTCACCGCCGCGCGGAAATGCGGCCAGGTAAACACCACCCAGCCGATGACGAGGCCGGTGAGAACGATATTGTAAGCAATGCGTCGGCGCTCCCAATAGCGCACGGCGGAAGTGATAGCCCCGCGCAAGGACGGTCCGTCAGGCGTACCTGAGCTCTGTGGAGGGATTTCTGATATGGCGTTCATTATGGCTTTAACTTTGCACAGCAAAGTTAATAGGTCAAGTGGAATTAATTAAAAAAATTATCCAACACCCTCCAAAAACACCTGCAGCGCCCCTTGCAGCAGTCCATGGCACAAGGGTTGTTTGCGGTTATCCAGCAGCGCCGATTGCCGCAAAAATTTCCCATACGCGGGCGGGACATCCCCGGGAAATCCATGAAACCACACCGCGAATAATTCCCGATTCGTTTGTGCGGCAGCGAGCGGCAGCAGCACATCGCCAATGAGCGTGTCCAAGCGTGCCCCTGACCAAACCTCGACGAAAATTTCCTTCGCCACGCGTTTTCTAAGCTCTGTCAATTTGTTCTTCTTCCGATAAGGCCCGGTGTCTTCCACCGCCGTCGCGCCTTCGGACCATTGATTGGCGAACCTCAGCAAATCCTGCGGCCAATCCGGATTCTCCGCCACGACTTTGGCGTATTGCTCCAGCCGCAGCCTTGGATGATTCGCCGGCCGCAATCCCGCCAGCTTCCATTTTCCTTTTTCTTCTTCAAACAACAACCCGGGAAGGGGTGGGCGAGTGGCCCACGCCGCCAGCGGATATTTCAGCGCAAGCGCCGACATCGGGGGGCGATTCCTCCGGTACCCCAGCGCCTCCAGCGTCAATTGATGGCAAGCCTCGGCAAAACCCGCCCTGGCAATGCGTTGCTCCGCAAACGCCCGCTTCTGCCGCCAACGATGCAGCGCACGGTCCAGTAAGCGCGCCATTCTTTCCGCCGGCGGCCGCCGCAGAAACTCCTCCAACGGCCCCAACGGGTCGCACCCTTCCGCGGCCAGTAACGCCTCTTCGGCGGCGTACTCCTCCAAATCGCGCTCCAAATGGTCAATCAGCACCACCTGTTCCGGAGTCTCGCCATGAATGGTCCGCGGCGCCGATTCCTCCTTCGTCGGCGGAAACAACAGCACATGCAGCGCCACGCCCGCATAATTCGGGTCGCCGCCATGCCCGTGCGCCATCCAATCCCGCGCGTGAAAATGCACCTCCACATCCCCGCGCACGCGCCGGCCATCCAGTTCCCATTCCCCGCCGTGAAAGTCCGGGCCTTCCTGCAGATTCCACCTCCCCGGGTGTTTTATTTTCAAGGCTTTGCCCGATAGCGTTTTCAGATTCCCCGCGCGATAGTCCCCGCGCAGCCAGATTTTTTGCACCACGCGCTCGGAAACGGTGTACGGCCCATACCAACCCTGCATCTCGGCCACGGCATTCGGTGCACTCATTGTGCCCCAATGACTACCGCAAAGACGCAAAGATTTAAATAATTATTTCTTCGGCTTCGCGCCTTGGCGCTAAATCCTTACACCCGCCCCTGGTAGTTGCCGTCTTCCGTGCTCACCTTGATTACGTCGCCCGTCTTGATAAACAGCGGCACGCGCACCGTCATCCCCGTTTCCACGGTGCAGGATTTTTGCACGTTGCCCGAGGTGTCCCCGCGGATGCCTTCCGGGGCGTCAATGACTTTCATTTCCACCGAGGCCGAAAGATTCACCGCCAGCGCTTTGCCGTCCACGAACAGCACTTCATACTGCTGGTTCGGCACCAAGTACGGCAGCGCTTCGGCCAAAAGCTCCTTGTTCAGCAAAACTTCCTCAAAAGTCTCCGGGTCCATGAACGCGAACATGTCGCCGTCGGCGTACGAGTACTCCAGCTTCCGCACGTCGGTGGTCAGGATGTCGTATTTTTCGTCCACGTTGATGCGCAGGTTGGTGATCTTGCTCGAGCGCAGGTTCCGCAGCGTCATCTGGCAGAACGACCGCATGTTGGGCGGCGTGCGGATGGCATGATCGAGCACCAGGCACGGATCGCCATTATAGTTGATGACGTTGCGTTTGCGGATGTGGGCGACGACAGGCATGTTAAGAAAGGGTTAAAGGGCTGGGGCGCTCGGGTACCAAGGGGGGTAAGCTGTCCAAAGCGCGAAGTTGATTAGTGGGAAACGGTCAATGCTGGACATTCAAAAAAAATTGTCAACGGCGGAAGCAGGCAAAAATTCCGCTTGCCTCCGGGCTGCCCTTCCGATTAGTTGTCCCCTTGCGTTAGAACCGGTTACCCAACCCTCAGTTGAAAATCGGTTCCGCGGCCCCCGGTCGTGTGTGCCACCAACCCAATCTTTTGGCGCATACGTTCCGGTCCAACGGCGGTTTCGGCGAGGTGCTGAAACCGCGATTCTGACCGTTCAGAGTCCCGGTTGGCCGTGCGACAGAGATAAACCTCCCATGCCCGAAGTCGTTAATAAAGAAAACATTATCACCAGTTTTCGTACCCACGAAAAAGACACCGGTTCCTGCGAAGTGCAAATCGCGCTTCTCTCCGCCCGCATCACGCATCTCACCGAGCATCTGCGGGACCATCGCAAGGATTTTCACAGCCGTCGTGGTTTGCTGCAAATGACCAGCAAACGCCGCAAGTTGCTGAATTATCTGAAAAAGCACGGATTGGATAAGTATAACGAACTCATCCAGAAGCTCAACCTGCGCAAGTAGCCGCCCCTCCCAAAATCGTCCCAGGCCCCGCCTGGTTATCCCCTGTGCTCGCCGGCTGACTGCCCCTCCTCGTCCCCGGAACCTTCGCGTTCCGGCGCGGGACGTTCTGCGCCGCACGGCACCTTAATACTCTCCTCAACAACAATAATACACACTCCGCGCGCAATCCCGCGCGCCCCTAAAACATGAAACAGCAATACTCAGTCGAGGTCGAAGACCTCGGCATTACCATCGCCTCCGGCAGCATCGCCCGCCAGGCCAACGGCGCCGTCACCATCGTCAAGGGTGAAACCACCCTCATCGTCACCGCCGTCGCGGCCACCTCCCTCCGCAATCCCGACCAGGATTTCTTCCCCCTCACCGTGGACTACCGCGACAAGTTCGCCGCCGCCGGCCGTTTCCCCGGGGGTTACTTCAAGCGCGAAGGCCGCCCCACCGAAAAGGAAATTCTCGCCTCCCGTTTGTGCGACCGCCCCTTGCGCCCGCTCTTCCCCGTCGGCTTCCTCAATGAAGTCCAGGTCCTCGGCACCCTCCTGTCCACCGACTTGATGAACGAGCCCGACATCCTCATGGTCAACGGCGCGTCCGCCGCCGTGTATCTCTCCGACATCCCGTGGAACGGCCCCATCGGCTGCGTCCGCGTCGGCGACATCAACGGCGAATTCGTCGCCAATCCCACCAACGAGCAGCAATTTGAGTCCCGCCTCGACCTCATCTACGTCGGCAACGAGCGCGACATGATGATGATCGAAGGCAGCGCCGACCAGATTCCCGAAGACCGTTTCAACGCCGCCCTCGAATTCGCCCATGCGCAGGTCCAGAAAATCATCGCCGCGCAAAAGAAGCTCCACGCCATGTGCGGCAAGCCCAAGAAGGAGTTCAAGTTGCAGGTTTCCGACCCCAAGATTCTTGAACTCTGCCAGAAACTCACCGGCGACCGCCTCTCCAAGGTCATGCACCAGGACAAGAAGCAGGACCGCGAAGGTGGCGTCAGCACCCTGAAGGACGAAGCCGCCATCGCCGTCAAGGCGCACATGGGCGACGCTTACGACAAGAACCAGGTTCGCCTGGCCTTCGAAATCCTCCAGGAAAAGATTTATCGCGAAAACATCCTCACCACCGGCAAGCGCGTGGATGGCCGCGGCCCGGCGGACCTCCGCCCGATTTCCTGCGAAGTCGGCGTGCTGCCCCGCGTCCATGGCTCCGCGCTCTTCCAGCGTGGCGAGACCCAGGGCCTCGTCATCACCACCCTCGGCACCAGCAAGGACGGCCAGGAACTGGACGGCGTCACCGGCGGCGCCCGCTCGAAGTCGTTTATCCTGCATTACAACTTCCCGCCCTTCTCGGTGGGTGAAACGGGCCGCACCGGCTCGCCCGGCCGCCGCGAAATCGGCCACGGCGCCCTCGCCGAGCGTTCCCTCCTGCCCATCATCCCGCCCGAGGACGAATTCCCGTACTCCATCCGCCTCGTCTCCGAAATCATGGAGTCCAACGGTTCCACCTCGATGGCCTCCGTCTGCGGCGGTTGCCTCGCGCTCATGGACGCCGGCGTGCCCATCCTCTCGCCCGTCGCCGGCATCTCCGTCGGCCTCGTCTCGCGCGAAAAAGACGGCCACATCACCGAGTATAAAATCCTCACCGACATTCTCGGCGCGGAAGACCACTTCGGCGACATGGACTTCAAAATCTGCGGCACCAAGGAAGGCATCACCGGCTTCCAGCTCGACTTGAAGATCCACGGCCTGCCCCTCAGCATCGCCCGCGAGGCCATTGCCCAGAACCGCGAAGCCCGCGAAAAGATTCTCGAAGTCATGCTCGCCAAGCAGAGCGGCCCGCGCCCCGAATTGCGCGAGTCCGCCCCCCGCATCGTCAGTGTGCAGATTGACCCTGAAAAGATCGGCATGCTCATTGGCCCCGGCGGCAAGAACATCAAGCGCATCGTCGAAGTCTCCGGCGCGCAGATTGACATCGCCGACGACAACTC
>CAZCMU010000158.1:0-7273 GCA_964499725.1 uncultured Opitutales bacterium
AATGGGGCGGCGACACGCTGATGGACCTCTCCACCGGCAAAAACATCCACCAGACGCGCGAGTGGATTCTGCGCAACTGCCCCGTGCCCGTCGGCACCGTGCCAATTTACCAGGCGCTGGAAAAAGTCGGCGGCCGCGCCGAGGAACTTACTTGGGAAATTTTCCGTGACACGCTGCTCGAACAGGCCGAACAGGGCGTGGACTACTTCACCATCCACGCCGGCGTGCGGCTGGCATTCATCCCGATGACGGCGCGGCGCGTCACCGGCATCGTCTCGCGCGGCGGCTCGATCCTCGCCAAGTGGTGCCTCGCGCACCATAAAGAAAATTTCCTGTATACGCATTGGGACGACATCTGCGACCTCATGGCGGCGTACGATGTCTCGTTCTCGATTGGCGATGGGTTGCGCCCCGGCTCGATTGCCGACGCCAACGACGAGGCGCAATTTGCCGAACTGAAAACGCAGGGCGAATTGACGCAACGCGCGTGGGCCCGTGGCGTGCAAGTGATGTGCGAAGGACCCGGCCACGTGCCGATGCACATGATCGCCGAGAATATGACCAAGCAACTCGAATGGTGCCACGAAGCGCCGTTCTACACGCTCGGGCCGTTGACGACGGACATTGCGCCGGGCTATGACCATATCACCAGCGCCATCGGCGCAGCGATCATCGGCTGGCACGGCACCGCGATGCTCTGCTACGTCACGCCCAAGGAGCACCTCGGCCTGCCGGATAAAAACGACGTGCGCGAAGGTGTTATTGCGTACAAAATTGCCGCGCACGCCGCCGACCTCGCCAAGGGCCATCCCGCTGCGCAATACCGCGACAACGCGCTCTCCAAGGCGCGCTTTGAATTCCGCTGGCAGGACCAATTCAACCTCTCGCTCGATCCGGAAAAAGCCCGTTCCTTCCACGATGCCACACTCCCGCAGGAATCGGCCAAAAGCGCGCACTTTTGTTCGATGTGCGGACCGCATTTTTGCTCGATGAAGATTACCGAAGACGTGAGGAAATACGCCGCCGAGCAAAACCTGGCCGCCGAAGACGCGCTGAAACAAGGCATGGAAGAGAAGGCAAAGGAATTTGTGGAAAAGGGTGCGGAGATATATACCGCACCGTAGGATTTCAATCACATGAGCACACCGCACCTCTTCACGCCGTTGACCATCAAATCCGTCACGCTGCGCAACCGCGTGGGGGTGTCGCCCATGTGCCAATATTGGGCAACCGATGGGATGCCCACGGACTGGCAACTGGTGCACCTCGGCTCCCGCGCCGTCGGCGGGGCGGCGCTGGTCATGACCGAGGCCACGCATGTCGCACCCCATGCCCGCATCACGCCCTATTGCGCGGGCATCTGGTCCGATGCGCACATGGAGGCCTGGGCGCGCGTGGCGAAGTTCGTGAAGGAATACGGCGCGGTGCCGGGGATGCAAATTGCCCACGCGGGGCGCAAGGCGAGCGTGAGCCGGCCTTGGGAAGGCGACAAGCATTTGACCGATGCCGAAGGCGGCTGGCAACCGATCGGCCCCAGCCCGATTAATTTCGGCGGCAAAGACAACCGCCTCTGGCGCGTGCCGACGGAAATGACCGTGGCCGACATCGCCACGGCGCGGCAGCAATTTGTCGCCGCCGCGCGGCGCGCTCTCGCCGCCGGGTTTGACTGGCTGGAGCTGCACTTCGCGCACGGCTACCTCGCGCACAGCTTTATGTCGCCGTTGTCGAACCACCGCACGGACGACTACGGTGGCTCGCTAGCGAACCGCATCCGCTTTGCGCTGGAGACGGCCCGGGCGGTGCGCGCCGTCTGGCCGGATTCGAAACCCCTCGCCGCGCGGATTTCCACGACGGATTGGGCCGAGGGCGGGTGGACGATTGAGGAATCGGTGGAACTCTCGCGCCAACTTTTGGCGGCAGGCGTGGATTTGATTGACTGCAGTTCGGGCGGCGGCACGGAAAAGGGAAGCTACCCCGTCGGCTCCGGATTCCAAGTACCCCATTGCGAGCGCATCCGCCGCGAAACGGGCGCGCTCACGGCGGCGGTTGGAAAAATCACCGACCCCGCGCAGGCCGACCAAATCATCCGCACCGGGCAGGCGGACCTGGTGTTGTTGGCCACGAAGATGCTCGACGACCCTTATTGGGCCTTCCATGCCGCGCGGGCGCTGCGCCAACTGAATGCGATCACGATGCCGCCGCCGTATGATTATGTTATAAGGTCGGAGACGAGGAAGTGAGGACAAAATAAGTTTGAAGAAAACCGAGTTAGCAAAACGATATGGAAGAGCGAGCTTGTACCTCTTTTATGAACGGCCGCCAATGAGCACGCCCACGATCTACGTTCTGGCCGGGCCCAATGGGTCGGGCAAAACGACGTTGGCGCGGGATTTATTGCCGCGAGAGATTCATTGCCTGAATTTTTTGAATGCGGATTTGCTGGCACTGGGGTTGTCGCCGTTTGACGCAACGATGGCGGGTTTGCGCGCGGGGCGAGTGTTACTGCATGAGTTTGACCGCCATGTCGCTGAAGGCGAATCCTTCGGTATTGAGACCACCCTGAGTGGCCTGACTTACCTCGACCGTTTTCGGAATGCCAAAGAAAAGGGCTTTCGACTGGTGTTCTTTTACCTTTGGGTTGGCTCGGTCAAGCTCTCAATCGAGCGCATTCGTCATCGGGTGGCCAAAGGCGGGCACCATGTGCCGGACGAGGATGTCATCCGTCGTTTTGGTCGCAGCATTCGGCATTTCTTCAATCATTACCGGCCTCTTGCTGATGAATTTGGCGTCTTTGACAACCGGGGAAATCGTCCGGTCATGATTGCTTTTGGCAATGCCGCCACTGAAACCGTGATTGACGCAGACCTCTACGCGGAATTACGCTCTACCTATGATCAAGCCGATTGATCCAGAACCGCCAGTCTTGATGCAAAAGGCCCTGAAATCCTTTCGCCGGGCGGTACGCCAGGTGCGCGCGGAGCACAAACGGCTGGGGCTGCCGTTGGTGGTGTGGAAGGACGGGCGGGTGCAGAAGATAAAGCCGTGAAAGTAGGGTTCTTGGTTCTTGGTTCTTGGTTCTTGGTTCTTGGTTTATTTCGCCAACTTGCGGGTCGGGTAAGGCCCCATTGTTTGCTGGGTGCGGGTGGAGTATCCTTTGTCCATCATGTCCAAGAAATTTTACTTTATTGCGAATGTCTGGCTAATTCTCACGATGCTCCTGGGCATTCTCGCCGTGTCGGGTTGTATCATTGCGGATGGCGGCGGTCGCGGGCATGATGATGACCACCATGATGACGATCATGGGCCGCCGCATGGAGAAGGCGACCACCACGATGATCCGGGGCATTAGTTCCTTCAGGGAAAATCCAATGGGGTGATTCCACCCGCAAGGGTGGAGTAACTTTGCTCTTGGTTGATCCAGTGGCAGCAGGAGATACCTTGGGTTCAAGGTGAAAGAGAGTGTCTTGGTGCTTGGTGTTCCAGTGCTGGGTGCCGCGATTAGCCGAATAAAGGCGCCTCCGGCGATGGCGGATAATTTTCTCGCAAAGGATTGCGCGGGGTCTGGGGAAACTGTTTATTCGAAGGAATGACCACCAACTTTGCCCGCCCTGATGGCCGCGCACCAGACCAGATGCGCCCCCTTTCGTTCACGCCGGGGATTGCCCCGCACGCCCACGGCTCCGTCCTGGCGCGGTTTGGGAACACGGCGGTCATTTGCGCCGCAATGATTGAGGACCGCGTGCCCGACTGGATGATGCGCCAAAAGGTGCCCGGCGGGTGGCTCTCGGCCGAGTATTCGCTGCTGCCCTACTCGACCCTCGACCGCAAGGCGCGGGAGGTCAACCGGGGCAAGCAGGAGGGCCGCACCATCGAAATTCAGCGCCTGATTGGCCGCGCATTGCGAGCGGTGGTGGATTTGCAAAAGCTGCCGGGCAAGACCCTGTGGGTGGATTGCGACGTGCTCCAGGCCGACGGCGGCACGCGCACGGCGGCGATTACGGGCGCGTTTGTGGCCGCCCAGATGGCCACGCGGCGGCTCATCGCCGAGGGCAAAATCAAGACCGACTTCTTTACCGATTCGGTCGCGGCCGTCAGCGTGGGCATCTGGGAAGGCCGGGCCATCCTTGATCTTAACTATGTGGAAGACCGGGACGCCGACGTGGACGCGAACATCGTCCTGACCGGCAGCGGGCGGTTTGTGGAAGTGCAAAGCTCCGGCGAAGAGGCAACGTTTACGGGCGATGAACTGGCGGAAATGATTGAACTGGCCAAGAAAGGCGTGGGGGAGATTACGGCGGAACAGCGAAAGGCGCTGGTTGGTTAAAATCCGTAAAATGAGCAGATATGGACACTGCCTGCATTTAAGAATTGTCAAAGGCGCTCCATTGGCTCAATCCATTCTCTTTTGATTAGTGTCGCCCCCACCCTCCTGTGAACATCCACGAATACCAGGCCAAGCAGCTTTTTCGCGACTACGGCGTGCCAGTGGCCGCCGGAGCGGTGGCGAAGACCCCGGCGGAATTTGACGCCGCGCTGGCGCAACTGCCTGCGGGCAAGATTGTGGTGAAGAGCCAGATCCACGCCGGCGGCCGGGGCAAAGGCAAGTTTACCGATGGATTTTCCGGGGGCGTAAAAATCGCCAGCGATGCGGCCCAAGCCAAGGAGTACGCCGGAAAGATGCTGGGCAACACCCTCGTCACCCACCAGACCGGCCCGGCCGGTCGCAAGGTGCAGACCATCTTTTTCACCGCCGCGACGGGCATTGCCAAAGAGTATTACCTGGCCATCCTGCTCGACCGCGCCACGTCGCAGCCGGTCATCATTGCCTCGACCGAGGGCGGCATGGACATCGAGCACGTCGCCGACCACACCCCGGAAAAGATTGTCCGCCGGAATGTGGACCCGGGCGCCAGCATCTCGCCGTACGTGGGTCGCGAATTGGGCTACCGGCTGGGGCTGGCAGACGACCAGGTCAAGCAATTCGGCAAGCTGCTGGAGGGCCTGTATCGTTTCTATTGGGAAAAAGACTGCGCGATGGTGGAAATCAACCCGCTGATCCTCACCCCGGAAGGCAAAATCGAGGCGCTGGATGCCAAGGTGTCTTTCGACGACAATGCGCTTTACCGACACCCGGATATTCAGGCCCTGCGCGACCTGAACGAGGAAGACCCCAAGGAAATCGAAGCGTCCAAGTATAATCTTAACTACATTGCACTGGACGGCAACATTGCCTGCCTGGTCAACGGCGCGGGGCTGGCCATGGCGACGATGGACATCATCCAGTATTTCGGCGGCAAGCCGGCCAACTTCCTCGATGTTGGCGGCGGCGCGAACGAGGAACAAGTGACGGCGGCCTTCCGCATCATTCTCAGCGACCCGGCAGTCAAAGGCATCCTGGTCAACATTTTCGGCGGCATCATGAAGTGCGACATCATTGCGCGCGG
This sequence comes from uncultured Opitutales bacterium, assembly GCA_964499725.1. Lineage (GTDB taxonomy): Bacteria > Verrucomicrobiota > Verrucomicrobiia > Opitutales > JABDGR01 > JABDGR01. The sequence continues at coordinate 5,445 of CAZCMU010000158.1, forward strand.
CGTGATTGCCGCGGCCCGCAATGTGAAGCTGACGGTGCCGCTGGTCGTGCGGCTGGAAGGCACCAACGTCGAACTGGGGCGCGAAATCCTGGCCCAAAGCGGTCTGGCCATCACCACCGCGGATTCGTTGTCCGACGCGGCGCAAAAAATTGTCGCCGCCCTGAAATAACCTTACCCGACCCACCTGATGAGCGTTCTCGTTAACAAGAACACCCGCCTGCTGGTGCAAGGCATCACCGGCAAGGCCGGCAGTTTTCACGCGCAGCAATGCCTGGAATACGGCACGAATGTCGTCGCAGGCGTGACCCCCGGACGCGGGGGACAAAAGTTTCTGGATCGAGTGCCTATATATAACACGGTGCGCGAGGCGGTGGAAGCGACCGGGGCCAATGCGTCGATGGTTTTTGTGCCGCCGGCCTTTGCGGGCGATTCGCTGCTGGAAGCGATTGACGCCGGATTGCCGTTGGTGGTCTGCATCACCGAAGGCATCCCGGTGCGCGACATGTTGATGGTGAAACAGCGCCTGTTGCGCAGTGGCACCCGGCTCATCGGGCCCAATTGCCCCGGCATCATCACCCCCGGCGAATGCAAAATCGGCATCATGCCCGGCTATATTCACCGCCCCGGCAAAGTCGGCATTGTATCGCGCTCCGGCACCCTGACTTACGAGGCCGTGTGGCAAATTACTTCGCGCGGCCTGGGCCAAAGCACCTGCATAGGCATCGGCGGCGATCCGGTCAATGGCACCAGCCACCTCGACGCCGTGCGGCTGTTAAACGAGGACTCCGCGACGGAAGCCATCATTTTGATCGGTGAAATCGGCGGTTCGGCGGAAGAGGAAGCGGCGGCCTATATCAAAGCCGAGGTGCGCAAACCGGTGGCGGCGTTTATTGCCGGCGCCACCGCGCCGCCGGGACGACGGATGGGCCACGCGGGCGCGATTGTTTCAGGGTCCAGCGGCTCCGCCGCGGCGAAAATTGCGGCACTGCGCGACGCGGGGATAGCGATTTCACCGACGCCGTCGGACATCGCCACGACGCTATTAAGCCGTTATCGTTGAGTGATTGTTCCCCAACGAAAGTGGTCATTCATAACCGTTGTATATATAGTGATAATCATCTTTATTAGCATTACTTTTGATGAAAAGCTGAAGGATGGAGGCGAAATTCACTTGTATCCGAATTAAAATTCATACAACTGTTAGAAAGCGCTTGTGTACTATGCATAAATCATTACCATCAGTTAAATCGTCAGCATAAGACGACGACAGGCACCATCAAACACCACAGAACCCTGCAACAATAACATCAAATGGCTAAAAAACGTAAAGTCCGCGCGCGCGCCCCTGGCATGACGCAAATCTCCATCAGCCTCCCCGAGGGGCTTGTCGGCAAGATCGATGAAATGGCGGATGCGGAAAACCGCAATCGTTCCAACTTCATCGCCACTGTCCTCGAGAGTCTTTCGGGTGAACGCGGGGTCAAAGCCGCCGAAGGCTCGAAGCGCTTTGGCGGTTAAGCCTCAGGGGTGTCCGCGGCGGGATAATCGGCCCATTGATTGCCGACAACCCGCCGACCTTCCCCTCGAAAAATCAACTTGGCAAAAGTTGGTTGGCGTTTTCTTGTGAAGAACAATTTTCCCAGGCAGGCAGCGCAAGCTGCCTGCCTTTTTTTTGCCTAAAAATTGAGCGGCTGGTGTGAATTCCACCAGCCGTTGTCCGTGGACGGCCCCAGCCAGCCCGTTTGGTACTTTTAGTTATCCCCGCCGTAGATGTTGGAGCCGCTAATCATCAGCGCGGGCGGCTCGGCGGTGACCGAACCATCACACCA
>CAZCMU010000159.1:0-7247 GCA_964499725.1 uncultured Opitutales bacterium
GTTGAGCGCAAAGACTGGCCGACGGCGTTGAATAACTTCAAGCACGCGCGCGATTTGCAGGCGCGGCTCAATCATGATTTTTCCAACCTAAGCTTCACCAACAGCGGGAGGCTTGAAAGTCTGACACGGGAAGTCGATGCCCTGCGCTCGCTGCCCCAATACCAGGTTATTGAAAAACTGCTGGCACAAGCCGGCACGGCTGACGCCGCGGGCGACTCCCTCAAGGCCGCCCAATTTTACCAGGATGCGGAACGCCAGCAAACCGTGTTGATCAAAAATTTTCCCGACTCGCGATTTGCCGACCCGGCGCAAATCGAAGCCATCGAGGTTGAACGGCAGACCGCGTTGAGCCGCCCGCTCGCCACGGAAATTCTCACCCAGGCCGCGAGCTTGTTTGATGATTTGCGCCACCGTCAAATTCAGTCGGCCCAAGGCACCATTCCGGTGCTGGACGAAAAAGTCGCTAACTTTCATAAAACCTACCCGCGCAGCACCCTGGTGGGTGACGAACTCCAAAAGCGAATTGATTACTTGAATTTCAAAAGCGCCGACTTTGGCGCCATTCAGGACCAAGTCTATGCCATGTTACTGGCCGTGCCGGGGCAGCAACGCTTTCAACTGGCCAAGGAGGAGGTGCCCCAATCGCTTTACAAGCTGGTCGCGGGTGGAAATCCCAGCCGTAATCCCGGTCCGGCCTTTCCCGTTGATTCCGTCAGTTGGCTCGATGCGCAGGATTTCTGCCAGCGCTTGTCCTGGATTCTCGTGCGACCGGTACGACTGCCGACGATGGATGAGTTCCGCACCGCGATGGGGCCAACCGACTCCCTTGATGTCGTCGCGACTACCTGGAACCAGGACAACTCAGGCGGCCAAACTCAGGCGGTTGCCACCAAAGCGGCCAACGCCAACGGATTTTACGACTTGCTGGGCAACGTGGCCGAATGGCTCGCGCGACCCGACAGCATGGATGCGGAAGTGGCCCCGGTGATTGGCGGCAACGTGCAAACTGGCGCGGATGCTGTGCGCACCGTACCGATGGCTACACTGCCCATTGACAGCCACAATCCCTACACCGGTTTCCGTTTTGTCGTAAACAACGATGATTCCGTGCCGGAAATGCCGCCCGCGCCCACTCCGGCGGCCAGCGCTTCAACGCCAGTCACCGCAGCGGTAAAATGACCAAAGTCAGTCCGCGCCTTTTGCGTAGATGGGCTTTAACAGCCGCACATACAGCCACCCGCCGCATTGGCCGCCAACCAACGGCGCAAGAATATAGACGGTAATCCATCCGGACCCATTGGCGGTAAACGGCACCCAGCCCCACCCGGCTATTGCGCTAAACAACCTCGGCGCAAAATCCCGCGCCGGATTAAAGCAGGCCATCGTGAGCGGGCCAAAAAGGGAAATCAGCAGGGTAATCGTTAATCCAATCGTAATCGGCACAAGCCCCACAATACTCATTCGATTGCGTTCATCCGTGATGCCTAAAATGGTAAAGACCAGCACGGCGGTGCCCACTGCTTCAGTAAAAAAAGCTGCCGGCCAGGTAATGATTGCGCCGGCGGAGGATGCCAGAGGCCGTCCGCCGGGATTGGGAAAATACTCCCCAAAAATCATGGCGGATGCTTCACTGCCCGGTGCGCCCCGGACAATGCCGTGCGCCGCCTCAAACGTAGTTAGCGAACCCGCATAAATAAAATAAAGCACCAAACTGGCGGCAAATGCGCCCAATAATTGGACCGCAATATATCCGGGACAACGTCTCCACGGAAATCCCGCCCAAGCCGCCAAAGCCATGGTCACCGCCGGATTAAGATGCGCGCCGCTCAAGCTGCCGGTCAGATGAATGGCCAGGGCAATGCCCAGACCCCACACAATGGCCACTTGAAAAACCCCCACTTGGGCGCCGAGCAGGGTGGCGGCGGCGACACTGCCACAACCAAAAAAAACGAGGAGAAATGTGCCCACGAATTCGCCAACCGCCCAGTCGGGCAAAGAAAATTTGCTGGTGTCCATCGTCAATGAGCCAACTGGCCCTCGCCGGCCATTTTATGCTGTTGGCCGATTTGATTCAGCTGTAATGCGGTCAGCTTTTCCTCGGGCAGCGCGCAGAACAAGTCAATGCGCCGGGCAATCTGTGAAGCAACATTAACAAAAGCAAGCTGCCTGACCTCCTCCGGCCCCTCGACTGCCGCCGGATCGGGCGAGCCCCAATGCGCGATTACCGGCTGGCCGGGCCACACGGGGCAGGATTCGCGGGCATTGTCGCAGACGGTGATGACAAAATCAAATTTAATGGCCCGGTATTCGTCCCACGACTTGCTCCGGGCGTCGGAGGCGTCAATCAGGTAGTGTTTTTTCAACACCCAGAGCGCGAGCGGGTTGACGCGGCCGGCGGGATGCGAACCGGCGCTGGAAACCTCGAAGCGACCACGGCCTTTGTGGCGCAGGAGATATTCGGCAATAACACTGCGCGCAGAATTGCCGGTGCACAGGAAGAGGACTTTCTTGGCAGTTATTTGTTTCATGGTAAAATTCAGCAGGCGCAGACGCGGCGGGAAACTTTTGGCAGAAGAGGAGGGGTGCAGGCCGGGCGGTTAGCTGTGAGTTCACCGCGCAGTTTGGCCAGCAGGGCCGCATCACGGCGAAACAGCGGGTCTTCCGCCACACAGTCCTGGAGACAACGCAAATTCGTCTCCAGCTGGCGCGAACGACGCCGGGACAGCCGATAAACTCGCCAGTTGCCCGCTTTGCGCACCTCAACCATGCGATGGGCCTTGAGGTAATGGAGGTGCTTGGAAACCTTGACCTGCGGCGCGCGGAGAACCGCTTGCAAATGGCACACGCATAACGGGCCATCCCTCAATAAATTGAGGATGCGCAGCCGGGTGTGGTCGCACAGGCATTGGTAAATATTAAGCAATTCCACATAAAAACTATATTCTCATATAAGAATATAGTCAAATACCGATTTGAAACATTTTCGCAACGATTGGACGGTCCTGCGGGGAATTATATTGTTCAGCCCGATTTTATTTCCGGTCTGGGGTTCGCCGGTGGCCTGGGACGGCTCTGGCGGCGTTCATCATCACACATCCAGCCCCAGATGCTCCAGCCCAGCAACCCAACCGAAACCAGCGCGGCGGTCATTTCCATCACCGCGCCCCCGAGTACCTGGTCCTGTTTGGCGTCGAGTCCGGGAATAAGGCGCGGCGCCAGCTCATAGGTGCGATAGAGCGGGTCATCGGAAAAAGTCAGCAGTCCCAAGATGGGCATATGCGCGGCGGTGAGCAAAAACGCGCAGAGGATGCGCACCGGATAACTGCAGGGCGGAAACACTTTGGACGGCCCCAGGAACACCCACCACATTTGCAGGGCAGTAAAGAAGATGGTTGCATGCTCGAGAATGTGAATGGGACGGCTGCGCAACGCCGACTCATATAATTCGGGCAGATGCCAGAGGGCAAAGATGAGGATAAACGACATGCAGCACACCGCGGGATGCAAGAAGGGCCGGGCCAGCCTTTTTACCCACGGGCGGGCGAGAGCCGCATCCGCCAGCCACCACGGCAGCCCCCAGAGCATCAAAGGCGGCGTCACGTAAACGATGATGAGGTGCTGCACCATGTGAACGCTGAAAAGATAGTCCTCGCCGAACTGGTCGAGGGGCGAGCCCACCGCCAGATAATTGATGATCAGCCCGGCATAAAAAGCGACCGCCCGCCCGGCGGGATAGGGCGTGCCCGCAGGCGCGATCTTTGACCGGAAAGGACCCGTGCCCAGCGCATAAACCCAGCCGGTCACCAATAGACAGAGCAGGAGCAGGGGCTCATTATGCCAATGCAGTGGAACGACCATTCCGGCCATGTTACAACCGAACGACGGGAGTACGAATCAAAACCGCGACGACCCTGTGATGAAGGATGCCCTCCCGACACAAAAAGTTTGCCATGCGCGGCGGAGGGCCCTACGGCTAAAACACCCCGAATACTCGCGTCTTGCGCAACCAGCGGACGCCGACGACGACCGCTTACCTTGCACCATGTCCCGCAGCCAGTCGTTAAACTTTAAAAAGTTGGTGGAAAATTATCACGCCAGCCTGTACCGGTTTGCGTACAGTCTGACCAATGAAGTGCAGGTTGCCAGCGACCTGACGCAGCATACTTTCTTCATTTACGCCAACAAGGGGGCCAAAGACATTGGCCAACCCGCCAAGCTCAAGTCGTGGCTGTTCGCGACCCTCTACCACGAATACCTGCGGCAACGCAGCGCCCCCCGCCTTGAACCACTGGCCCCGGCGAAGAAGGCACCGCCGGGGCCCGTGCCACTCGCCACCCTGGACGGAGAAAGCGCCGTAAGTACGCTGGAGCAGATTGAGGAGAAGCTGCGCGCTCCCCTGGTCCTCTATTATTTAAGGGAATTATCTTTTCAGGAAATCGCAGAAGTACTCAATACCCCCGTGGCCGATGTGTTAAACCGCATCGCCGCGGGCAAAACCAAGTTGCAGCAAATCACCGCAGATTTGCCGCCCGGGATCTAGTTTCAGACAACCACACCCATGACTGTCACCGAAGCCAAAGCCGCCCTCAGCGTCTGTCCCCCGGATGATGAAACCAACCCGGATGTGCCGGGGTTGGAGGAAGCCTTGGAAATCGTGGCGAGGAATCCCGCGTTGCTTGCCTGGTGGGAGCGGGAGAAAAATTTCGACCGGGGGTTCAGCCGCAAACTCAGCTCCCTTGCCCCACCCCCCGAACTGGCCCCGTCCATCATGCGCGGGGGCGCGACAATTTTCTTCGCCAGCCAGCTCATTGCCGAAAGCATGGGAGAAAATCCCGACGACGACAGTTCACTGCCAGAGGTTGTCCCCGCGGAGCCGATTCTGCCCAAAAGCACATTTAATCGGGATATGGTCAAACCTGCGCCCAAAGAATCCAAAAAAACGTCCGGCTGGCTTTGGCTGGTGGCAATTTTCGTCGTCACCCTGGTGATCCTAGCCATTTTCTTTTTGCTGTTCAGCGCCCTGATTGGACTGGCACACAAATAAATTCCTCGCCCAGGTCGGCTAATTGAGTCGTTCAGCAGGAATGCGGCGCAGACCGCGCAAGGTGGCGTGCAGATCCTGTTCGAGAATTTGCCGGGTGGAAGCCGGCAAACGTTGGTAAGCGGCCAGGGTCTCGGGCGAAGAAGCGGAGGCCGCGGCATTGCTTTGCGGCGGAAGTGCGACCGGGCGCAACGGTGGCGATTCCTCGACCGCATGGCCGTTGCCCGGGACGGGCGCTGCGGCGGGCTCAGGCGCCCGGGCCGGGTTTATTTTTTTTTTGGCCGGCTCCTGGGGGAGGCCGGCGGAGAATTCCGAAAGGTCTTGCAGGAGGGAATCAATGGCCCGCGTTCGCCCTTGTTCAGCGGCGCGCAAAAGCAGGACCTCGAAATTCACCCGCTCATTGAGGCCCTTGCGCACGGCTTCTTCGCCAGCGTGAAGGGTTTCGAGGATGCGGAGGAGCATATCGGCCCGAGCGGGCACGCCGAGGCGTTCCGTCGCGCCGGAACCGCGCACCGCGTCAATCAAGGCTTCGCGCAGGGCGGCTTCGAGGTCGTTGAGCACGCGGTTGAGGTCGCGGCCATCGGCGGCGAGTTGCTCCACGGCGGTAACGACAGCCGCGTAGTCACCCGCCACCAGCGCGCGCGCCAGTGCGTGGATTTGTCCAGCGGCGGCCAGGCCGTAAACGTCGAGCACGTCGTCGTCGGAAATTTTGGTGCCGCAGAAGGAGATGAGCTGGTCGAGGATGGACTGGGCGTCGCGCATGCCACCCTGGGCCAGGCGGGCGATGGATTGCAGCGCGGCGACAGAGACAGTAATGCCCTCGGCCTTGGCGATTTTACCCAGTTTATCGGCGATTTGTGCGTCGGGAATGGGGCGGAATTCAAAACGCTGGCACCGCGAAACGATGGTCGCGGGAACCTTTTGCGACTCGGTCGTGGCGAAGATGAACTTCACGTGCGGCGGGGGCTCTTCGAGAGTCTTGAGCAGGGCGTTGAACGCGCCGCCGGAGAGCATGTGAACTTCGTCAATAATGTAAATTTTGAATTTGCCCTGCGCGGGGGCATATTGGCAGTCCTCACGAAGCTGGCGGATGTTATCCACGCTGTTATTGGAAGCGCCGTCAATTTCCTGCACATCCATGCAAGTACCGGCCATGATAGCCTTGGCCAGGGGAGAATTGTCGTCGGGTTCGACCTTGGGCCCGCCTTCGCAGTTGAGGGCTTTGGCCAGAATGCGGGCGGTGGTGGTCTTGCCGGTGCCGCGCGGGCCGACAAAAAGGTAGGCGTGGGCGAGGCGGTTCGAGGTGATGGCGTTCTTGAGCGTGCGCACGATGTGCTCCTGCCCGACGATTTCGTCGAACTGCTTGGGACGCCAGCGGCGGGCGATAACCTGATAACCATCGGCCATGACCACAGTCGAACGACTGCTTGCCACGGTGAAAAGCAAAAAGCGCGGCCAATAGACGATTTTTTTCTGTTGAAGATTGAAACAATCGTCCTGGTGTTGCCGGCTGGACTTCAAGCGCGCGTCCGGGCATGATTGCTTCAATGGGTAGAAAGGGCCAAATCTTCGCGCCTCGGCATTGATCTATGACAGCCATAGTCGCAAGAAACGTCTGGCTTGGGCTGGTCATCCTCAATGCGGTTCTGCTCGGCGTGATGCAAACCAAGTTTTGGAAGCTCGTGGACGCTTCGCCGCTGAAGAACCCGAGTACATTTCGGATCGCCCACCTCTATGCGACGACCGCCTTTGGTTTGGTCTATGCATTAATTTCGTGCCTGTTCTACATGGTTTATTATCCCTCTCCCTGGTTTGGCTCGATGACCAGGCATGGCATCGCACTTTTGCTTCCTCTGATTTTTGTGGGCTTGGAAATCCAATTGCTCTGGCGGGTGCCGCAGAAGATAGTCCAGCAAAAGGCAGCGAGCCAAATTTCCGACTCAAATCGTTCCACTTAATGGCGCTCCAGCCAAGCAGACAGCGTTTGGCGTAAGAGGAGAAAGCTAATGCATGAATCTGCAAGGCCTTGATAGCAAGCACATAACAAAGCAGGTTTTTTGCCAGTTAATGTTTCTTTAACACAAAACAGGCTCCTATTCATTAGGCTTTTCGTTCAAGGAGGAATAAAATCAGGGCTTCCCATGAAAGCCAACGAACTTATTCAGGTTATCTTTTACTTTGGTCTGCTTATTGCCCTGGCGCCGCT
>CAZCMU010000160.1:0-7242 GCA_964499725.1 uncultured Opitutales bacterium
TCCGACGCCGATTTCAAGAAACCCATCGTGGGCATCGCCTCGACCTGGGCCATGGTCACGCCGTGCAACATGCATATTGACGGCCTGGCGCGCGAGGCCGCCGCCGGGGCGGACGCCGCCGGGGCCAAGGCCATCATTTTCGGCACCATCACCGTGTCCGACGGCATTTCCATGGGCACGCTGGGCATGCGCTATTCGCTCGTGTCGCGCGAGGTCATCGCCGACTCCATCGAGACCGTGGCGGGCGCGGAAGGTTTTGACGGCGTGGTGGCCATCGGCGGGTGCGACAAGAACATGCCGGGCTGCGTGATGGCCATGGCGCGGCTCAACCGCCCATCGGTGTTCGTCTATGGCGGCACGATTTTGCCCGGCATCTACCGCGAAAAGCCGGTGGACATCGTCAGCATGTTTGAAGCTGTGGGCCAGCACGCGGCGGGGAAAATCACCGCCGGCGAATTGAAGGAGATAGAAACGTGCGCGATTCCCGGGCCCGGCTCGTGCGGCGGGATGTACACGGCGAACACCATGGCCTGCGCCATCGAGGCGCTGGGCATGAGCCTGCCGAACAGTTCCGCGCAACTCGCCGTGTCGAAGGACAAAATCGCCGACTGCCAGAAGGCCGGCGCGGCGGTGATGAATCTGCTCAAGCTCGGCCTGCGCCCGCGCGACATCATGACCAAAAAGGCGTTTGAAAACGCCATCACGGTGGTCATCGCGCTCGGCGGCTCGACCAACGCGGTGCTGCACCTGCTGGCCATGGCCCACGCCGCGCAGGTGAAGCTCACGCTCGAAGACTTTACCCGCATCGGCAAAAAGACGCCCGTGCTGGCCGACCTCAAGCCCAGCGGCAAATATAACATGGCGCACTTTTGCCGCATTGGCGGGCTGACGCCGCTCTTGAAGATGTTGCTCGACGCTGGGCTGCTGCATGGCGACGTGCAGACCGTCACCGGCAAAACGATGCGGGAGAATCTGGCGGGCGTTGCGCCCTACGCGGCGAACCAGGATGTCGTGTACCCGCTGGATCGGCCGTTGAAGAAGGACAGTCATCTGCGCATTTTGTACGGCAACCTTGCGCCCACCGGCGCGGTGGCGAAAATCTCCGGCAAGGAAGGCCAGCGCTTTTCGGGCCGGGCGATTATTTATGAGTCCGAGGAAAAGGCGCTCAAAGGAATTCTCGACGGGCACGTCAAGGCCGGGCACGTCATTGTCATCCGCAACGAAGGCCCCGTCGGCGGCCCGGGCATGCGCGAGATGCTGGCGCCGACTTCCGCCGTCATGGGCAAGGGCCTGGGCAAAAGCGTGGCGCTCATCACCGACGGGCGTTTTTCCGGCGGCAGCCACGGCTTTGTGGTCGGGCACATCACGCCCGAGGCGGCGGTCGGCGGGCCGCTCGCCGTGGTGAAAAAGGGCGACACTATTTCCTTCGACGCCGAGACCAACGAAATTAATTTGGAGATTCCCGCGAAGGAATTAAAGGCCCGCCTGCGCGCCTGGAAAAAACCGAAACCCCGCGAAACCCGCGGCGTGCTGGCCAAGTACGCCAAGCTCGTGACGAGCGCCTCGCGCGGAGCGGTGACGGACGCGGATTTGTTTTAAATGTCATTCTCATCATTGACGTTTTTATAAAAATTGCGTAATATAAATCATTATGAGCCTCGCGGAAATCAAGGAAGCCATTAAACACCTTCCGGCCAAGCAACGGAAGCATTTGACCGCACATTTGGTGACGTTGGACCGCCGCGCCAGCCGCTCCTTCCGCCGCACCCTGGCCCGCAAGATTGACGATAAAAACCCCAAGCACTGGGTGAGCCTTGAAGACGCGGCCCCGCGGCTGCGCTAACGGTTAGTCAGCCTATGGCGTTTCGCTTGCTCATTGATCTCGAGGTATTGGAAATACTCCAAGCCTTGCCGCGTGGGCGAAGAATCAAAATCTTACAGCATTTGCGCAAACTGCAGGAGTCTCCGGAACACTATTCTGATTACAAAGACCAAGATGCCTTGGGACGGCGGGTGGATGTGGCCGTCTATGAAGGTTGGGCCATCTTTTACTGGACTGATCACGCCGACCGGCAAATCAAAATCCTGCAAATGGTGACGGCAGATTGATTTTACTTCTCCTTCAGCGTCCAGCCGCCGTCCCAATCCGCGGGCGGAGGCGAGGCGATGAAATGCCCGCAGCGTTCCTTGAAATTCTCGCAGAGGAAATCCTCGCCGCCCATTTTTTCGTTGGCGGCGTGGAACAACTCCACTGCGTCCTCAAATTCCCGCGCGTAGTATTTTTCAATCGCGGCGTTGTATTCCGTTAGGCCCGGCGGCGGCGCGGCGCCCTTCGGCCCGATTGGCACATACACCGGCACGGCGAAGGTCTTGCCCTTTACTTGCATTTTATCCACGAGGCGAAAATCAAAATGCCCGCTGGCCAGTTCCTGAATCTGCTGCCCGACGAGAATCGTCTGGCGGTACTGCTTGGTGGCGCTTTCGAGGCGGTCGGCGAGGTTGACGGCGTCGCCCATGACGGTGAATTCCTGGCGGCGCGGGTGGCCGATGCGCCCGACGACGCCCTCACCGAGGTTGATGCCCACGCCGATGGCCAGTTGCTCGCGCTTGTCCTTGCCCACCCAGTCGGCGTTCAACTTTTCGAGCGATTCCCGCATGCGCAGGGAGGCGCGGACGGACTCGATGGCGCAGTCCTTGAGCGGGCGCTCGTACACGTCGCCCCACGCGGCCATCAGCGCGTCGCCGATGTATTTCTGCACCGTGCCGCCCTCCTGCTGGATGACCTCCACCATGCCGTAAAAATATTCGTTGAGCTGGGCGACGAGGGCATCGGGCCCGACCTTCTCGCTCCAGGTGGTGAAGCCGCGGATGTCGCTAAAGAGAATGACCACGTCCTTGCGCTGGCCGCCGAGGCGCTGCTCGAAATCGCCGCGATTGCTGAGCACGAGGTTGGCGACGCCGGGCGAGACCATGTTCTCGAACATGCCGAGGACGCGGCGGCGCTCGTAGCGCTCGAGGACGAAATCATAGATGGTGCCGAAGCCGCCGCAACCGACGAGGCCGACGAACGCGCCCGAGACCGGCACCATGAGAAAATGCGCGGAAAAGAGCCATTGGGAGCCGAAGAGGTAAACCAGCCCCAGCCAGAGAAAGAGGCCGAGCTTGGCGAAAATGGAATGGATGCGCAAGGAGACCAGCAGCGAGAGCAGGCCAAAGGCCACCGCCAGCGCCGGCGACACCCACGCCGGCGCGGGCCGCAGCCATTCGCCATAAACAAGATTGGCAAAGGCGGTGGCCTGAATTTCCGTCCCAGAGGTCAAGCCCCACGCCGTTTCGAAATAATCCTTGCCGCGCGTTTGATCCAACATGCCGATAAACACATACTTGTCCTTGAAAAAATCCCCGTGCGCAAAGGCGCTGTCCCAGTTGACAAGGACGGACTCGATGGGTTTGGTGTCCAGCGACCGGGCGGAACCGTAGTAATTGATGGCCATCGGCTCCCAGGGACTCAAGGCGGGGTCGTGGCCCAGGGCTTTTTGCGCGGCCAGCCAACTGAGGGAATAACCATCGGCCTGCAACGACGCCATGAACTTCGCAATATTGGCGTATTCCGGGTGCATTTGCAGTTTGAGATTATAGGCGTGGGAAACCCGGCGGTAGAGGCCATCCTCGTCCTTGATGACGTTGGCCAGGCCCACGATTTCGGGGCCGGTTTCGGGAATCAAATCGTCCACGGGGTCGTTGAGGATGACATAGTTTTCGTGCTCGCTCTGGCTGGCGCTGGCACCGATGTCCGCCTGTTGATAATCCATGGTGCTGGTGATGACGAGGTGGCCGGCATGGCGGGCAAAGGCGGCGCCGGCGGCGGCATCGCCGGGATTGGGATCGCGAAAGGTGAGGTCGAAAACGACTTCGCGCGCGCCAGCGGCAAACAAACGGTCGGTCAACAACGCCCAGACGGTGCGGTTCCACGGCCAGCTGTTGGTCATATAACCGAGCTCCGGGGTGCGGGCGATTTGCTCGGGGGTCCACGGTTCGCTGGGGAACGAAGTGGTCTCAATGCCCAGAATGACAATGTCCTTGGGCGGCGGGCGTTCGCCGCTGAGCAGGACGCGCCAGTTGAGCAGGCTGTTTTCCAGATCGTGCAAAACGGTGGCGTTATTATGCACCAGCCAAAGGTAAATCCCCACCACCCCGAGCATGAACGCCGTTTGCAGCCAGACCCGCCAATGGCGCAGAAATTCGAAAAACGCGCGGACACTCATGGGCGGCTAAGATAGCGCAAATAGTTTGCCTGCCGCAAGCCTGCGGCCCTACCCGGCGTTGGACAAAACCGCCGCACCAATCCTAGAACTGGAACTGGAGACTGCCGCCGACGCCGAGGTTCCAGTCCTGGTAATTATTGCCGGCCTCCGAGCTGTCGCGCTCTTCCCAACTGGTGAAGGCGCGCACGGAGGCATTTTCATTGAAGTAATAGGCGGCGACGAAGGAAAGCGTGGTATAAACATCGCTGCGGTGGCGGCCGTCGGCGGTGTAAATCGAAGACATGACGCGCAAGGAGGGCTGAAGGAGGAAATGGTCGTTGACGATATAGCTGTAGACCAGGCTCAGGGCGTTATCCACGCGGTCGTTCCAGCCGACGGGCTGCAGCCCACCGGAGGGGGTGTTGGTGGCGCGGTAGTCACCATCATACTGGACTTGAAAAATCTCGTGGGCGGCGAGATTCATTTGGCGGGACAGAGTCCAGTACGGAACCCACTCCTGGTAGAAAGTGCCGCTGGTGGTGGCGTTGTTGTTGCTAAAATCCGCATAGCGGATGCCGGCCACGCCCGAATATTCATCCCGCTTGAGGGAAAACTGGGCATAGGGGGTGATGGTCTGGAAGTCGCTGTTCTTGATGGGCGCGCCAGAAGCGATGGCATTGCGGTCCGAAAAAACGCCATACCAATAATACTGGTAGTGGATGCCGCCGCTAAACTGCGCGGTGTATTTGCTCCACCATTGCTTTTCCTGGGTGTGCATGTCGGCGGAGATGCTGAAGACATTGACATCGGTGCCCGCTTTATTGGCCGGGGCGAGCACGGCATTGTCGGTGTGGTAAAGCTGCCAGTCCGAGGAGACCGAGAAATATTTTGGCTTGGGCTCGGGCTGCAGGACGTATTGGGGGCCGACGTCGTCCATCTCGCCTTCATAGAGGAGCGGAGCCTGCGAGGCGTCCGAGCCGGGGGTGGCCAGCGGTTTTTGCAACTGCTGCGTGGTGGTGGTGGACTGGGCCGTGTCCACCGCAGTGGGCTGGGCGGCAGCCGGCAGCGCGGCGGCGAGGAACAGAGCAACCGTCAGGACAGAGACGGACAGGGCAGATTTGGTATGCATGAAGGAAGGTGTGGAGCTGGAATAGGGACAAGCAAAGCCGCTTACCGGTTATTATTAATGTGGATGGGCAAAGTACCGGTACCGCTACCTCCAACGGCGGTTGGCACAAAGTTTTGCGCGGGGCTGCCACCATAGGTGACATTATGGATGAAGTTCACGTCGCCGACGACCGAAGCGGCACTGGTGTTGGGATTCGGCGCGAGCATGCCGTTCAGAGAAGTGAGATTCACGTTGGTGCCGGACGCGAAATTGATGTTGCTGAGGTTGATGGTGCGGGCCGACATATTAATCGAAGCCTCACTGGAGGTATTCAGCGATTGCGCCGACAGGGTGCCCACCGCCGACAGGTAGAATTGACTCATATTGGAGGCATTCACATTGCTGGCGGTTAAATCCCCATCCGCACTCATATTCATTTGATACGAGCCGGTGGTGGTCACATTGCTGGCGGTGATATTTCCGCCCGCTTGCAGGTTGATTTGGTTCGCGGAGTCGAAATCAACATTGGTGGCGGTTATATCGCCCTTGCTGGTCCGCAGGTTAACTTGACTCGCGCCGGTGTAAGTAACGTTGGTCGCGTTTATGCTGTCTCCCGCATTTGTGCTGGAGAAGGAGGTCTGGATGACGCTGTTGGTAACCGTGACCACATGCGCCGCGGTGAGGACGATGTGGGGGTATTCCGTGCTTGTACCGGTGTAGGACGAAAGGGTGGAGTTATTGGTGATGGAGATATTACCGTAGGAATAAAAATTGATGAGGCTGTTGGTCATGCTGCCGACGTCGAGCGTGCTGTTGTTGACAGCGATGCCGGTCTTACCACCGTTCAAAGAGATGACATTGCACGTGGCGGTGATATTGCTCAGGTTGCCGATGGTGATGCTGTCCGAATTAATGG
The DNA here is from genome assembly GCA_964499725.1 of uncultured Opitutales bacterium. Classification (GTDB taxonomy): domain Bacteria; phylum Verrucomicrobiota; class Verrucomicrobiia; order Opitutales; family JABDGR01; genus JABDGR01. The sequence continues at coordinate 6,269 of CAZCMU010000160.1, forward strand.
TAATGGGACCCCGGTAGGTTGACAGGGTGCTGTTGCTAACGGAGACCGCTGCGGTGTCGTCCACGGTATTGATGACCAGGTTGCCGGACGAGCCCTCGCTGGAGCCGGAGGTGATGGAGGAGCCGTTTTTAATCACGATGCCGCCGTCAAGATCGTTCAGGGTTAGCGTGCCCATGCTGTCGCTCAAGGATGCGTTATCGAGCGAGATGACCTGAATGGCGTTCAAGCCCAGACTAAAACAGCTGGAGCCATCGAACACATTGCTACCGCTGGCCAAAGCGATATTGCCCATCGAAAACAATTGGAGGTTGTTAGCGCCATCGGGCGGCGAAATGGAAACACAGCCGGAAACCGCCACGCTCTTGGCCGCCAGGTCGCCCTCGCCTTTGAAACTGTCCAAGTCGGAGAGGTTGAGGGAGCCGTTAATGGTGACGGCGCCGGCGATGAGGCCGTGGACAACAGCGAAATAAGTGTCGCCGTAGGCTTCACCCAACTGGCTGGGCGAGAACAGGACGTTGTCGAAAACCAGGGTGGAAGAGAAGCTGGAGGTCTCGCTAGTGATGGCCAGAGGCGTACCCAGCGCCGTTTGCACGGTGGCATTGTCGGAGGTAAGGCCGACGGCGGGGATAAACTCATTGTCGCCGATCATGGACGCCAGACTACAGCCGCCAAAGGTGACGTTGGCTCCCACGTTGACGTCGCCAGGAATGGTAACGGACGTATTGGAATTCACGGCGCCGAGCTTGGAATACAAATTGAGCGTCGAACAACCCGAGAAAGTGACGTTGCTCAGGCTGACGGTGTCGCCGGCCAGGACGTAAGTGCTACCGTAGAGAGATTCGCTGCCATTATTAATCGAGCTGCCGGAAACCGCCAGGGTGCCGCCGGCAATGAAGTTTTTGTTGAAGCTCTCAATGGTGCTGTTCGCCACCGAGATATTACCGGCAGCGATGAGGTTTACCGTGCCGTTGAAG
>CAZCMU010000161.1:0-7173 GCA_964499725.1 uncultured Opitutales bacterium
GGCGACCAGCCGGGTAATCTAAACCGCGACTGGTTCTACCAAAGCGTGCGCCTCGAACAAGCGTTGGAGAAAAAAGGCTACGAGGTGAATTACACCTGGGGCATCGGCAACCATGGCCAGAAGCAAGGCGGCGCGGTGTTCCCCGAGATGATGCGCTGGCTCTGGCGCGACCAACCGGTGGACCCCGACCCGAATGATGCGGCAGAGCGGGCGTTCCGGGCGCCGGTGGTGCCGGTGGACGGACCGGGGAAAAATTGAATGTCATCAAATCCCCACGCGCCAACATGAAAATACCGAATGCACGATCTACATCACCACCCGGCGCGGTTGGACTCAGAGCTACCGCCGGGATAAGACCGGCTGGACCCAGACTTGCCCCAACGGCATCGTCCGCCCGATGAGTGCGGAACAACGATGGTCGCACATCCTGCCCCCGCTGGCCGTCGGCAACTCCGGCTACGCCACGGTAAGAATCGAGCCGGATGTGCTCAGAAAGGGACGCCGGCAAGCGGCGCCTCTACAGCAGAAGGAAGACTTGGCGTAGGGAGGTCGCTTGCGACGGCCCAAGCAGCATCTCCACCGGACTCTCAAACCCCTAAAACACCGTTGACAGCCCGCCCCCGGCCCGGTTTGATATCCGGTTTTCCCCGTCCTCCGGCGGGTACCACACCTACTTTATCCGGTCATGGCCCTCAAAATTCGTCTGCAACGTCACGGCGCCAAAGGCGCGCCCATCTTCCGCATGGTCGTGTGCGAACACACCACCCGCCGCGACGGCCGGTTCGTCGAAATTTTGGGCACGTTCCACCCCAGCCCCCGCGGGCAGAACACCAAGAAGCCCCTGACCCTGCGCCTCGACCGCATTGACTATTGGCTGAAAATCGGCGCGAAGCCCTCCGACACCGCCAACACGCTCATCAAGCAGGCCCGCAAGGGACTCGCGAACGTGGAAGCTCCGGTGGCAACGGAAGCAGTGGCAGTGGCGACCCCGGCGGCGAACTAAAGGATGAAAGATGAGGGGCCTGTCCTTAAGGATGAAGGCGGAGGGATGAAGGATGAAAGCCCGTTTCCCGACTCACCACAAATGGGCATGGCAAACGTCAATGACATTTAGACTTGGGTGATTTCATTGAAAAGACGGGACGGAAATTTCATCCTTCATCCCTCCGCCTTCATCCTTTTCCCATGCCCGCCCTTCTCACCATTGACCTGCTGACGCTCTTCCCCGCAATGGCCGAGGGCTTTTTGCGCGAGAGCATCGTGGGTCGCGCCCAGAAGGAAGGCATCCTCGCCCTGAAGATTCACAACCTGCGCGACTGGTCCACCGATAAACACCACACCACCGACGACCGGCCCTTTGGCGGCGGCGCGGGCATGGTGCTCAAGCCCGAACCGATGGCGGCGGCGATTGAGGCCGTGTCCACCCCCGGCTGCACGGTCATCTACCTTTGCCCGGATGGCGAAATGCTGACGACCCCGCTGGCGCGCGAACTGGCCGGGCTGCGACACCTCGTGCTGGTCAGCGGCCACTACGACGGCCTTGACCAGCGCGTGCGCGACCTCCTCGTGCAGCGCGAGGTCTCCATCGGCGACTATGTTTTGACCAACGGCACGCTGCCCGCGGCGGTGCTGGTGGACTGCGTGGCGCGGCATGTTCCCGGCGTGCTGGGCGAGGAATTGTCCTTGACCCAGGATTCCTTCCACGGCAATTTGTTGGGTTTTCCTCAATATACGCGGCCTGTGGAGTTCCGTGGGCAGCGGGTACCTGAGGTGCTCCTCTCCGGCAACCATGCGGCCATCAGCCAGTGGCGCCTTGAGCAGCAACTCGAAAAAACCCGCCAACGCCGCCCCGATCTCCACGCCAAGCACCAAGCCCATCCCACCCCTCCGCCGATTCCCTAACCCTCGCGGCCCCAGCGCTTTAAACCTTCCGTTCGTCCCATGATCCTCAACCGAGAATTTGCCATGAAACCGATTATTGCCGAAATCACCCGCGCCCAAATCCAGCCCGACCGCTTTGCCTTTAAGGTGGGCGACGGTGTCCGCGTGCATACCAAGGTGCGCGAAGGCGACAAGGAACGCGTGCAGATTTTCAGCGGCATCGTCATCGCCCGCAAAGGCCGCGGTGCCGCCGAGACGTTCACCGTCCGCCGCATCTCCTACGGCGAGGGCGTCGAACGCGTTTTCCCGGTGCATGCGCCGACGATTGCGAAGATTGAAGTGGACCGCGTGGCCGTGACGCAGAAGTCCCGCCTCTATTACCTCCGCAAGCGCGTGGGCAAACAGGCGACGACCGTGAAGGAACGCCGCCTGCTCGAAGCCGCCGGCGCCCTCGACGCCACCAGCTCGACTGAAGCCGGCCTGGCCGCCGCCGAAGCCAAGGCCGCCGCCGCCGCGCAAGCCGAAGCAACCGCCAAGGCCAAAGCCGACAAGGCCGAGAAGGCCAAGGAAGCCGAAGTTGCGGCGAAGAAGTAGAACCAACCCGCAAATTGGTTGCACAAAAATCCGGCGCCGCCCACATGGGTTGCGCCGGATTTTTGTTTTTAGGCTGCGCGAATTACTTCGCCAGCAATTTCTCCATATTGTCCAGGCACATCGTCCAGCCCTGGTTGTGCTGGTCGCAGCTCTCCTGGCTCAGGAATCGTTCGTGCGTGATGGTCACTTCCGTCGCGCCGTTTTTGTCCACAAAGTCCACTGTCACGAGGGTTTCCTCGTCGGCGGGGCCACAACCACCCGACCAGGTGAAGACGAGTTTGCTCGGCGGCGTGACTTCGCGGTAGATGCCGCGCCTTTCCATCTCGCCCTTGTCCTGCTTGAGCAGGCGGAAGGCGTATTCGCCGCCGACGCGGGCGTCCACTTTGGCGGACAACATTTTAACCGACGGCGAGCAGAGCCACTGTTGGATGTCGGCGGGTGTGGTCCACGCGGCAAAAACGCGCGCGCGGGGGGCCTTGATGAGGCGGCTGATTTTCAGCGAGGCTGGGATGGTCATCGTATTCATGGTATTTATTTTTTGATGGATTAATTGGTCAAGCACCGGCTTATTGGCCCAGCAGCTTCTCGAGCTTGTTGAAGCACTCGCCCCAACCGTACGCGTGCTGGTCGCAGACTTCCTGGCTCGGGAAGCGTTCGTGCGTGATGCACACTTCCGTCGCACCGTTTTTGTCGATAAAGTCCACCGTCACGAGCGACTCCTCGCCTTCCCCAATTTGGCAGCAGCCGCCACTCCAAGTGAAAACGAGTTTGTTGGGCGGCGAAACTTCGCGATAAACGCCGTGGATTGCGCCCTCGCCCTTTTCCGGCGTGTTCATGCGGAAGTGATATTCGCCGCCGACGCGGGCGTCCACTTTGGCCTCCAACATGCGGACGGGCCCCGGGCAAAGCCACTGCTGGATGTCGGCGGGCGTGGTCCACGCGGCGAAAACGCGCGCGCGGGGCGCCTTGATGAGGCGGCTGATTTTCAGCGAGGCGGGGATGGTCATCGTATTCATGGTCTTTATTTTTTGACGGGTTGTTGTTCGAGGTAATTGGCGAGGGAGTCAAGCGCGCCCTCCCAAAATCTGCGGTACTGGCCAATCCATTGCAGGGCATCCTGCATCGGTTCGGCTTTCAGTTCGAAATGGAATTCCCGCCCCGCGCGGCTGCGCTTCACGAGGTCGGCGGCTTCGAGGACGCGGAGATGCTTCGACACCGCGGGCAAAGACATGGAAAAGGGCTCGGCGAGGTCCGTCACCCGCGCCTGCCCGTGGGACAGGCGCTCGAGCAGGCGCCGGCGCGTGGGGTCGGCCAGCGCGGCAAAAGTGGCGTCCAGTTCGCCTGATTTATATTTAACCATATGGTTTAATGTAATCCAGATTTAAAATTATGCAAGGGGGAATTTTTAATTTTTTTTCCGGCCTATTTTGGCTGGCGGTTGGGCTTGTGTGGGTGGCGGTTTTCTCGCTAAATGTAAAAACGCCCGATGCAAATCATCCCCGCCATTTCCGAGATGCAGGCCGTGGCCATTTCCCTGCGCACCCAGGGCAAGCTCATTGGCCTCGTCCCCACCATGGGCGCGCTGCACGAGGGCCACCTGCGGCTGATTGACGTGGCAAAACAAAAAGCGGACGTCGTCATCGTTTCGATTTTCGTCAACCCCACGCAATTCGGCCCCAACGAGGACTTTGCCAAATACCCGCGCACGCTTGAGACCGATGCCGCTGAATGTGAAAAACGCGGCGCCGACATCGTCTTTGCGCCGAAGAAGGACGACATCTACCCGCCGGGCTACTCGACCTACGTGAGCGAAGAGCGCATCAGCAAGGGTTTGTGCGGTATTTCGCGCCCCGGGCATTTCCGCGGCGTGTGCACCGTCGTCAACCTGCTCTTCAACATCACGCGGCCGGACTTCGCCGTGTTTGGCCAAAAGGATGCCCAGCAGGCGGCCGTCATAAAAAAAATGGTCGCCGACCTGTGGCTGCCGGTGGAAGTGGTCGTCGCGCCGACGGTGCGCGAGGCCGACGGCCTGGCGATGTCCTCCCGCAACCGCTACCTGAGCGATGAGCAGCGGCAGGAAGCCGCCAAAATTTACCGCGCCCTGCGCGAAGGCAAGCGCCTGGTGGACGAGGGCATCCGCTCGCCCGACCGCGTGCTGGCGGAAATCACCCATGTGCTGGCGCAGAGCCGCCGCATCCGCTTGATTTACGTCGCCCTGGTGGACCGCGACACCTTCATGCCCGCGCGCGAAGTCATCCCCGGCAAATGCCTTATCACCGTCGCCGCCTGGGTCAACGAAGTGCGCCTGATTGACAATTTGGAAATTTAGCCATGGGTGCTGCTTTGGCCAAAATAGCGCTCATTGGCGACTTCGACCCGGAGATCCCGGCACATGGGGCCATTCCGCTGGCCCTCGAACGGGCGCGCGTGGCTACGCGCAAAAATATTGCCTGGGCCTGGCTTGCCACCGAGGAAATCACCCAGCGCAAACTGGCTGAAGTTGACGCCATTTGGCTGGCGCCGGGCAGCCCGTATCGGGACATGCATCGCGTCCTCGACGCCATCCGGTGGGCGCGTGAAACCGCGCGGCCTTTCCTCGGCACCTGCGGCGGGTTCCAACACGCGCTCATCGAATTCAGCCGCCACGTGCTCGGCGTGGAAAAAGCCGATCATGCCGAGACCAACCCGCACGGTGAAAATCTGGTCGTCACGCGGCTGGCTTGTTCGCTGGTCGAAAAAACCCATCTGGTGCATTTTGCCCCCGACAGCCGCCTGCGCGCAATCTACCGGGCGGAATCTGCTTTCGAGGGCTACCGTTGTAACTATGGTTTGAACCCGGGTTACTGCAATGCCCTCCATCTCGCCGGTATGATCTTTTCCGCCCGGGATGACGCTGACGAAGTGCGGGCCTTCGAGTTGCCGTTGTCGCAGCATCCATTTTTCATCGGCACGCTGTACCAGCCTGAGCGTGCGGCCTTGACCGGTGGTCTTCCCCCGTTGGCCCGGGCCTTCGTTGACGCGGCCGCCCAACTGGAAGTATAATTGCGTCCGCACCCCATTTTTGCAGCCGAAATCCCTTGCCCTTTCATCGCTGCGGCTTGATCATGCAAACAAAAACGAGCCCCTTGTTCATTGGGAAAATTGCGGTCGTTTTTTCCCGCTTGGCGTTTTGGCTGCTTCCGCTCGCAGCGAACGCCCAACCCGCGATCTGGGGTGACTGGCCGGCCTGGGGCGATGCGGGCGACGGCACCTACCACAACCCCGTGCTGCCGTCCGACTACAGCGATATTGATTGCATCCGCGTGGGCGCGGACTACTACGCCATTTCCTCGACGTTTCAGTTTTCGCCCGGCGTGGTGATTCTCCACTCCCGGGATTTGGTCAATTGGACGATTTTGGGACACGTGGTAAGCGACCTCACCCAAATCGGCCCGGCGATGAATTGGGACCAAATGAATCGCTATGGCAAGGGCGTGTGGGCGGGAGCGATTCGTTTCCACGACAACAAGTATTGGGTTTATTTCGGCACACCAGATGAAGGCTACTTCATGAGCACGGCGGCGACTCCCGGCGGGCCATGGGCTCCCCTCCATCAGGTGTTTGCCGGCCCCGGCTGGGATGACTGCTGCCCGTTTTGGGATGACGACGGCCAGGGCTACCTCGTCGGCTCCAGTTTTCGCGGCGGCTATCAAATCCACCTCTGGAAGTTGACGCCGGATGGCCGTGACCTCGTGGCGGATTCCGACCACGTCATCCACCAAAGCAAAGGCAGCGAAGCGAACAAGTTGTATAAAATTAATGGCTTCTACTATCATCTCTTTAGCGAAGTGCAGTCCGAAGGCCGCGTGGTGATGATGGAACGCGCGAAAACTATCTTCGGCCCCTACGATGAATCGCGGCAACTCAACCACGCCGAGAAGCAATTCAAGGAGCCGAATCAAGGCGGGCTAGTTCAGACGGAAAAGGGCGACTGGTATTGGTTCACCCACCATGGCACCGGCGATTGGGCTGGGCGCATTGACAGCCTGCTGCCCGTGACGTGGGTGGATGGCTGGCCCATTATCGGCACCGTCGGCGCGGACGGCATCGGCCGCATGGCCTGGTCGGGCAAAAAGCCCGTGGCTGGCACGCCCATTCTGACTCCGCAATCCAGCGATGACTTTGCCGAGACAACTTTGCCGCCGCAGTGGGAATGGAATTATCAACCTCGCGCCGACCAATGGTCGCTCACGGAAAACCCCGGCTCGCTGCGGCTGCACGCGTTCAAGCCGCTCCAGCCCGATGCTTTATTGAAAGCCGGCAACACGCTTACCCAACGCGTCTTTGAAACGGCCTCGAACGAAGTGACTCTTAAACTCGACCTCAGCGGGATGGCCGACGGGCAAAAAGCAGGCCTCTGTCATTTTTCTAAAAATTATTCCTTCCTCGGCGTGCGCCAGGACGACATGGCGCTGACCTTGGAGTACAACAACAACGGCCGCGTCACCGCCGGCCCGGTGGTCGCGGGCAAAACTCTCTGGCTAAAATCCACCTGGGGCGCGGATGGCCGCAGCCAGTATTCGTACAGCGAAGACGGCCGGACCTTCACCAATTTCGGCGAACCGTATCAACTCGCTTGGGGCAATTACCGCGGCGACCGTATCGGCATTTTTTGCTTCAATAATAAAGCCGACGCCGGGTATGTGGACGTGGACTTTT
>CAZCMU010000162.1:0-7117 GCA_964499725.1 uncultured Opitutales bacterium
TGCTGGTGCTGCATTTGATGCAGGTGCTGATTGACGGGGCGTACAAGGCGCCGCGCGAAGTGAATTTTTGGACGGGGTTGATTTTGCTGTTACTGGTGCTGGGCCTGGCGCTGACGGGCTACCTGCTGCCGTGGGACCAAAAGGGCTATTGGGCGTCGCGGGTGGTGACGAACATTGCGGGCATCACGCCCATTGTCGGGCAAAGCGTGCAGAAGCTCGCCGTGGGTGGCAGTGATTTTGGCACGCCGACGCTGACGCGCTTTCTGGCCTTCCATGCGGGCGTGCTGCCGGCGTTGATTGTCGTCTTGCTGGTCGGGCATATTTATCTGCTTCGGCGCCATGGCCTGACCGCGAAAAAGCCGCTGAAAAATCCCGATGCGCCATTCTGGCCGGATCAGGTGCTCATGGACAGCGTCGCGTGCCTGGCGGTGCTGGCGGCGGTGCTGTTTTTAGTGGTGCGCTACCACGGCGCGGAACTCGGCGCCCCCGCCAATTCGGCCGAGCCTTACGACGCCGCGCGCCCCGAGTGGTATTTCCTGTTCCTCTACCAATTTCTCAAATATTTCCCCGGCGAGACGGAAGTCTGGGGCGCGATTATCATCCCCGTGCTCATCGTGGCTTTTATGTTCGCCATGCCGTTTCTGGGCAACTGGAAGCTCGGCCACCGCTTTAATATCGGCCTGGTCTGTGCGTTGCTGGCCGGCGCGGGGATGCTGACGTATTTGGCGGTGAACGAAGACCGGCACAACGACCGCTACCAATTGGCCGTGCAGCAGGCCGATGCGGCGGCGGAGCGGGTGAAGTTCCTCGCCCAGGCGAACGGAGGCATCCCGCCCGACGGCGCACTGGCGCTGCTGGCGAACGATCCGCTCACCCAGGGGCCCAAGTTGTTCGCGGCGAATTGCGCGAGCTGCCACCGCTACGGCGGCACCGATGGCCTGGGCAACAAACTGGATGACGCCAAGGAAACCGCCAGCGACTTGAAGGGCTTTGCCAGCCGTACGTGGCTCACCGGGTTGCTCAATCCGGCGACGGTGGCCAGCGTGCATTATTTTGGCGGCACGAAGTTCAAGGACGGCGACATGGTGGGCTTTGTGCAAGGCCACTTGAAGGATTTGGCGGCGGACAAACAAACCGAACTTAAAAAGATCATCGCGGCGGTTTCGGCTGAGGCGCAGTTGCCCGCGCAACTGGGTTTTGACAAGGTGGACGCGGGCGAAATCGTGGAAGGCCGCCAGTTGCTGCGTTATGATATCACGTGCGTGGACTGCCACCAGTTTCAGCAGCCGGACTCCACGGCGGTCGCGCCGGATTTGACCGGCTATGGCTCGAAGGAATGGCTTCTCGCCTACCTCAATGACCCGGCGCATGCGCGGTTCTATGGCAAGGATAATGACCGCATGCCTTCCTTTGGGAAAGACGGCCGACTGAGCGCCAAGGAAATCAGCCTGCTGGCGGACTGGCTGCGCGGGGACTGGCCGAAGCCGTAGTGTCGAAGGAGTGGGCTTTTTTATGAAAAAATGGTTTAAGCGCGGGTTCCTTTCGCTGCTGGCGGTTTTTGTCCTCATCCAGTTCGTGCCGGTGAATCGTACGAATCTGCCAGTGGACCCGGCAAAAAAGTTACAGCCGCCGCCGGAGGTCGAAGCGATTTTGCGCGAATCGTGCTACGATTGCCATTCGAACGAAACGCGCTGGCCGTGGTATTCGTATGTCGCGCCAGTGTCGTGGTGGATTGCGGACCATGTGCATTCCGGGCAACGACACTTGAATTTGTCGGATTGGGCGGATTGGAAACCGCGCCCGGGCCGGGATGCGGAGTACCGGGACGGGCCGTCCATGAGTGTGGTGCAATATAAGCGCAAAGTTTTGGGCGACATGGAAACCAGCATCCAGGAAGGCCAGATGCCGATTGCGAGTTATCTATGGATGCATCCCGACGCCCGGATGACGCCGGAACAGTATAAGGTGGTGGCGGCGTGGCTGGATGCAGTAATGATTCAAGGAGCAAAGTAGCAAAGGATCAGAGGAGCAAAGGGCAGGAAACAACCGGCCGATGGCATTTCCTTTTGCGGCTTTAATCCCCTCCTCCTTTCTCCCCGGCTATCAGCCTTGCCAGTTGAACAAAGTCGGTTCATCGTGGTGTATGTTTGTTGACGAAGCAGAAGTGCACATGAAGGCCGGGCGCGGAGGCGACGGCTGCGTCGGCTTTCGGCGCGAGAAGTTCATCCCCGAGGGCGGGCCCGACGGCGGAGACGGCGGCAAGGGCGGCGACGTCGTGCTCATCGGCGATGAAAACGTGAGCGACCTGACCAAATTTCGCTTCAACCCGAGCATCAAGGCCAAGAGCGGCGACAGCGGCCGGGGGCGCGACCAGTTTGGCCATGCGGGGGCGGACGCCGAGGTGCGCCTGCCGCTGGGCACCGTGGTGTACGACGCCGAGACGGACCGCGTGGTGACGGAGATTACCGAGCACAAGCAGCGCACGGTCCTGCTGCATGGCGGCAAGGGCGGGCTGGGCAATGTGCACTTCAAAAGCTCGACCAACCGCGCGCCGACGCAGAGCACCGGCGGCGAACCGGGGCAGATTGGCCACTTCCGCCTCGTGCTCAAGACGATTGCGGACGTGGGGCTCGTCGGCTACCCGAACGCGGGGAAATCGTCGCTGACGAATGCGCTGACGAACGCGCACCCGAAGATGGCGCCCTACCCTTTCACCACGCTGCACGCGAACGTGGGCATCATCGAATTTCCGGATACTTACGAGCGCATTTCGATGGCGGACATCCCGGGATTGATTGAAGGCGCGAGCGAAAACCGCGGCCTGGGCCATGAATTTCTGCGCCACGTCGAGCGCTGCAACCTGCTGCTCATCATCCTCGACATGGCCGGCACCGACGCCCGCGACCCGCTGGACGACTACAAACACCTGCTCGACGAATTGGAGCGCTACCAGCCGGAATTGTTAAAGAAGCCGATTTTGGTCGCCGCGAATAAAATGGACGAGGAAGTTTCTTCGGAAAACCTGAAACGCTTTAAGAAAAAATTTAAGAAGGTGAAGATATGGAAAATCTCCTGCCTGACCGGCGAGGGGCTGGATGAATTGAAGGTGGAGCTGAGGGAGAAGGTGAAGGCGGCGGCGGTTGGGGGAGTGGCGGCGGCCATGAAATCTTGATATCAGCTTTTTCCCTACAAGTTAGTTGGCGGGCTTACCACTTCCAACTTTTGTGTTTTTAAATCTACTTTTTCATCTATCTCACCTTGATCATTATAGTGGAGTAGATATTGCCTCCCGTTAATTGTTACAGCCGACCTTGTGACTTCAAAAGGGCCAGAGCCGCCTTTTGTGTATTTCGCATCAATTCCCCACCCATCTTTGTTTTCCATTTCCGTATAGTAAAAATTGCCGTGAGCATAATTTAGGCTAAAAATCGGTGTATATACCGGTAAATTGTTCAAAAAAACTGCTAATTGCTCCTGGCCTGATGACGAATCCTTTGCACTTAAAAATACGACGCCGATCTTAGCCCCATCTTGAAGTGAAAAAACAGCATGATTAGAAGAGCGGCAAAGCAAGATAGCCAAGATTAATATGATCGCTACTAAAGCAATTTCGATCGCGATATGGATTTTGTTTTTCATGGCATAAAATCAAAATTCACTCTCCCAAATCTTCGCGGCACACGCGTAAAATTTCGCCGACGGACCAGGCTTGGGCGATGCAGCCACGGGGGGTGAAAGGGGAATCGCCGTCGTAGATTTCCGAGAGCGTGCCGAGGCCGTTTTGGCCGAGTTTCGCCGATAAATTTTGCACGAGTGCCTTCGCGCGGTCCTGGCCCGACGCGCCGCGCAGGCGGACGAGCGCAGTGAGGTACGGGCCGAGGAGCCAGCCCCAGACGGTGCCCTGGTGGTACGCGCCGTCGCGCGCATGGACGCCGCCTTCGTAATGCGGGCGGTAGCCGGGCATGTTGGGCGCGAGCGAGCGCAGGCCGACCGGCGTGAGCAGCTTTTGCTCAATGGCCTTGAAGACGCTCAGCGCCTGGCTTTGGGAGAGCAATTCGTGCGGGAGGCTGAGGGCGAACAATTGATTGGGCCGCAACGAGGGGTCGCGGTCGTGGCCATTGACGACATCGAAGAGGTAGCCGAGCTTGCTGTTCCAAAACGTTTCGACGAAGCGGTCTTTCACGGCCAGAGCGCGGTTGGCGAGCTCTTCGCCGTCCGGCTTGCCGAAGCGCGCGCGCAGCTCGGCGAGGATGACAAGCGCGTTGTACCAGAGCGCGTTGATTTCAACCGGCTGGCCGATGCGCGGGGTGACGACCCAGTCGCCGACCTTGGCGTCCATCCACGTGAGTTGCACGCCCGGCTCGCCGGCAAAAAGCAGGCCGTCGTCGCCGCAATGAATATGGTAGCGCGTGCCACGGTCGTGCCAGGCGAGGATGTCCTCGAGCACGGGCAAAAGTTCGTCGCGCACGAAGGCGTCGTCGCCCGTGGCGTTTAAATAGGCGCGCACGGCGATAAAAAACCAGAGCGCGGCGTCGGCGGAGTTGTAGGCGGGCGCGCCGCCGCTGTCGGGGAAATTATTGGGCAGCATGCCCTCGCTCTCGACCTCGGCAAAGGCGCGGAGAATTTCTTTGGCTTCGGCGAAACGTTTGGTGGCGAGGCACAGGCCCGGCAGGGCGATCATCGTGTCGCGGCCCCAATCGCCAAACCAGTGGTAGCCCGCGATGATGGTGGAGCCGGAATCGCCCCGGCGCACGATGAACTGGTCGGCGGCGCGCACAAGCTGTTGTTCCAGTTCGCCCTTGAATCCGGCGGCGGCCACGACGGCGTCGCGGCGGGCGGATTCCTTGGCTAGAAGGCCGGCGGGGTCGCGCCCCGTGGGTGAATCGAGGGAAACGATGACGCCGAGGGTTTGGCCCGGTTGGAGCGTCACGCGCAAGACGCCGTGGCTGAACAAATCTTCCTCGAAGTCGAGACCACGGGCCTGCTCCTCGCGATATTGGAAATGGTAATACCAATACGGTGCGTAGTCGAAGCGCGCGCCGGGGACATTAATATAAATTGGCGGCGTGCCGTCGTAACATTGCAAGGTCAACAGGCCGTCGGCAAAGGGAGCATCGCGGCGGATATTTTCGTTGGCGTGCTGGAGGGAATGAAAATCGCGCACGGCGGCGAAGGGGCGCAGGAGCAACTCGACCGGGCCGGGGGCCTCGGATAGACGATAATAGACGACGGTGGTGTTTTCGCCGTGGAGTGCGCCGACTTGTTTCTCGAGCGCGATACCGCCCACTCGGTAATGCCAGGTGGGAAAAGGCCGCAGGGCAAAGTGCTCGATATATTGCTGGCCGCAGGGAGAAATCGAGCCGGGGTATTGGTTGCAGCCGAGGTCGTAGCTCGCGCCATGGCAGAGGAGAGTTTCCTCGAGCTTGGAGAGCATGACCATGCGCGCGCCGGGCGGGTGCAGCGCGGCGACGAGCAGGCCGTGGTAGCGGCGGGAATGGGCGCCGGCGATGGTGCTACTCGCCCAGCCGCCGAGGCCGTTCGTCTCCAGCCATTCGGCGGAGTGCATGCGGTCGCCCTCGCGCAGGGCGGAGGCGTCGAAGTCCAGGGGCAAAGACATGACGAAAAAAGATTAAGCTGCCGGCGGCGGAGCAGGAGATTTAACCCCCACCCGGCCCGCGGTGACCCAGTGCAGCAAAATCGCCGAGGCGGCGCTGACGTTGAGCGATTCGACGAGGCCGCTGCCGGGGATGCGCACGAGCAGTTCGCACTGGCCTTCGAGCTTGGGGTCGAGGCCGGTTTCCTCGTTGCCAAGGATGAGCGCCACCGGGCGGCCCGGCGCACGCGGCGGCTTGGCGGTTTCGAGGTTTTTGCCGCGATGAACCGAGGTGCCGACGACGAGAAAATGTTTGGGCAGTTGCTTGACGATTTGCAGGAGGTCCACCACTTCGAAAATCTGCATGTGTTCCAGACCGCCTTCGGCCACGCGGTAGGCGGCGTCGTTGGGCTGGGCTTGCAAGGGGTGCTTGGCGATGAGCATGCGTGGGACGCCGAAAAAGGCCGCGGTGCGGGCAATGGCGCCGAGGTTGTGCGGGTTGCCGATGCGGTCGAGCACGAGCAGGGGTTCGCCCGAGCGCTGCCATTCGGCGAGTTCGCCAAACTTCGGGGCGCGCAAGGCGGGGCGCTCCGTGACGGCGACGATGCCGCCGTGATGGACGGTGCCGGCGATTTTGGCCAATTCGTCGGGCGGGACTTGGCGATAAACGCGGCGCTCGAGCGCGAGCCATTTGCAGAATTCTCCGGTTCTGGGCGCGGTGGGCGCGTCAAAGAAAAGGCGCTGCACGCACTTGGGGCGCTTCGCAAACGCGGCGGCCACGGCCTTGAAACCGCAGAGGGTCACGGGGCGCATGGGCGGGCCTTTGGCGTCGGGAGCGGGCATTTTAGTTTTGAAAATTGATGATGAATGACTCTACCCGCGCAATTCGCCGACGAGGGTGAATTCTTCGCGGTCATGGAAAAGATGGCGGGCGCGCAGGCCGATGCAAGCCCGCGCAAGCGGCGAAGTAGGCGCCAAGGCCATTCTCAGCAGCGGTATCGGGTCGGTGCGGCCGAATTTGAGATTCACCACAAAACGGCGGCAGGCGCGGTTTTTCACCCAGAGAGCGAGGAGCGAAAGGACTTTGTCGGGCTCGTCCACCACGTCGCATAACAACCAGTCGCAGGGCTGGCCGGGCGGCGGGGCGTAGCGGAAGGCGTCGGTTTGTTCGTGGCGAATGAGCGGGTGGTTGAGGGCGGCGCCTTTGAGCGGGCCGTTGTCGAGGGCGAGCACCTTGGCCCCGCGCTTGGCGGCGCTGAAACTCCACCCGCCCGGGGCCGCGCCCAAATCCACGACGGATTCGCCGGACCGGGGTTCGCGGCCAAGGACGCCGTAGGCTTCTTCGAGTTTCAAATAGGAGCGCGAGGGCGCGCCGGGGTCGTCGGCCATGCGCTGCTGGCCGCCGAGGATGGCCTCGCGGGAAACAAAACAGTGGGTAAAGTCGCGCCAGAAGACAAACAAGCCGCGACTGAGGCCGAGTGGTTTTTCCGGCATTTCCTTCGCCAGGCGCGCCACGCGGGCGAT
>CAZCMU010000163.1:0-7115 GCA_964499725.1 uncultured Opitutales bacterium
CCCTTCTGCGTGCTCGACGAATTGGACGCCCCGCTCGACGACGCCAACATTGGCCGCTTCACGGCCATGCTGCGCGACTTCACGCGCTATTCCCAATTCCTCGTCGTCACGCACAACAAGCGCACCATCGCTTGCGCGCAGACGATTTACGGCGTCACCATGCAGGAACGCGGCGTCACCCGCCTCATCTCCATGCGCCTCGACGCCGAAACCGGCGAAGCCATCGCCCATAACGCCCCCACTCCAGCGACCCAAACCGCATCCGGCGAGGCTGCTCGAGAAGTCCCCGCACCAACATCTGCCCCGGCGTGAAAAGAAATGTTCTGCCTCGCGTGCCTGAGATGACATTCAGCATCTCCGACCACCACGTCTTTCTATAAGGCTTGATAGAGAATTATGCGGAAGCCGACCGAGTTTCCACCATTGTCCGGATCAAAATGCATACGCTTAGCTGATCGGCAATCCCACGCCTCATACCAAAAACAACCTCCACGTCCGACGAAGGAAGACCCCGAGCCGGCACCAGTTGGATTAGTAACCTCACCACCAGGATAAGGCCCATACCTATCGAGGCACCATTGCAAGACATTGCCCTCCATATCGTATAGGCCCCAGGCATTGGGTTTCTTTTTGCCTACCGCAGTAGTTGTGTAGCCACTGTTCTTGGCGTACCACGCCATTGCATCAATATCGCCCGCATACGGTCCTGTGGTTCCCGCTCGGCACGCATACTCCCATTGAGCTTCCGTCGGCAACGTAAATACATAGCCTTCGGGTAACCGCCCATAGGGCAGCTCCCGCTGGGTCAACTTTAGACAAAAGTCCATGGCGTCGTCCCACGAGACATTCTCTACTGGGTAGTTCTTGTCCAACTTCTTGTTCTGACTCGGATTGACTCCCATCACCGCTTCATATTGTCCCTGGGTTACAACTGTAGAGCCGATGAAAAAATTCTTGGTCAGAGTCACCCGCGTCTGGGGTGTTTCGTTACTATCACTGTTATTGCGTAATTCATTTGCCGGACTGCCCATCATAAATGTGCCGGCGGGAATCGGCACGAGCCTGATTCCCATGTCGGTCTCAAGCTGCTTAACAAAGGTGGCAAACTGACCCTGCAAAATCGCTTGCTGAGCATCGGTGAGTGGAGGTGGCGGCGCTGGCGTTGCCGTGGAGTTTTCTGTCGTGCTGCATCCGGAAAACAATAGCGTTGACGCCAAAACACCAGCAGCCAGCAGACTGACTAGGGAATGAATGACGCCGGAGGCTCTCATAGAACGGGACGTAGGTCGAAGCCACTTTGTAAGACGGCCAATTTGGCCACGCCGTATGCCCTGTGTCAACCTAACGCCCATATGCGTCCGAGGTTTGACACCTGCGCTCGGTTCAGGCATTAAGGCGCGTTTACCTTTTATCCTCGATGGCGCTCATCGTCCAAAAATATGGCGGCACGTCCGTTGGCAATGCCGACCGCATCCGCCACGTGGCCAAACGCATCAAGGCCCACCGCGACCGCGGGGACCAGGTCGTCGTCGTCGTTTCCGCCCGCAGCGGCGTCACCAACGAACTGATTGACCGCGCCAAATCCCTCAACCCCTTCCCCGACGAACGCGAGATGGACACCCTGCTGGCCATTGGTGAGCAGGAGACTATCGCATTGACCGCCATTGCCTTACACGCCATCAGCATCCCCGCTGTTTCGCGCACCGGCCCCCAGGCGGGCATCATTACTGACGACGCCCATACCCGCGCCCGCATCCTCGATGTCACCGGTGGCGACATCAAGGCCCAGCTCGACGACGGCAAGGTCGTCATCGTGGCGGGCTTCCAGGGCCTCAGCACCCACGGCCAGGTGACGACCCTGGGCCGCGGGGGTTCCGACCTCTCCGCCATTGCGCTCGCCTGGGCGCTCAAGGCCGACGTTTGCCAGATTTACACCGATGTGGACGGCGTCTATACTGCCGATCCCCGCGTGGTGCCCAATGCCCGCAAAATTGACGTGCTGTCGTATGACGAGATGCTCGAACTCGCCTCGAGCGGCTCGAAGGTCATGCAGGCGCGCAGCGTCGAATTTGCCCAAAAATACGACGTGGTTTTTGAAGTCCGCTCCAGTTTTAACGACGAACCCGGAACTATTGTGAAAGCCGAAGCCCCCAACATGGAACAGATCCTCGTCCGCGGCGTCGCCGTGGACAAAAACCAGGTGAAATTCACCCTCAACGACGTGCCCGACCGCCCTGGCGTGGCGGCCACGCTTTTCCAGGCGCTCGGCGCCGGCGGCGTCGTCGTGGACATGATTATTCAAAACATCGGCCGCGGCGGCCTCGCCAACCTGTCCTTCACCGTGGCCAAGGAAGACGTGCCGCGCTCGGACAAGGTCATGGAAGAGGTTATCCAAACCCTCGGCGGCGGCAATTTGCAGCCGAAGGCGGACATCGCCAAAGTCTCCGCCGTCGGCATCGGCATGCGCACGCACTCGGGCGTGGCCGCCAAATTTTTCGGCGCCCTGGCCAAGGCCGGGGTTAATATTTTGATGATCACCACCTCGGAAATCAAAATCTCCGTCGCGATTGACCCGGCCGAGGCCGACCGGGCGGCGCAAGCCGTGCATGCCGCGTTTGATTTGGGAAAATCGTGAACCTGACTGTGCTATCCGTGCCATCCATGGTTAAACAACTCTTCTTCACTTTGCGTCCTTTGCGCCTTTGCGGTGAACGCCGATCCTAAATTTTGATGAAATTCATCTCCACGCGCGGCCAGAGCGAAGCCGTCGGCTTCAACGCCGCCGTGGCCAACGGCTTGGCCCCCGATGGCGGCCTGTACTTGCCGGAAAAGCTGCCGGATATCCGTCCGCTGCTCTCACGCTGGTCCAATTTTGCCTACGCCGACCTGGCCTTCGAGTTTCTCCGCTTATTCGCGACCGATGTCTCCACGGTCGAGCTGCGGCATCTGATTGACCGCTCCTACGTTCGCTTTGCGCACCCGGATGTCGCGCCGCTCGTGGAATTGCGCGATGGGTTGTGGTCACTCGAGCTATTTCACGGCCCCACGCTGGCCTTCAAGGATTTCGCGCTGCAATTGCTCGGCGGTCTCTATGCCAACCAGATTTTGCACACCGGAGTTTTCCTCAATGTGCTCGGCGCGACCTCGGGCGATACCGGCTCCGCGGCCATTCATGGACTGCTCGGTCTCGAAGGCGTGCGGACCTTTATCCTCTACCCGCGCGGGCGCATTTCGCCATTGCAAGAACGGCAGATGGCCTGCACCGGCGCGCAAAATGTTTTTCCCATCGCCATCGCGGGCAATTTCGACGACGCCCAGCGCATCGTCAAGGAACTGTTCAACGACCACGCCTTCCACGCCAAGATGCGGCTGTCCGCCATCAATTCCATCAACCTCGCGCGCATCCTGACCCAGTGTGTGTATTACATCCACGCCTGGCGGCGGCTGCCCAAGGCGGCGCGCGAATCCGGCGAGGTCGAGTTCATCGTGCCCACCGGAAATTTTGGCAACGTGTTTTCCGGCTGGCTTGTGCAGCAGATGGGCCTGCCGATTAAACGCTTTTGCGTGGCGACCAACCAGAATGACATTCTCTACCGCTTTTTCACCAGCGGGCGCTACGAAGGCGGCGGCGTCGCGCCCAGCCTCGCGCCCTCGATGGACGTCCAGGCGGCGTCGAATTTCGAGCGATTCCTCTACTATCTCGAAAGCGGCAAGGTTGCGGAAGTGCGCTCCATTATGGAAACTCTTGGGCGCAAAGGGAAATGGGCCTGCGAAAATTTTGATACGAAGATGTTCCGCGCCAGCCGCGCCGGCGACGACGAAATCCGCGAGATCATTGACGACGTTTACGCCTGCTTCCACTACGTCGTGGACCCGCACACCGCCTGCGGCTTTGCCGATGTTGACCCCGACCGCCCGACCGTCGTCCTCGCCACCGCGCACCCGGCGAAATTTCCTGACACCATCCGCGAAACCCTGGGCTTCGAGCCCACCGCCCCCGCGCTGGAAATGCTCAAGGACCGCACCGTCATCCGCTACGAACTCCCCGCCGAGACCGACGCCGTGAAAGCATTTATTGAAGAGCACGGGGTGTGATTATCGTTTTATTATGAAAACTAAAAGCCACCTTCCACTATCCATTTATGGTCGCGGTCGAAAAGTTGTTCGAGGAGATGGCCTCATCAAAATGAAAGAAATTGCGATTCTTGCCGACCCAAAAACCTTACGCGAGGTCGCCAAATTTATATTAGAAGCTGCCAAAGCAAAGGAAAAGATTGGCGCTAACTTTGGCCATCGTCATTTACAAGACGACTGGCGTGGATATAATAAAAAGCTTCCAGATATAATCGTAGCTTGAATTGCACAATCCCAACGGGATTGCCTCATCCAGCCCGGGGTTGCGAGGCACGAGCTACCCCGGGTCGCCGTCAACATTGACATTCAACCCTGATCGGGTTGAATCACATTAACCCATTGCATATTTTATCCCGTGTCGCAATCCCTCGCTAAAATCCTCATCCATGTGGTCTTCTCCACCAAAGACCGTACCCCATTTTTACGCGACCAATCCCTCCGCGCGGAACTCCACCGCTACCTCGGCGGCATTTTAACCAACCTCGATTGCCAACCCCTCATCGTGGGCGGCGTCGAAGACCACGTCCATTTCCTCTGCGCGTTGTCCCGCACCCGCACCACCGCCGAGGTGATTAAAGAAACCAAACGCGCTTCCTCGCTCTGGATTAAAACCAAAGACCCCAGCCTGCGCGATTTCTCCTGGCAAAATGGTTACGGGGCCTTCTCCATCGGGTTTTCGCAAATTGAATCGGTGCGAAACTATATTACCGGGCAGGAGGAACATCATCGCAACACAACGTTCCAAGACGAGTTTCGTGAGCTCCTCCGGCGTTATGACATCGAATTCGATGAACGGTATGTTTGGGATTAGGAAGCGCAGGGGTTGATTTCTGGTTCGCATTTTTCAATCCCAACGGGATTGCATCATGTAGCCCAGGGTTGTCCGGCCTGCGCCGGACTACCCTGGGTTATCGTCAATGGGTGATTCAACCCTGACAGGGTTGAATAAATTTTCTGATCTTTACCCCGGGTAGCTCGTTCCTCGCAACCCGGGGCTGAATGATTCAATCCCTTTGGGATTGAACTAGAAAACCTCAACCAACCGCACTTTGCGCCCCTTATCCATCTCGCGCATCCGCCGGCTCATTTCATTTTTCCACGCTGGCGATTCTTGTTTCAGACGCAAAAGATAAGCAGCCATCTCGCGACGCTCCTTTTCTGAAAGGCACCCTAGGCGTTGCTTGAGGTCGAGCATGGCAGTCGCAGTCATGGGGAAGATTTTACTGAATAGGCCCAATGCGTCCAGCGGTTCTAACGGATGATCGCGAATTTTGCCAACCTTCCCAACCCATCCAACCTATCCAACGCAACCAACCGATCACTACCACTTGCTTCAGCTCCTCGTTTAAACTGCGGGCATGACTCCCACTGGAAAAATCGGCCGCCTCCCCCGCGCCATCCGCGAAGAACTTAACCAACGCCTCGACAACGGCGAACCCGGCTCCTCGCTTCTCCCCTGGCTCAACGAGTTACCCGAGGTCCACGCCGTCCTCGCCCGACATTTTGGTAATCGCGCCATCAGCGACCAAAACCTCAGCGAGTGGCGTCAAGGCGGCTTCGAAATATGGTTGCGTCGCCGCGAAGCCCGCTTCTGGCTCCGTGGTCAATTGGATTCCGCCGCCGATTTCCTCGAAGAAACCGAACAGGCCTCGGTCGCCGATTGCCTTTCCGCCCCCATGGCCGTCATTCTGGCCGGCCTGATCGAACGCCTTGGTGCGGACGCCCATATCAACCTTGAGGATCGCAAAGGTCTCCTCGCCCTCGTCCGCGAACTCATTCGCCTCCGCTCCGGCGACCACCAAAACCAACGCCTGCGCCTCCAATCCGCCCGCCGTACCGCAAACGCGCCTAAGTAACCACCCCGAATTCAAACCAATTCAAACCTAGTCAGGCCAATTCAACCACTATACCCCCAAATTATTCGTGTCGTTTCGTGGATAATGTCTTCCACCTTTGTCCCTCTGCTCCTTTGTCCCTTTACAGGATTGACTCCCACCGCATTTTAATTTCTAATTATTTCGTTAAATGAATCTTTCGCGCCGCATTATTGGTTTCATTGGCGCCCTCCGAATTCGGTAGGGGACGCCAGCGCGCGCCTTGATTAATGGCGCAAACAGCGGTTGGCCTCCCCGGTTTAGTGTTTCTCCCTCGCGGGTTCTTGCCTTCGTTCGGCGCGCCCGCTGCCCTGCTTCTTTTCATTTTTCCATTTTGCCTTTTCCCTCTTCTCTTCTAGTCTGGCGGTTTGCGCCGCCCCGCTCCCATGACTGCTGCTTCCAAATCCTCCACTGCCCCCACCCTCGTCCTCACCTACGACACCACCCTGCGCGACGGCACGCAGGGCGAAGGCGTCTCCTTCAGCGTCGCCGCCAAACTGCGCCTCGTCGAAAAGCTCGACCGCTTTGGGATTGATTACATCGAGGGCGGCTGGCCCGGCTCCAACCCGCGCGACCAGGAATTTTTCGGGCAAGCGCGCAAGGTCAAGCTCGCCCACGCCAAGCTCGCCTCCTTTGGCTCGACGCGCCGCGCCAACACGCCCGTGGCCGAGGACGCCCAGGTCAAGCTGCTGCTCGATTCCGGCACGCCCGTCGTGACCATCTTTGGCAAGTCCTGGCTGCTGCACGTCACGGAAGTCCTCCGCACCACGCCCGAGGAAAACTTGGCGATGATCGGCGACACCGTGCGCCACCTCGTCCAAAACGGCCGCGAGGTCATCTACGATGCCGAGCACTTTTTCGACGGCTATAAAAACAATCCCGAATACGCGCTGCGAACCCTGGAAGCCGCGCGCGACGCCGGCGCGGTTTGCCTGACGCTGTGCGACACCAACGGCGGCACGCTCGTGCCCGAGGTGCATGACATCACGGCGGAGGTCGTAAAACATTTTCCGAAAACCCGCATCGGGCTGCATTGCCATAATGATGCCGGCCTGGGTGTGGCCGTGACCCTCGCGGGCGTCGAAGCCGGCGGCACGCTCGTGCAGG
>CAZCMU010000164.1:0-7012 GCA_964499725.1 uncultured Opitutales bacterium
AAGGAAAGGAATTTGCTTTTTGGGGGTTGAGTGGGTCGGGCAAAGGAGGTTAACCGCCCATTGACGCAAAATTTAATGGCCTTGAAGTGCAACTTAGCATGATGGCTCTTCCCAAGCTACAGTTGGCTCGTGGGTTCATTTTATAACCGTCCGGCCCGCGAACGCCGACACAAGTCCTGCGCCGCCTCGGGCCAGGTGGGGAAATCAAACTTGAATCCGCCCTGTACCAGCCGCCCTGGCACAACCCGGCGGCTTTTGAGGATTAATTCCGGCTCGGACCGCATGAAAAAGGTTCCGATTTCTATCATCCAAGCCGCCGCCGGAAGACCAATGGGCATGCCCCAAGCCGTCCGTAGGCCGCGCATAAAGTCGGCATTGGGCAACGGATTGGGTGAGGCCAGATTGACCGGACCCAAGACTTCGCCGTGCTCGATTAGCCATAAGATGGCACGGAAAAAATCATGGTCATGAATCCAAGAGATGTATTGCCGGCCATGGCCAGCCTTGCCGCCAAGACCAAACTTGACCAGCATAAGCAACAGGTCGAACGCTTGGCCGTGCATCGGACTCATGACGATGGACGTGCGCAGAAGGACTTTGCGCGTTTGGGGCATAGCGGCCTCGTTAAAAACGCGTTCCCAGGAATTCGCCACGTCGTAGCTGAATTTCCAAGTGTCGGGCAGGTTGGGCTCTTGGCCGCCGAGGATGCCGGTAGCTTCGTCGTTGGGCGCGTCGAAGCGGTGGGCATAAATCGTTGCCGTGCTCGATTGCAGCCAGACCCGCGGAGGGCGGGCGGCTTGGGCGACGGCCTCGCCGAGAATGCACGTGGACTTGAGCCGCGAATCAAAAATGACTTGCCGGTTTTTCTGGTTGTAACGGCAATTCACGCTGTGGCCCGCCAGGTTAATGAGCGCGTCCGCCCCTTCCAATTCCGCCTTCCACAGCCCCAATGTTTCGCCATCCCACGCGACCACCCGCCATGGGGCGCTGGCCGGGTTGCGACTGAACACCACCACCTCATGCCCAGCGGCATGGAACGCCCGCGCGAGCACTGTTCCCAAATGCCCCGACCCGCCCGGAAGGAGGATTTTCATGGTAAAAACACTTTCAGTCTCAATATTTTGCCACCAGCGACAACCCTATCCGCTCTTTTACCCTGCATTTGTCTTTTACTGATCGGAAATTGCTTTTTGGGATTGCCGGGGTTGGGGAGAGGGGGTTAAGAAATGGAAACGTGGCAAATGGCACTTCCGTCGCTATGGTTGGCGCGTGGGTTCATTTTACACTAGGCGGACTGATCGCTTTCAGATTTTTATTGCCCAATGGCAGCACGGACAAGTCGAATGAATGCCTCACAGTATCATAGTCACTTTGTTTACCGACAAAAAAATAAAAACCCATATTAATGCCTTTATATTGCAAGAATCCGAGATCATTGAATGCAACTGCACCATTGCTATAAGTATCCCCGTAGGGAATCTCGTCTCCATTAGCGTAATAGACTCTTGTCCGATGCCATTCCGTAAATGGCGCAAAGGTTTTTACAGAGACTTCTCCATTTTCAGGAATCGTGATGGTGAATGTATTATTTCTGGAAAAAAAATCTGCGCCCGTTGCTTCGTCTTTTGAGACAAGAATTAATCCCTCGTATTTGTTTGGGACCATAAACACTATCTCCGCCGGTTTTCTGCTGCAGCTAGTACCCATGAGCAGACAAATTAAAAATGGAATGCGCGTCTTCATCGTTAAAAGTTCCAACTGCCGGAATCAAAATCCTCCGATGTAGTCAGAACTGATAGTAAATTGCTTTTTTGGGGTTGGTCTTGGAGTTGCTGGGTTTGGGGAGAGCAGAAAGCTCCCCTTTAAGCACCCCAAACAAGCTGGGTTGGTGGTTATCATGATGTCGCTCCCCGGATGACTGCATCTTGTCCTCAAAATAGGCCTGGGCCCTGCCTTCGGCAAGGGAATTTGTCCGTGGGTGAACAAAGCTCCGCCGCTGTCTGAATCGCCAAATGCTGATTCAGTTGTTGCTTGATGTCGGCTAGTCCGTCCAGAAGACGGGCAGGTCGTCCAAGGGCGACAGGTCGGCATAAGCCTGAAATCCCCGCCCCACCGATTCTGCCCGAAAATCTTAAAGGACTAAAACAATGACTTGGGACTGCCGCTGCCGGCGGCGGACGAATTATTGCCGGCGTTCGCGGCCGTGGGCGTGGTGGCCGGCGTGGCGGAACCCGATGTGGATGCCGGTTGATCGGTTGATTGCTGCTGGAGACTCTTGGCCGCGGCGCCGGCGGGATTAAGCGAGGCCATCAGCTTCGTGCTGACCCGGTCAATGGCGTCATGGCAAATTTGGGAGGCCGGATAAATATCCTGCGCCTGCAGGTAAAAGTTAAGGCTGGAGGCAAAATCGCCGGCTTTGTCCGCGCGGCCGGCGGCATCGAGGGCGGAGACAAACGGCGCCGCTTGCGTGACAACCTCCGCCTTGGTGCGGGCGAGCACCGGGTCGTTCGGCTCAATATCGGAGGCCGACACCAGCGCCTCCCAGGCCGCATAACTGTTGTTCTGCTTCACCGCCTGGTCGGCGTAGGCCACCATCATCTCGACCTTGCCCATGCGGTCCAAAATATCCTTGAGCTTGGCGGAGCGGTCGGCGTCCTGATAAACCGCGAGGCCGAGTTCGTTGCGCTCCTCAAAAATTGCCCGGTCGTCGCCATGGGAAAGCAATTCGTCAAACTTCGCGGTGCCGACATTGGCCAGGTCGCCTTTTTCGAGCATGTTCTTGCTGAATTTTTTGAGGTCGGGGTTGAGCGGCCACAGTTCGGTGGCCTTTTGCATGTTGGCGGTAAAGCGGTCGGTGTCGCCGGCCATGGCCGCCTGCTGGGCCGCCATCAAGGCGAGGTTGCTGGTTTGCTCGCCTTCCTGGATGGCGGAACGAATGGGTCCGGACTGGAAATCCTGGGCGTTGGCCTGGATTTTCTGCACGCTGTCATCCGCGCTGGCAAAGTCGCGCATGTCAATCGCGTGCTTCAGGTCGGTGCCTTCGCGGTAGAGATTGAGGAGGACCTTGCGCTTGGCGGGGTCGAAATCCTGCACCGCGGGCAGATTTTCGCCGATGAGGAAGGTCTGCTGCAATTGCTGCAGCGCCGTCCAGCGGTCGCCGGAGTCATAGGCGGATTGCACGGCCTTCATGCCGGATTCGGCCTCAGCCATGGCTTCATGCGAAATAAACTCAAAAGAGTTCGCGGAGGGGACGACGCTGTCCGTATCAATAAACTTCGCTAATTCCTCCTTGGCGATATTCATGCGCTGCTGGGAACCCTTGAAGATATGTTCGTAGAACTGACCCGCGATGAGGCTGTGCTCAAACCGCCGCTGCATGATGAAGGCCAGCAACTGGGTCTGATATTGCAATTTAACCTGCAGCCCCATGCTGGAGGCATCGGCATCCAGGAGGGCTTGTTTGACATAAGTGCGGGCCAGTTCGGCTGCGTGCAAAGAGGCGACGCTGGCGCCATGCATAGTCGGGAGAGCCGTGGACGAGGATCCGGAGCTGCTGTCGCCGCCAGGGCTGGGGACGGAAATGTTGCCGATGTTGAGGTTAAGGTTGGGGCCGCTCGAATCCGCGCCGACTCCGCCGCTGCCGGTCCCGCCACTGCTGCCGCTGCCGGAACTGGAAGAGGAGCCACCCTGGCTGGAGGATTGGCTGCTGCCGCCGCGGGTGTTGGAAGCGCTGGATGGGAGGGGATTGCCATTGGAATCCATGCCGGTGCCGCGGGTTGGGTGCGCCAGCCCGGGGTTCTCTTTCGCAAATTCCACGGCATTGCTGGCGGCGGCGGCGCCGTCTGTCGCCACGCTGAATTCTCCGTCTTTGCGTTGATTTTCGAGGTCGTGGTAATTATCACGATTAGTGGCCAATTCGTCGCGCACGCGCCAGGCGTCGTAAACCTGGTTGGCCAGGGTCTCGGAGGCACCGGCGTCTTCTGGAAATTGCGACGCCTTGAACAGCAATTCCCACGCTTGGTAAATGCGGTCTTCATTTTGCCCGGCCGCAGGCAGGGAGCTGGTATCTGTGTTGGTGGAGAGCAGATCCTGAATTTGTTTGAGGACGCTTTGATAATCCTGGTTGGTGTCGGCATAGCCGGGCGAACTGAGGTAGCGCTCAAACCGCGACTTCACCAGCAGGTTGTTGCCGACATCAAACTTGTTGCCGCGCCAGGTGAAAATGCCGTTTTCGGAATCCACGGAAAGATTATCGGTGTTGAAGATGCTTTTCTCCAAAGTCGTCCATGCGTTATTGTTATTCTGCGCATCTTCAGCCCCTTGCACACCGGCGGCTGAACCGGCGCCGGGGTTGCTGGCTGGGGACGCACCGGAGCCGCTGGAATCGCTGGCCGGAGCACCGGAGGAACCGCCGGAAGGATTCGCCGGGCCGCTGCCAAACCCGCCGGGCGCACCCGTGGGCCGGCGCTGGGCCGACGCGACCGAAGTCATGAGCAAAGCCACCGCCAAAGTAAGGGTATAACTTGTTTTCATGGGCGTAAGTTCAGGGTTGCTGATACATTACTCATTTTTTGGCATTTTGTAAGCCCTAATTTACCGCGCGCAAGGACCGCCCGCTGGGCGCGGCGCCAACGAAGGCACTAGACTTTTGACCACTTGCGAGCCCGGCGAGTTCCCCGCCTATTCCTCCGCTTCGCCGGGGAGACGGCGGCGGTTTTCCTCGCGGCAGTCGTTCATCACGCGCAACCAGATTTCGCGCAGGTCAAACAGCGTGGCCTGCACCTCGCGAAAGAACTGCCCCTGGGTGGCATTGCCGGCCGGCAGCGTGTGCAGCAGGCTCAAGGAATGATTCACGGCGCTCAAGGCGTTCTTGAGGTGGCAGATGGTGAGCGTAAAGTCGCCCAGGTCGAGGGCATGGATGGCCATGACGGCGTTGAGTTCGCCGGCGTGGAGACTCGAGCCAAATTTCCAGGACAGGCCAAGGTTGCCGCTTAAATCATTGCTCGTGGACAAAAACCGCTCCCAAGTGTGGTAAAGGTGCTGGTAAAGGCCGCGGGTGGCGATAAAGACCGGATGCTTGTGAATGGTGTACGTGTCCGACACGGCATCGAAGTCCTCATCGAGAAAATCCGAAAAGGACGCCGGCTCCGGCGCGGCGTCAGCAGCGGCAGTCGCCGGGGAAGGCTCGACGACGGCGCCATCATCACCGGGAGCCCATTCTTCATCACCCCAACCCATGAGCCGGGCCACTTCGTCCAAACGCTCGGTCCGGCCCTGATGCTGGTGGTAGAGGGCCAGGAAGCGGGCGACCTCCTTGTCGTTCTGTTTCAAATACTGCTGCCAGTCGAACTCGTTCCACACGAGTTCGCCGCGGTCTTCCCATTCGCCCTCCGGAAAATTGTCAAATTCGTGCGCGCTCATCAGAAGCAAATTGGCTTTCGGAGCCTGATGATAAACCCTTGGCGCGGGGTGTCCAATAAAAAATGGCGCGAGTCGCGAACAGAAATCACGGAAGCCGGGAGGTTGGCTTTTCTGAAAACGAGGTTATTTTGCCGGGGCGCGAATAAAGGCGATGACTTGCTGGTATTGGGCTTTCATCGTGTCGCGAAGGGCGGAGAGGGTTTGCCGCTGGGCGGGGTCGGTGGAATTATCATCCGCCGTTTGGGCGAGATTATAGCCGTAGCTGAGCGCTTCCGTTTGCGTCAGGAGCAGGGCGAATTCAAAGTTATCCCCGGTCGAGAGGAGAAGTTGGTGGGTTTTCGTCTTGGCGATCGCGGCGCGGGCCGCCACTTCGCCGGTCGGAAGGTCCACGGCGTGGAGGTTCAGGGAAGGGTCGGCTTGGGCGAGGGCCTGGAGATTCTTGACGGCTTCGCTGGCCGTGGTGGAGATGGCTTTGACGAGGATGGCGACATCGGGCCGGTTGCCCTTGACCACCAGGAGGAGGCTGAGGCTTTTCTCGTCTTCGACCAGTTGGAACAAGAGACTGACGGCATTATTGCGCGTCGCGATTTTTTCCGCAGAGCGGGCGCTGGCCACCACCGGATCGGCCGGGACTGGCGGGGATGCCCCATGGGAGTCGTTGCCGTAGCAACCATTGAACAAAATCACGAAAGTTAAAGCAAAGAGGAAGCAGTGGCGACGCATCATGCGCCATTCTATTAGGTGAAGCCGATCGAAACAATCAGTACTACACCCCATAACCCGTCATAACGGCATAACTCAAACCTGCGTGGGAGTCGTGCGCACATACTTTTTGACGGTGCGGCGGTCGAGCGCCAGCCGGCGGGCGGCTTCTTCATAACTGCCGGACAACTGATGCACGCGTCGGACATAGCAGCGCAGCAGTTCCTCCGCCGTCCATTTTCCCGCTTCGAGCGCAGCAGCGATGGAATCCGGCGCTTCGCCACTCAAGGGCTGCCCTACTCCGCCGGTGGATGGCGGCGTCGTGAATATGCTCGCGGATTCCGGGCCGTAGTCGCCATGGACGAGGATGTTGCGCACGGCCTGTTCCAGCTCGCGGAAATTGCCCGGCCAGGGATAGTCCGCGGGCAAGCTGCGGTTCAAGATGGTGCAGGCTTCGTCAATGAGCGCCGCGGCTTCCGCCGGGCCGGCAATGCGCGAAGCGATGTGGCGCACCAGCGTGGCGAGTTCACCGGGGGAATCGCGCAAAATTTCGCGCAGGGCCGGAGTGCGCACGTGGTCGGCGCAGAGGCGGTAATACATGTCCTCGCGAAAACGACCCGCGCGCATCTCGACCGCCAAGTCGCGGTTGGTCGCGGCGACGATTTTGCCCGCGAAGGTGTGCGGCTCGGTGTCGCCGATGCGCTGGAAGACGCGGGTTTGCAACACGCGCAGAAGTTTGACCTGGATGCCGGTGTCGGTCTCGCCGATTTCGTCGAGAAACACCGTGCCGTGCGGGCCGCAGACCTCGAAATAACCCAGGCGGTCGCCCAACGCGCCCGTGAATGCTCCGCGCCGGTGGCCAAAAAGCTCGGACTCAATCAACGTCGGT
>CAZCMU010000165.1:0-6977 GCA_964499725.1 uncultured Opitutales bacterium
ATTTGCGGCAGGTAGGTGCGCTCCCAAAAGGTCAGGGGTTTGCGTTCGAGGACTTTGGCCATGGTGTGCGCGGGTTAAAGGTTCAACCGTTGGGAAAAAGAGCGAAGAAAACGAGGTAGGCCAGGAAATTGGCCACCGCCAGCGGCAGCAGGATATTCCAGCCGAGCTTCATCACCTGGTCGTAGCGGAAGCGCGGGATGGTCCAGCGAATCCAGATGAAGAAAAAGATGAAGAAGACCACCTTGGCCAAAAACCAGACGATGGTCATCACTGAGCCGATGAGATTGTGCGGCCAGGGGTCGGCAATGCCCGGCAGAAAATTCCAGCCGCCAAGAAACAGCACCACGAACACCGCCGAGCCAACAATCATGTGCGCGTATTCGGCGATGAAAAAGAAACCGAACTTGAAGCTGCCGTATTCGGTATGGAAGCCGCCGACGAGGTCGGTCTCCGATTCGGCCATGTCAAACGGCAGGCGGTTGGTTTCCGCAAACAGCGAGACGAGAAAGATCAGCGCCGAAATCGGCATCCAAATAATGAGCCACAGCCCGTGCTGCGATTGGACGATAGTGTAAAGATTGAGCCCGCTGGTTTCGCCGGGGCGGCTCGCCCAGAGAAACACCGGCAGGAGCGACACCCCCATCGCCAGCTCGTAGGAAATCAATTGGGCCGACGCGCGGATGCCGCCGAGAAACGGATATTTGCTGTTCGACGCCCACCCCGCCAGCACAAGTCCGTAAACGCTGAGCGAACTAATCGCCAAGATAAAGAGCAGGCCGATGTCAAGATTGGCCAGCATCAGGGGATGCTCGACCAGTTGGTGCTTGGCCCCCTCCGCCGTCCAATAGAGGCCGAAGGGCAGTACCGTGCAGGTGACCAACGCGGTAATCAGCGACAGGCACGGCGCGAGCACATAATAAAATTTCTTCACGTGGCCGGGCGTCACATCTTCCTTGAAGAGAAATTTCAGCCCATCGGCCATGGGCTGGGAAAAGCCGATGCGCTGGAGCAGGTTGCCGGCCACCGGGATGTAGGCGAGGATGGGCAGTTGCGTGCGGTTGGGGCCGACGCGGTTTTGAATCCAACTGCTGATTTTGCGCTCCGCCAGCACGGCATAGGCGCACATGCTCATCAGCACCACAACCACGATGAGGGCGTAGATGAGGTGGAGAACAAGGTAAATCAAAATGGCGAGCATGGAAGCAGATTAGCCGGCGACGGCCGTGGTGACGGCAGCGGGATCGAAATGCAGGGACTTGCCTTCCGCGAAAGAAATATGCGCCCAGGCGGAGGCGTCGAGCACGCGACCGGATGAGCCGAGGCTGGCCCAAGTCCAGCCCGCGAGCGCCGGAACCGTGGCGGCGAGTTCGGTCCAAATGATTTCCGGGGAAACCGCCGAGGCGGAAACTTTTTTCACCCGCGCGAGCAATTGACTGAGCAATTGCACATCGGGCGCCGTTCCCGCCGGACCGGGCACCGCCTGGAAGAACCGCTGCGCGCGCCATTGTTGGTTCACAAAGCTGCCGGTTTTCTCAAACACCGTCAAACCGGGCAGGACCACCTGAGCGAGGTTGCTGGTGGCGTTCGCGTGGGTGCCCAAATAAATCACCTGCACCCGGCGAAGAAGGTCATCCGAAAACCCGAGGGTCGCGAGGTCTTCTTTCACCACGAAGAGGGTTTTAATTGCGCCGGTTTCCACCTTGTCGCGGAGGTCGTTGATGTCCGTGCCAGGCAAATCGCGCAGAAGGCCGGTGAGGAACGCCCCGCGCAGGTTCGGGGTGGCGTCGTTGGAAATCAAGAGGTCGTCTCCCTTTTGGGAATGACTGACAAACGAGACCGGGCCGGGTTCGGCCTTGACGAGCTGCCAGAGGAGAAATTGCTCTTCGAGGCTGCTGTGCGCGGAGCCGACGTACGCCACCCCGCCGCCTGGCAATAATTCAGCAGCGCGGGTGAGCGCCTTGTCGGCGGTGCACTTGCCATTGTCCACGGCAAAGAAATCAATGCGTGAAGGCTGCTCCACGCTCTTGTAAAGTTCGCGGCCGCTGTCGGCCATCCAGCAGTCGTTGACGGCGTTGTTTTCGCGCGGAGTGATGCGGTAAATTTTTCCCTCGCGGCTCCAGACGTTCGTGTTCGCGCCCACGCTGCTTTCCGGGCAGATGCTGGGCACGGGCTTGAGGAACCACACGCGCATTTTGAAGCGGAAATCCGTGCTGGTCAGCGCGCCCACCGGGCAGATGTCCACCGTGTTGAGCGAATAATTGTTGTCGAGTTCGCGGCCCGGGTAACAAGTCAGGGTCGAGTAGCTGCCGCGGTCGATGAAGCCGAGGACATCGTCCTTGGCGACTTCCGAGCAAAAGCGCACACAGCGCGAACACAGAATGCAGCGTTCGTCATCGAGGGTGACGCGGGGCCCGAGGCGGGTGCGCTTGGGCTTGACGTTCTTTTCCTCGATAAACCGACTGTACCCGCGACCGTAGTCGGTCGCGAATTCCTGCAATTTACATTCGCCCGCCTGGTCGCAAATCGGGCAGTCGAGCGGGTGGTTGACGAGCAGAAACTCCATCACGCCCTGCTGGCAGTCTTTGACCATCGGCGAACTGGTGCGCACATGGAGGCCCGCCGCGCAATTGGTGGTGCAGGCGACCGCGGGCTTGGGGCCCCAGCCGATTTTCATGCGGCCATCGGGCTCGATGATAAACTGGTTGGTGGCCCGGTCTTTCATCGGCAGGCCCGTTTCCACGAGGCACATGCGGCAATTGCCCGCGACCGTCAGCTTCGGGTGGTAACAATAATGCGGAATCTCGATGCCGTGGTGTTCGAGCGCGTCAATCAGGTTCATTCCCGCCGGGACTTGCAGGTCGCGGCCGTCAACGTTGATCGTTACTGGATTGGGTGCGGGCATCGGGAATATAAGTTAGACGAGGCGGAGCCCCTTGCGGCTGGCGGGCACGCCGTCGGTGTGTTCACGAGTTTGCATTTGGGCGCGGATTTTTTCCTCCCACTCGTCGCGGAATTTGGGCACGTTGCTTTGGCAGGGCCAGGCGACCGCCTCACCATGCGCGCAAATGGTGCGACCGGCGATCTGGTCGGCAATATTTTTGATCAGGTCAATGTCTTCGAGCCGGCCGCCGCCGTCACACACCCGCGTGGTGATTTTCTTCAGCCAGAGAGAGCCTTCGCGGCAGGGCGTGCACTGGCCGCAGCTTTCGTGGGCGTAAAAGGCGTTGAGGTTGGCGAGGGCCTCGACCATGTCGGTCGTGTCATCCATGACAATCATGCCGCTGGTGCCGAGGGAAGTGCCGCACTGGCCAAAGCTGCCGGAGTCGAGCGGGATGTCCAGCACGCCCCACTCGCCGGCGGAGCCGTCGGGCAGCTTAACCTTGAATTTTTCGCCGACGCGCAAAATTTTCATGGAGACGCCGCCGGGGATGATGGCCTTGAAGGAGCGGCCGGGTGGCGGACCGCCGCCCAAGTCGTAGAGCAAATCGCGCACCGTGCCCTTGCCGGATTCGATTTCATAATAGCCGGGGCGCACGATATGACCACTGAGGCCCCAAATGTGCGTGCCGCTGTCGCCGGGCACGCCGATTTTCGCGAATTCCTTGCCACCCATGTTGACGACGTGGACAACCTGGCAGAGCGTCTCGACGTTGTTCACGATGGTCGGGCAATTATACAGTCCCAACACGGCGGGAAAATACGGCGGCTTGATGCGTGGGTAGGCGCGCTTGCCTTCGAGCGATTCAATCAGGCCGGTTTCCTCCCCGCAGATGTAACAGCCGGCGCCGCGGTGGACGATGACATCCACCGAATAGCCCGAGCCGAGGATGTTGTCGCCGAGAAAATTTGCCGCGCGGGCTTCCTCGATGGCCTGTTCAAGGATCTTTGCGCCGCCAAACATTTCACCGCGGATGTAGATGAACGCAAGTTTGGCTTTGATGGCGTAGGCGGAGATGATGACGCCCTCAATCAACTGGTGCGGGTCTTTGTAAATAATCTGGCGGTCCTTGTAGGTGCCGGGCTCGGATTCATCGGCGTTGCAAATGAGGTAGATGGGCTTGCCGGACTTGTAGTCGAGGAAACCCCACTTCATCCCCGTCGGGAAACCCGCGCCGCCGCGGCCCTTCAAGCCGGAATCCTTGACTTCCTGCACCAGTTCCTCCGGCTTGCGCTGGATGGCCTTGCGCAGGATCTCATAGCCGCCGTGCCGTTGGTAGCACGCGATGTCCGTGGCATACCCCGGCTCGTCAATATGACGGTAGATGATGCGGCGCTCTTGGATGGGCATGGAAATAAAAAATTTAGTGGCGCGAGGGAGGTTGCGCGGGGCTGGTCTCGGCCTTGAGCCTGGCGGCGAAGTCCGGCGCTTTCTCCGGCGTAATGTTTTCGTGCAGCTTGTCGTCCACCAGGACAACCGGCGCGGAACCGCACGCCGCCACACATTCGACAAACTCGACCGTGAAATTGCCGTCGACGGAAGTGTGGCCCAGTTCGCAGGAGAGGCTTTCCTGGAGCGAGTCGCAGACCTTGTACGCGCCACGCAGCGCACACGACAGCGTGCGGCAAACCTTCACATGCCGCCGGCCGATGGGCGCCTGGCGGAACATCGGGTAAAACGTGACGACTTCATAAACCTGAATCGGCGTGACTTCCAGTTTCTGCGCAACCCACTCCATCGCCTCCTTGGAAATAAAGCCCTGGTCCTCCTGGATGGCGTGCAAAATCATCAGCAGCGCGCTCCGCTTTTGCGGGTAGCGCGGGATAAGCCGGTCCACGTATTGCAGCGTTGTGGCGGAAAAATTCATGGTTAGCGGTCGCACTCCCCGAGCACGAAGTCGAGGCTCCCGAGGATGCAGGTGATGTCAGTGAGCAAATGGCCGGGCATGATTTTGGGCAAAATGCCCAGCGAGACAAAGCTGGGGCCCTTGATGTGCAGGCGGTAGGGCACGCCGCCGCCTTTGGAAACGATATAGAAGCCCAGCGCGCCTTTGGGGTTTTCGGCCTCAAAATAAACTTCGCCCGGCGGAATCTGCGGGCCCTCAGTCACAATCATGAAGTTTTGAATCAACTCCTCCATGCTCGAGAGGACCTTGCTTTTTGGCGGGGCAAAAATTTTCTTGGCGTTTTCAGCATACCACGGGCCCTCGGGCATTTTTTCAATCGCCTGGCGCACAATGCGCACGCTCTGGCGCATTTCCTCAAGGCGCACGAGGTAACGGTCGAAACAATCGCCGCGGGTGCCGATGGGCACTTCAAAGTCGTAGTTTTCGTAGCCGCAGTACGGGTTGTCCTTGCGCAGGTCGGCGTCAATGCCCACGGCGCGGAGGTTAGCCCCGGTAATGCCGTAGGCCAGCGCGTCTTCCTTGGAGATGACGCCGATGCCTTCCGTGCGCTGGAGGAAAATTTTATTACGGGTGAGGAGTTTGTCCACCTCGTCAATCACCGGCAGAACATCCTGGCAAAATTTGTTCACGCGACCGAGCCAGCCCTCGGGCATGTCGCGCGCGACGCCGCCGATGCGCGTGTAGCTGGTGGTGAAGCGCGCGCCGGTCAGTTCCTCAAAGAGGGTGTACAACTTTTCGCGCTGGGTGAAAGTGTACATGAAAATCGTCCACGCGCCGGCGTCCATGCCGAATACGCCGATGCCGAGGAGGTGAGATGAAATGCGCGCCAGCTCGCAGCAAATGACGCGGATGGCCTGGCAGCGCGGGGGCATTTCGAGGTTGGCGAGTTTCTCCACCGCCAGGGCGTAGGCGACGTTGTTGGCGAGGGGCGCGAGGTAATCCAGCCGGTCCGTGTAGGGCACGAACTGGTTGTAAGTCATGTTCTCGGCGATTTTTTCGTCGCCGCGGTGCAGGTAGCCAATCACCGGCTCGCATTTGATGACCCGGTCGCCGTCCAACTCAATCAACAAGCGCAGCACGCCGTGGGTGGTCGGGTGCGACGGCCCGACGTTGAGCGTCATGTGCTCGCCCTGCATCTCCCCGGCATAGGCGGCGCTGCGCGCGCCGACATCGCCCAAATTGATTTCAGTGGAGGTGGGCATGGAAATTTATCCTTTTTGGCCGGGCTTGGGTTTGTCCTCGGTCCAGCTTTGGTCGTTGGCGCGCGGTTCGGCCGTGGACATATGGTGGTGCTGCTCGGTGCCGGAGAAGAAAGGGCCGCCCATCATCGGCGCGGCAATGACTTTCGCGTTGGTCGCGGCAGCGGTATCGGCGGCGGGCAGTTCCGATTCAATTCCCGCGAGCGGGAACTCCTTGCGCAGCGGAAAGTATTCGTAGCCTTCCCACATGAGGATGCGCTTCAGGTTCGGATGGCCCTCGAAACGGATGCCGAACATGTCGAAGGCTTCGCGCTCGTGCCAGTCCGCCGATGGCCACAACCCCGCCAGCGAGGGCACGGCCGGCGTGGTGTTGTCGGGCGCCAGGGTCGCCACCCGGAGGTAGATTTTCTTTCCACTGTGGTAAAATTGATAGACGACGCCAAAGCGCAGGCCGGCGACATCCCAATCCACGCCACACAGGTCGAGCAGCATATCGTAGCCAAATTCGTCGCGCAAAACCTGGGCAAACGCGAGCAGTTGTCCGGCGGGCACATTGACCGCCGGGGTGTCGCTCGACGCCCGGGGTGTCACGAAGGGAAACTTCGCCTTGAGCGTGTCAACAATCGTGTCCACGGCTAGACTTTCGCCCCCACCGCGACAGGTTCATTGGGCCGCGGATGCAGTAATCCGCGCGCGCTCGGTTCTCTTCGGATTTTTTCCTGGAGCAGCATCATGCCATCCAGCAGGGCCTCCGGACGCGGCGGGCAGCCGCTAATATAGACATCCACCGGCACAATTCGGTCCACCCCTTGCAATACCGCGTAGGAACGGTACATGCCGCCCGTTGAGGCACACGCGCCCATGGCGACGACCCATTTGGGCGCGGCCATCTGCTCGTAAATGCGGCGGACGACCTCGGCCATCTTATAAGTGA
>CAZCMU010000166.1:0-6963 GCA_964499725.1 uncultured Opitutales bacterium
GGTTGATGCCCCAGCAGAACACGAAACCGGTGAGAAAAATCCACGGAAGCCACGCTCTCCACACCGGGCTGGTGGCCGCCGGCGCACCCGGGGCGGCGGCGGCGGTGGACGGCGTTTCGTTGACCAACTCTTCCCGCGGTTGCCAAAACCGCATGAGCACGAGGAGCGCAAGCATCGTCATGGCGGCGGCCACGATATCCACGAGCCAGGGGCCGTGGAAATTGCTCATAAGAAACTGGATGATCGCGAACGTGGCGCCCGCAGTAAAGCAGGCCGGCCAGACTTCGATCATGCGGCGCCAGCCGACCTGCGCAGTGATGAGCCAGAACGGCAGGATGAACGCAAAGATTGAAATTTGCCGGCCGACCACGGCGCTGAGCTGTTGCAGGTCGAGCCCGGCGATCGGTGCCATCGTGACGAGCGGGATGCCGATCGAGCCGAAGGCCACGGGCGCGGTGTTGCCAATGAGCGCGAGTTTGGCGGCTTCGAGCGGCTTGAAGCCGAGGCCGATCATCAGCCCACCGCTGATCGCGACGGGGGCGCCAAAGCCCGCCGCGCCCTCGATGAAGGCGCCAAACGCAAACGCGAGCAACAGCGCCTGAATGCGGCGGTCGCGCGAGATGCCGGCGATTTGTTTCTGCAGGACGACGAACTCGCCCGTTTCGACGGAAAGCTGATAGATGAAGATTGCGTTGAGCAGCAGCCAGCCGATTGGGAGCAGGCCGAACGCGGCGCCGTAGCCGGCGGCGGCCACGGCAAGTTTGACTGGCATGCCATAGACGAAAACCGCAATCGCGCCGGCCACCAGCAGCGCGACAAACGCGGCGCGGTGTGCGCGCACATGCCAGAAAGCCAGGAGCGCGAGCAGCACGGTGACCGGAAGCACGGCAATGAGTGCCGAGACGCCGACACCGCCGACGGGGGAGTAGTTTTGTGACCAAGGCATGGCGGGACTATGGGACGGCGAGCGCGATCAGTTCGGCGGGAATTCCCCGTCCGCCGACGGCGACCAGGATGTATTGGCGGTCGTTGGCCATGTAGCTCATCGGGACGCCGGTGCTGCCGGCGGGCAGCGTCATCTCAAAAACGGTTGCGCCGGTTTTCTTGTCGAGGGCATGGAAGACATTTCCGCCGCCGCCGGGGCCGGCATTGAAGAGGCCGGAGCCATCCACAACGTAGAGGAGGGATTTGGTGACCATGATGTGGGCACGCTCGGGGTTGCCGGCTTTTGAGAGGTCGAAGCCTTTGAGGGCGGGGTTGTTCTTGATGGCGTCGGGAACAGCGCCGTTGGGGACCATCCAGACATGGTCGCCGGTGTTGAGATTGATGGCGGTGATGCGGCCCCATGGTGGCTTGATGAGCGGGAGGCCTTGGGGACCGATGTTGGGGCGGGCGGGGCCGCCTTCACCGCCGGCGCTGTAGACGACGGGTGCCGCGGCCGCCGGGGTTGTTGCGCTGGCGGCGGCGCCACGGGCCGCTCCGGTAGTCGGGCGAGGGCCCATGACCCCGACGTAACCCATATCGGAGCGTTTGGGGTCGGCGGCGGCAATCGCGAGGACGTCCGTGTTGGAGAGGGAGGAAACGTACATAATGCCGGTTTCAGGATCGAGTGCGCCGCCGGGCCAGTTGGCGCCTCCGGTATGGCTGGGAATGATGAGGGTTCCGAGTTTGCCGTTTTCATCGCGGAGGCTGGGGGGCATGAAAACGGGTCCGTAGTTGTATTTGTTGACAATATCAATGGCCTGCTGGTGGAGTTCGGGGGTGAAGTCAATGAGTTGATCGTAGGTGATGCCGACGCGGTCAAAGGGGAGGGGTTTGGTGGGAATAGGCTGCGTGGGGGAGGTTTTTTCGCCGGGAACGGTGGACTGCGGGACAGGGGTTTCGACGATGGGCCAAATGGGTTCGCCGGTAACGCGGTCGAAGACGTAAGTGTAGGCGAATTTGGTGACAAGGGCGACGATCTTCCGGGGCTTGCCGTCAACGGTGACGTCGGCAAGGAGCGGTGGCGACGACGGCTCATAGTCCCAGATGTCGTGGTGGATGATCTGGAAATACCAAATGCGCTTGCCGGTTTTGGCGTCGAGGCAGACGAGACTGTCGCCAAAGAGGTTATTGCCCGGGCGGGTCCCGCCATAAAAATCGCCGGTGGGCGACTCGACGGGAATGTAAACATAGCCGAGTTCTTCATCGCCGCTCAACGGCGCCCATGCGCCAGTGTTGCCGGTGTATTTCCAGGAATCATTCTCCCAGGTTTCGACGCCCTCTTCGCCGGCTTGCGGGACGGTGTGGAAGGTCCAGACGAGCTTTCCGGTGCGGACGTCGAATCCGCGAGTGTAACCGGGGACGTTTGTTTTGGAGACCGGTGCCGTGCCGGCCTCGAGCGCCGCCCCGACGACCACCACGTCGCGGATGACGATCGCCGGAGAACTGGAGCCGATCGAGCCGGGCCTGACGACATCGCGGTTGAGGCCCTCGGTCAGGTCAACCATACCGTCCTTGCCGAAGCTTGGAATAATGCGGCCAGTCTTGGCGTCCAACTCGACCAGATGATAGCCGGGGGAGATGAGCACGATCCGGTTATCATCCTTGCCGTCGGTCCAGTAGGCCAGGCCCCGGTTCTGCGTCCGCACGGCGCGGTCCCCGCGTTCACCTTCGTCCAGGCGATACATCCAGAGGGTCTCACCGCTGGCCGCATCCACGGCGACCACATCGCGGCGCGCTCCCGCCGTGAAGTAGAGGACTCCGCCAACCATCAAGGGCGTGACTTCCCAATTGTAATCAGGTCGCGGGCCAAAGTTTTCGGCCTTCCACCGCCACGCAATCTCCAAATCTTTCACGTTCGAGGCGTTGATCTGGTCCAGCGGCGAATACTTGGTGCTTCCGGCATCGCCGCCATAGAAGCGCCATTCGCCGTTTGTGGCGCCTTGCTGAGCCTGCGCGCCGCCCGTGAGTTCAAGTAGCAGGAGCGACAGGAGTAGCAGACGGACTAGGCGGAGCTTTAGGTGGGGTTTCAGGTGGGGTTTCATTTTTTGGCTTGATGAGAATTGGATTCAGGGACTCCGGGTCGGGCTTGAGATCGCTCTTGCCCGCAGGAAACCCATTGGCGCTGAGCAAATAGGCCGTGATATCGGTGCATTGCTGGCGGCTCAACTTGCCGGGGCCATCCGAGGGCATGGTTTTTCGCGTCTGTTCAATGAGACTACCCACGGACTTGCCTTTCCATTTATCCAAGAAGTCCTCTTCGACGAGCGCCGGCGCATCTTCGCCCCCAAGCAGATTTTCGCCGTGGCAGCGGGCACATTGGGAATTATAGGCCTTCTCCCCGCGACTGACCTGTTCAGCGGAATAGACGCCTTCCCAAACCGAGCGGGGCGCCGCGGCCTTGGCGGCCGGGGGGACTGCGGCGACCGGCGCGGGCGTTGACGTTGGCGTTGCCGGCGCGGGCGCATCCGTAGATGCCGCAGGCGCGGGTGCGGGGGCCGGCGCGGGAGTTTGTGCTCCGAGCGGAGCGAGGCCGAGGAACAGGAGCAGCATGAAGCGAATCGAACGACAGAAAGTGATGGGCCTCTTTGACGCGGCGCGGTTCATCAGCGAAGCAAGGAATAATCCAACAATCATGAGCAGGCAATGTCGCGACAGGTTGATTGGGATGAGGTGGAGTATTTTCACGGGGAGTTGCCGTCGAGGGGAATACTAACGTCACGCAAGGTCAGTCTTGAGGCACGCGGGGACCAGTCTTGGGGCTGGAGGGGTTGAGTCATTGTTTAACCCCTTCCTCCAAACCCAAGCAACCTCAAAAAAGCAGCATCCATTTCGTCGGATGTTATCATTCAGGGGCTGCATTTATTAGTCGAAGCTCAACTGGATCCCTGTGACTAGCTGGCAGGATGGATGTCATTTTACGCCCTCATCCCTATCACAATTCCTAACGCAAGAATTATATCTCATCCCTGCACCGCCAAAGCCGGGCCACCCCAAAATTCCGCGCGTGACTTTGTCCCGGGTTCATGGAAAATCGGCCTCTTCATTATGAAACTACTCCTCTTATCATGTCTGGTTGGCCTGACGGTCGGAATCACCTCCCTGCAAGCCGACGAACCCAAGCCAGCCGACACCAAAAAGCCGGACACCACCCCCGCCACGAGCAAGGATGCCAAACCCGCCCCGGCCAAAGAAGTCGCCGTCATCAAAACCAGCGCCGGCGAAATGGTCATCGAGTTTTGGACGGACGCCGCGCCGGAGACGATCAAAAATTTTAAGAAACTCGCGCAGGCGGGTTTTTATGACGGCACCTGTTTCCACCGCGTCATCAAAGGCTTCATGATCCAGGGCGGCGATCCGCTCACCAAGGACGCCAGCGCCGAAGATCGCTGGGGCACCGGCGGCCCCGGCTACAGCGTCAAGGCGGAATTTAACGACCATTCTCACGTCCGCGGGGTCATTTCCATGGCGCGGAGCAGCGATCCGGATTCCGCCGGCAGCCAGTTTTTCATCTGTGACGGCGACGCGAGCTTTCTCGACCACAAATACACCTCATTCGGCAAGTTGATCAAAGGCGATGACATCCTCGAAAAAATCGCCACCACACCCACCCATCCGCCGGATCGTCCCAACACGAAGCAGGTCATCGAAAGCATCAAGATCGTTCCCGCGGATTCCATCAAATAACCGGGCGCTGCATCTCCGCCCGCGCATTTAAACCGGCCACTCGAGGAGAATTTGGCTGAACAGCCGAACACCCAGAAGCAGGGCTTTTTCATCTAGATTAAATGTGTTGGTGTGCAACGGGGTGATTTTTCCACTGGGAGATTTGACGCCGAGCGACATCATGCAGGCGGGAACCGGATAATCCGCAAAATCCTCGGCCCCCATGCTGGGACGGCGACCCGTCTGAACGCGATGCTCCCCCAAAAGCTCCCGTGCCGCTTTCAGGCAAACGTCCGTGACGGCTGGATCATTGACCAGCCCGCGCAGTAAGCGGTCAAACACGGGTGCAATCGTAGCGCGGAAGCCGCGCGCTGTACCGGCACAAAGCCGTTCGACAACTTGGCGGGCGTGCACGGACACGGCCTCGTCAAACGACCGGATGGTTCCCTTCAGCACCACAGTGTCAGGAATAATGTTCGGCGCGTGGCCGCCTTGAATCATTCCGATAGTCACTACCACCGGGTCGCGCGCGTCCGTCTGACGCGGGACTCCCTGATAAATTAGCGTGATAAGTTGCGCGGCCACCGCAATGGGATCAACCGTGTTATGCGGGCGGGCGCCGTGGCCGCCCTTGCCCCGCACTTCAATGACGAAGTCCTGGCAAAAAGCCGATTGGGGTCCCGGCGTGATGCTCACGCACCCCACGGGGAGATTCGGATCCACATGAAACGCCAAAATGGCT
The DNA here is from genome assembly GCA_964499725.1 of uncultured Opitutales bacterium. Lineage (GTDB taxonomy): Bacteria > Verrucomicrobiota > Verrucomicrobiia > Opitutales > JABDGR01 > JABDGR01. The sequence continues at coordinate 5,390 of CAZCMU010000166.1, forward strand.
TGCACGCCTTTTACCGCACCCTGTGCTACCATCTCACTCGCGCCACAGCCGGTTTCTTCCGCCGGTTGAAAAATGCTCCGCCAGGAAACAGCCAGCTTGCCCGCCCGATGGAGAGCCAAAGTGGTTCCGAGCAAAATGGCGGAATGGGCATCGTGGCCGCACGCATGCATCACCCCGTGGTTTTGGGAGCAGTAAGCAACTGGATTTTTTTCGGTGATGGGAAGCGCGTCAATATCGGCCCGCAAGGCAACGACGGGAGCTTTAACGCCCACCGCGGGCACAATGCCCGTAATGATGCCTCTTTTGCCCGCGCCCAGCCGGTGTGGGATTTTCGCCGCAGTAAGTTGCTTGGCCAGATACGCCGTGGTCGCGTATTCCATGCCGCTTAATTCTGGATGTTGATGAAGCTGGCGGCGAAAGACCGGCAACTGGCGCGCCAGGCGGTCAATTTCGGTGGTCACCTGTAACGCCGGGGTGTGTAAATCTGGAGGAGATTTCCTAATGGGAGAAACGGGTTGGTTAATTGAAACTCACTGACTTTCACTAGTAGAACCGCACGGTCGGGGTGCCATCGAGCCGCTTGGACAAATCAATCGGGTCGCCTACGGAAACCTGCTGGGGATTCACCTGGTAGGCCCAAACTTGAAAATAGGTCGGGATGGCCTCGCCGTAAATCGTCGCAAACGCGCCATCCACGGCGTCTGCCCCGTGCGCGACTTTCACCCGGCCAATGCGCTGCACGTTATAGCGCGCGTCGAAGGTCAGCCATTCCTGACCGAGATAAACTTCGCAATAGGCGTGAAAGTCCATGGCCGAGCCGGGATCGAGGTAGCCGATGTCCGGCAAGTGTCCCGTGACATAGCGGGCGGGCAGGTTAAAGGACCGGCACAGCGCAATGACGCAATGGGCGAAATCCCGACACACGCCATAACGCCGGTGGATGACCTCGGAGGCGGAGAGGTCGGGCCGACCCGACATATGGCGGTATTCGATGTTGTTATGCACCCAGTCACAGATGGCTTGCACGCGCGGGAGTCCGTGGGTGGTCTGCCCAAAATGCTGCCAGGCAAAATTCATCAGCTTGTCGGAATCGCAGTACCGGCTCGGCAGCGTGTAGCGCAACAGCTCAAACGGCAGTTGGCCCACGGGCACGATGTTACCCCTGATCTCCCGGGTGTCCGGCAGCGAGGAAACGGCGACGAGCGCATCATGCCGGATCTCGTTGCGCCCCGGCATCAACGTCGAACGGTAGGTAATGTTGCCGTGGGAATCCTGGAACTCATACGACGGCAGGCCGATGCCGAACGATAGTTTTTCCTGCATGACCAGCACCCGGCCTTCGAGCCGCGGCTTGAGCACAAACAGCACGGGTGTTTGCACCGTGGTTTCGTAAGCGAGACTGCAACCGACGCGGACGGTGAGATTCAGCGGAGTCCAATCCATGGGTGGTGCGGAGTTTGGACTCGAATAACAGTTTTAAAAACAAATGATACAGACCCCATCTTGCGCCAGACGGGAACATAAGGCAAGAGGCAACCAGACCCATTTTCGAGCCACAAACCGATTGAGGCCAA
>CAZCMU010000167.1:0-6930 GCA_964499725.1 uncultured Opitutales bacterium
ACCACCCCGACCATTTCAGATTTTGGAAAGTTTTGGTCAGAATTTTCTCGGCGCTTCTTAATCCCCGTTCGCAAGGGCAATTTCGTGGCCTTGGATTAAGTAAAATTGGACAGTCGGAAATGTTGTACCGGATTTGCTATGCAACAACTCGGTTTTGCCCGCCGATATTTTTGGCGACGTTGAAAGCTGCGCGAGAAACTCGAACCGTTTCGTTCGGAATTTTGAACGAACCATGTAAATTTCTCCGTCGCGAACCGGGGCTCATTAATACGCATGGGGTCTAGACCCTAATTTAAAAATTTGGCACATTCCAAAAAACATTACCTCCTTCGTGTCCAACTGTGCGATTTCAGTCATGGTTAAGAACGCTTAATAACATTCAAGATGTTTACGATAAACATGTTATATATTTATTAACTTCATTTAGCCTTATGCATTTTTGCAACCACGTGTCGGCTTGATTGCAATGCCTTGCCCAAACTTAAATATCTATTAAAAAATTTAATTGTTTTAATAAGTGGGGTATTTCCCCGAGGTAAACCGGGATTTTTAGCAAATATTTTACCGTAAATTACGGCTGACGGATACTGCAAATTATCCTCTATGAGTGACTTAGGCGGTCAAAAGGTACAAGCTATGCTAAATAATCGGTACTAACTAACACCCCTCATGTCCATTCAAGCAAACACCTCACCCCCGCTTTCGGGTACCGAAGGGCTTGATACCAGCCGGCTCTTGCTTCGCCGGCCTTCGTCGCGCACTCGTTTTCCCAAGAAAACGACGGAGGAAACTAACCCCGCCATGTGTGTGATGGTGGTGGACATGGCGCATTTCGCACAGATTCAGCATTACGTGCAGGTGCTGGCCGGTGACAAAGCGATGAAAGATCTGGCCGACCAGATTCACCGCATCATGTCGCAGGGCTGCATCAAGGCCGGCCAGGACTATTCGAAGGTTTGCGCGCAATTTGGCGGCGACGGCGGCATCTTTATCTTTAGCAAGCCCTCGGACGCCCACGAGGTCGCCGTCAACATGTTGAAAATTGCCGAGGAGGAAAGTGCGCGCGGCCGGGAGGCAAAGTTCAACGAGGCCATGCGCTGCTTCCGCATCGGGATTGCCTACGGCGAGGTTGCCCGGGACGCCCACAACAAGCTCGCGGGCCAGGTTATCTCCGTGGCCAGCCGGCTGGAGAGCGGCGGCGTGACGGGTGAAATTCGCATCACCCCGGCGGCCTACAAGGCCATGCCGCGCAGCATCCAACGCCTTTATGGCGGCGAAGAGTCCATCCGCTGCAAGCAGCATGAAAAGCCGCAGGCCGGGCACCGCTGCGTCATCTCGCCCCGCGCCCCATGGGACGAACCGCTCAAACCGCCGGTAAAAAATCCGGACTTCAACACCCACACCATTTTTGTCCACGAGCTGGAGGAATGCTTCATCATCTCGCCGATTGACGACCGCAACCAGCGCATCTCCGAGGTGATGGAAAAGCTGATCGTGCCGGCCTGCAAACGCACGAACTTCCTCCCCCGCCGGGCCGACCGCATCCCGGGTCCAGACCGCATCGCCGTCATCAAGGATCAACTCGCCTCCGCCCCGTTGGCCGTGGCCTACCTGGGCGAGCCCACTCCGCATTGGAACGCCGATGTGATTTTGGAAATCGGTTTCCGCCTCGCGACCGGCAAGCCCATTGTGATGATTAACGAGGCGCCGCCGCCGGCTTCGGACGGCGTGGTGCCGTCCTTGAAGTCCCTCCTGCCCTTCTACCTGCTGCACCGCACCACGATTGGCGTGGACCCGCAGCCGCAACTGACCATGGACCGCCTCGTGGCGGAAATAAACCTGGCCCGGCAAGACCGGTCCCAGGGCGAGTGGAGTTCGAACCATCCGCGCGTGGAATTGCAGTTTTCCAATCTCAAGACGGACTTGCGCCTCAATGAGGCCTCGCCCGAAGCGCAGGCCTTGTTTGGCATCGAAAAGCACATGGAAACCCACCAATTCGTCAGCATGCTGGGCCTGGTGCGCTCCCGGATAGACGAAAACCAGTGCAAGGCCTATATGCGTGAACAAGCGGAGATTCTCGCCCGCATTCAGGCCGACAGCGCGGGGTTTGGCGCGAAAGATGACGAGCCCCAGGTGCTGCCGCTGGCCAAGGTGCCGATTATCTTCAGAAATGTTTCCGGCAAACAGGAAGACAAGCCCCAGGGGCACTTGCCGGTGCTCGTGCGGTATTCCTTCGACCGCGGCCTGATCAAGGTGCGCATGTTGTTCATCCCCGTGTCCGAATCCCTCCGCCGCGACCCGGCCGGCCATTGGGTGTGCGGAGTATAGTGGAGAGCGTCCGAGGAGCCGGGATTAATATACGGCCTTGGTCGCAGCCCCCCATTGCACCAACGGGCCCCCGATGGTTATCGGAGACCCGTTGGCAAACTAACTCTGCGCCGAATTCTCGGGCACAGAGGGATTCGCATTAGAGCGATGACTGGGCCGGCAGCGTGTGCGCCGCGGGAGTTGAGGTCGGCGATGCCGGATATACTTCGGGTGAATTGACGTAGATTTGGTTGTCCACGTTATCCAGCCGCACGACAGCAATAGCGATATTGCCGATGCTGGTCTTGGTGCCCGGGTTGCTGACGCTTCCACGCAGCGTTACGCGGCCATGCAATGTGGCGACTTCCACGCCGTAGGTGCCTTCATGATCGTCTTCCATTCCCTGGTAGATTTTGGCGGTGGTGTTAATGTCAAGGAAGCTGGTGCCCTGCACGAGTGCCTCGTCCGTGTGCGGGGTGGTGGCGGCCTCTTCACGAGACGATACCACCTGCCCCGAAGCGCCAAATTCAAAGATGACGTGCGGTTCGGCTTTATACTCTACCTTGGTGACATCGAGCAGCAGATGATCGCGCTTGGCGGCGAAACTAAGCAGGGTCGGCGGGATAACGGTGGAGTATCTGAGCCGTGAATCATTGTCTGGCCGGGTGGTGATCGAGGCATTGAGAATGCGTCCGTGCGGAACGTCCAGCGAGAGGGACTCCACTTTCCCGAGCAATACGCCTTCCAAATTATACACATCCATATTGTTGATTTTGCTCATGCGTTCCACGATGCCAAGGCCCGTTACCGTCCGGCCCGCAGCGGTGGTTCGCCCACTGGCTTCATCGGTGACCAAAAAGTTGGGCGTTTGCCCGAAATAGCGGTAGGCGGCGGCGACTTGGTCGGTCGAAGTGGATTCTGCCCACTTGGACAAAATGAATTCCGGCGCGTCCTGGAAGACTTCCTGGCTCATGTTGATTTGGTAAGCTTTATTAAGGGCGTCGGGAATCAAAGCCGACGGCGGCACGGCGACCGTTTTGCCGCCCAGGCGAAAATGCTGGTCATAGACCACCAAAACTTCCACGACGCGCCCGTTGGTCAAATCCAGCGCGAGTTCCTGAATGCGACCGAGGGGTTCGCCTTGCAGGTTGGTGATTTTAACCTCGGTGATGTCGGACCAAACCACTTTGGGTCCAAAATTGGCCTGGGTGGAAACCGAGGAATTTTCGTTCGGGGCGGCGGTCGCGGGGACGGCCTGCGCCCGCGTTTGCAAGGGCAGACAGCAGGCGATGATACCGCCGGCGATGATGGATAGGTGCTGTTTCATGAGATGTGCTTTCGATTTGATTAATGGATATGTAAGTGTTTTGCGGGAAAAACTTTTTTCTGCATGGGCGAACTATAGGCCACAAGTCGCCGTGATGATATGGGGACTTACCCCACTAAAGGATTGCGGTCGCCACCATACGGCGGGCGTGGTTGGCGCAATGAGGTAGGGTAACACCCCATGGGCCAACCTGGCTTCGTACTTCTTATGAGCATAAGACGGCGTGTTGGGTCCGGGGTTGATTTCCTGCCCAAGTCCCTTATCCGCTCGCAAAGTTCGGCACATGCTGGATCCGCTGCCATTGTAGGAGGAAGAACCAACCCAGGGGGCAGTCGGGTAATACCCCATCGCTATTTGGCAAAGATGGGCGCATACTAGGGTCGCCGCCGTAACTACGCTTCCATGACGAGCGTGATTGCGCCAGCTGATTTTGAAATTTACCTCCATTCAATGAGAAACATCCGCCGAAAATTGTCGGCCCGCTACTTGGTGGCATTGCGCGCCCATCTCGGCACGAAGCGCCTGGGCAATGGCGACGAGGCGCAGGGTTTGGGCCGCGCGGTGCTGGCTGGCGGATTGGCGACGCGCGATTTGGTTGAGATGCACCGGCAAGCGGTGACGGAGCTGCGCTTTTCCTTCGATTTGGCGGGCAACGGCGACAGCCCGAACAAGCGCGCGGGATTCTTTTTTGCCCAGGCGCTGATCCCGCTGGAAACCGCCGAACGGGAAATCCTGACCGAGAACCGGCACCTCCAGCAGCACAATGAGACGTTGCGGCTGCACGCGGCCGCCCTGGCGATGGGCAACCGCCGGCTGAAACGCGAAATCGTGCAGCGCCAAACCGGCGAGACGAATATTAAAAAGGCCAAGGAGAAATACCAGACGCTCTTTTTGGAGTCGCAGGTCATGCAGAGAAAGCTACGCCAGTTGACGCGGCAGATTATCACCGCGCAAGAGGAGGAGCGCAAAGAAATCAGCCGCGAACTGCATGACGAGGTCGTGCAGACGCTGGTCGGCATCAACGTCGAACTATCAGCGCTGGGCAAGGGCGCTTCGGTGGGACTGCACGCTTTGAAGGAAAAAATCGTCCACACGCAGCGGCTGGTGGAGAATTCCGTGAACGCCGTCCACCGCTTCGCCCGCGAGCTGCGCCCCGCGGTGCTGGACGACCTCGGCCTCATCCCGGCGCTCCATGCGTACAGCAAAAGCCTGGCTGAACGAAAAAAACTTAACATCCAGATGACGGCCTTTGGCGGCGTCGAGGCCATGGGCACCGCCAAGCGCACGGTGCTGTTCCGGGTGGCCCAGGAAGCGCTGACCAATGTCGTGCGCCATGCGCATGCCACGGTGGTCAAAATGAGCATCACCGAAATTTCCGGCGCCATTCGGATGGAAATCAACGACAACGGGAAATCTTTTGCAGTCGAGAAAACCCTCCTGACCAAAAACCACAATCGCCTGGGCTTGATTGGCATGAAGGAACGGGTTGAAATGGTCGGAGGAAAATTAGCCATTGTGTCCACCCCCGGCCAGGGCACCACCGTGCGCGCCGAAATTCCATTTACCAAGGAGAAAGCCAAACCATGACCCCTTCGAAGCAAATCACCGTGCTCCTCGCGGAAGACCACGCCATCGTGCGGCAGGGTCTGTGCGCACTCTTGAATGCAGACGGGCATTTCACCATTGTCGGTGAAGCCCGGACCGGGCGCGAAGCCGTGGAGAAGGCGAAGGCGTTGTCGCCGGATGTCATTCTCATGGACATCGCGATGCCGGTGCTCAACGGCCTGGAGGCCACCCGGCAAGTCATAGGGGACAATCCGGCCGCCAAGGTGATCATTCTTTCCGCGCACAGCGACGACGTGTATGTGGATCGCATGAACGAGGCCGGGGTGGCTGGTTTTCTGGAAAAGCAGTCCTCCGCCGAGATTTTGACCAAGGCCATCCAGGAAGTGGTCCAGGGCAAAAAATTTTTCAGTCCGTCCATCGCCAAGCGATTGCGCGACAACCAGAGCAAACCGCGCGACCGGGACGGGATGCTCAAGGCCAACGGCAGCCAACTGACTTCCCGCGAAGCGGAGGTATTGCAACTCGTGGCCGAGGGTTCGGCCAACAAGCAAATTGCCGCCGTGCTCAACATCAGCATCAAGACGGTGGAGAAGCACCGGCAGCACTTGATGGACAAGCTCAACATTCATGACACGGCCGGGCTGACGCGCTACGCGATTTCCGCCGGGGTCATTGAAAACAGCGTGCAGTTGACGATTGTGTAAGGGCTGAGGGTCGGGTTTCTCCCCATAGGCGGGGAAGAGTGGTGGGTGTATCTTTGGTACAGAGGAAAAACCCCACTTATGAATAAAATCATCTCGCTCGCCTTCCTCGCGGTCGGCGTCGTACTCATCATATATGGAATCCAGGCGACGAACTCGTTGGGTTCCGATTTCTCCCGGTTTTTTACCGGTTCGCCCACGGAAAAGTCCATCTGGCTGTTGATCGGCGGCATCATTGTGGCGGCCATCGGCATGGTCGGGCTGTGCCGCGGTTCGAAATCCGCCTAGGCCCCCACCCTTCCGCCAACCTTTAAAAAATAATTCCATGTTAAACTACGCCATCGTCTTTCTCCTAATCGCCATCGTCGCCGGAGTCCTCGGCTTCGGGGGCATTGCCGGGACTGCGGCGGTATTCGCCAAAGTGTTGTTTCTGATATTCATTGTGCTGTTCATCTTTTCGCTGTTGCGCGGGAAGAAAGCCTGAGGCGGGCAGCGCGGGAGAATTAGACATATTGCGATTTTAAGGGGAATGATGCCTTTAAAATCCTTTAAAACGCTTTAATTTCATCTAAATTGGCTCGGCGGGTTAAGGGGAAGCGGTAAAATATTTTTTGGGTTAATTCGGCTTAACCGGCCTTGACTGGCTGGTGAGGTCGCAAGGAGCAAAGAAGCAGAGGAGCAAAAGGGACGCCGAACATGGCGGTGTTTTCTCCCTTGGCTGCATCGCTCCTATGATCCTTGGCTCCTGGCATCGCACCTCCCATACTACCCCAAACGAACTGAACGGGAAAGGGCTTGGTTGGCTGCGTTGGATAGGTTGGCTGGGTTGGTTAGATGGGCGAATCACTCTTATCCCAAACAGCCCGTTTGAACCAGGCCGGCATCCAGTCGGTTTTCATTTCGATAAGGCGACCATCGGTAATCTCCGCTAGCCATGTACGAGCTTGGTCGTGCGCTGAATTATCAAAAATATAGGCGCGGTCGGTACGACGAATGGCGTCCATCAAGAGGTCTAGCGAGCGATAATAA
>CAZCMU010000168.1:0-6909 GCA_964499725.1 uncultured Opitutales bacterium
CCCCACCCCCGCCCCTGCCACACCAGCCCAGGCCACCCCGGCACCGGTTGCCACGGCCAGACCCGCGGGGACTTTCGCCCCCAACGACAAGACCGGCCCGGCCTTGCCGCCCAATGTGCTGTCGCTCCCCGACCACGGCTGGATGCCGCTGTTCAATGGCGAAAACCTCGACGGCTGGTACACCTACCGCGTGCGCGACGGCAAAAACAACGACGTGCAGCATGTCTTTAAAGTCGAAAACGGTATGATCCACGTGCTTGACGTGCCCGACCCGGCCACCGCCCAACCCAACGGTTACATGGCCACCAACGAGGAATTTCGCAACTACCGCGTGCGCCTTGAATACAAATGGGGCACCGTCCAATTCGCCGTGCCGCGCCACCCCGACGGCCTGCCGCGCGATGGCGGCCTCCTTTACCACATGACCGGCGACGACAAAGTCTGGCCCATGTGCGTGGAGTTCCAAATTGATGAGCACACCACGGGCGACGTTTTTCTCCTGCCCAATAATCCGCCCAACCCTTCCGCCGACACCATGGTCGCAGCAAATGCCGACGGCACCCCCAGCGCGCCCGTGCGCGGGAACCTCACTTTCGCCGAAGGCGGTGCGTGGGTCACCGACCACGGCCAGCGCATTATCCGCAGCGCGCAATACGATACGATGGACGGCTGGAACACGGTGGAGCTGTTTGCCACCGAAAACAGCGCGGTCCACACCACCAATGGCCACGTGAGCATGACGGTGCGTAATCTGCAATTACCCGATAACGGTGGCCCCATGACCCAGGGCAAAATCCTGCTCCAGGAGGAAAACAACGAGCTCTTTTACCGCAAAGTTGAGATTAAACCCCTGTTTGCCGACCGCTACGGCGGCCCAGCGTATAAGGTGCTGGTCGTGGGCACCCCCTCCCCGGAGGCCACGCAAGCCGTCCAGCAACTTGGTACGGAAAATAACTTCACCGCCGACCTGGGCAATTCCGCCTCGTTCACCGCGGACAACTTGAAGCAATACAAGGCGGTCGTGGTGCTCGGCGGTGGCATCGGCAGCCTCAACACCGCAGAACAACAAGCCCTGCAGGACTATATCCATGCGGGCGGGGGCTTTGTGGCCGTCGCGGCCGCGGCCGAAGCCAAACCGAATTGGGACTGGTATGCCAAACTCGTCGGCGCGGTTGAGGCCGACTCCACCTCTGCCACCGCCACCCTCAAACTCGTGGACCCCAACCATGCTTCGACCTCCTCGCTGCCCTTGACCTGGTCGCACGCCGATCAGTGGCCCAACTTCAAATCCGGCCTGGATGCCAAAACCCATGTGGTCGCCGCGGTGGACGAATCCACCTATACCGGTGGAAAAATGGGCGCGGACCATCCCATTGCCTGGTGCCAATATTTCGAGGGCGGCCGCTCGTTTTACACCGCCTTAGGCGCCACGAAGGAAGATTATTCCGACCCGCTCTTCCTCATCCACCTGCTCGGCGGCATTTGCTTTGCCGCGAACACCGACGGCGTGGCCCCGCCGGACGCCACCGTGCTTTTTGACGGCACCGACACCTCGCACTGGCTCAGCAAAGACAATAAGCCCTTCCCGTGGATTTTTGAACGAGGCATCATTTACCCGCCGCCCGCCACTTACCCCAATGGCGTGCGCGTGATGACCGGCGATATTCGCAGCAAGGAAACTTACACCGACTTTCAACTGCACGTGGAATTCAAGGTGCCCTCCACCAATTTTGAACGCTTCAGGCTGGAGCAATCGCGCGGCAACAGCGGCGTGTATTTGCAGGGGCGCTACGAGTGCCAGGTTCTCGACAGCTATGACCACCCCATTGCGGACAAAAACGACGAGGGCGCGGTTTATGGCATCAAGGATCCCGACTTTAACGCGAGCCTTCCCCCGGAAGTCTGGCAGACCTACGACATCACCTTCCATGCCGCGCGCTGGCAGGACGGCAAAAAAATCGCCAACGCCCGCGTCACCTCCTTCCTCAACGGGGTACGAGTACAAAACGATACCGAAATAACCACCTCCACCCAGAGCAGCATGCTGACCGAAGGCCCCGACCCCGGCCCGATCGCATTACAGGACCATCTCAACAAAGTGGAATACCGGTATGTTTGGGTAAAGCCGTTGTGACCGCTTAGGTGTTGCCAGAATTGTTCGGGCCACTATTTTTAGGGTCTTCCCCATGTACCCCTCCTTTCGCCGCCTATCTGTCTCCATCGTTTCTTCCCTGCTGCTGGCGTCATCCGCCATTGCCCAACGCCCGCAGATGGATGCCACCGGCGGCGAAAAGCCGTGGCCCAAAGTCGGTTTTGTCGAAATTTTCGACGGCACCAAGATTCCCACCCTCGGCCGCACCAACGGCGAAAATGGCGACATCATCACCGACATGCGCGGAGCGGGCGATGGCTCGGGCCGCATTTTTCTCTCTGAACGGTTGGGCAAAATTCTTATCCTGAAAGATGGCAAACTGCTGCCCGATCCATTCCTCGACATCACGCCCCAGGCCACCAACCAGGAACGCGGGTTGCTGAGCATTGAATTTCCGCCCGACTATAAACACAAGGGGCATTTCTACACCTATCGCACCGATTATGAGACGGGTGATGTAATCGTTGAACGCTATAAAGTGGATCCAAAGAATCCCGACCACGCTTTGGCGGACAGTGCCGAAACCATTCTGCGCGTCGAGCACCGCTGGGCGCCCAACCATGACGGCGGCCAGCTGCACTTTGGGCCGGACGGCATGTTGTACTTCGGCCTGGGCGACGGCGGCGGCGCCTACGATCCTCGTCTGAACGCGCAAAACATCGGCGTCCTGCTCGGCAAAATGCTCCGCATCGATGTCGAGGGCAAACCCGATCCGGGCAAGGCCTACCATGTGCCGGCAGATAATCCTTTTTTGAAGACGCCGGGCGCCGCGCCGGAAATCTGGGCCTTCGGCCTGCGCAATCCCTGGCGCTGGTCCTTTGACTCCGCCAATGGAGACATGTACATCGGCAACGTTGGTCAGGATCATTGGGAGCAAATTTATTACCAGCCGGGCAAGGACAAGGGCGGCGAAAACTATGGGTGGAGCACCATCGAGGGTACGCACGCCTTGCTCAAACCGGAAAACACCAACCAGCCCAAAGGCCCGAATCCCAAGATCACCTTCCCGGTGGCCGAATTTTCGCACGACGCCCCGCCCATTTTCATTTCCATCACCGGCGGCTATGTTTATCGCGGCAAGGAATTTCCCAGCTGGCAGGGCGTTTATTTCTTCTCCGACTGGGGCAATAGCAAGAAACAGGAATTGGGCCAAATCTGGGCCATGCGCCGCGACGCCGATGGCAATTGGCAAACGCACCAGGTGGACGACAATCTTTCCCCCCTGCGCAAATGCCATACCTTCGGCACCGACGACAATGGCAACCTGTATGCGTTGAGTTTTGCCGACGGCAAAATTTACAAGCTCATTGAGTTGCCGGCGCAGAAATAAAATCCGCCCGAAGAAAAGCCGGTTACTTCTGGCCGGCTCGTAAAAATTGCAGTACTGAGAACAGGTTGTCCGCCCGCGCCGCCGCCAAAGCCTGCGTCACGGCATCCACCGGCGCCAAATCCGGCACCCACACCACCCGCGCCCCTGCGGCATGGGCTGCGCGCACCCCGGGTTCGGAGTCCTCAAAGACTCCGCATTGCGCCGCCGCCACCCCCAGCGCCGCCGCAGCCCGCAGGTAAATGTCCGGCGCAGGCTTGCCGTTTTCCACCTGATCGCCGCCAATCACGGCCCGAAAAAATCCGCGTAAATTCGAGGACGCCAGCTTGTACTCTGCCTTGGCCGTGTGCGTGGAAGTGGCCACCGCACATGGCCGCCCGTCCTCGGCACACCAGGCCAGCAATTCCGCCACACCGTCCTTAACCGGCACGCCTTGGGCCAGGAACGCCTGGTAATGCTTCTCTGAGCGCTCGACCAGACTCGCCGCCAAAATCTCATCGCCCATGCGTACCGCCAGGCGCCGGGTAATGTCGCCCATGCGCCGGCCGATGAGTTCCAGGAATGCGTCATCCGCCAGTGGCACCCCCATCTCCTCGGCTGCGGCATATAGGGCGCGCCGCGAAAGCCGTTCCGTGTCGAACAGCAACCCGTCCATGTCGAACACAAATGCGGCGCAGTCATGGAGAAATTCCATAAAATGCAAATTTTACCGGAAAGGCCTTGAGAGCACAAAGGGAATCCGTGGTTTAATCCTTTGCGTTTTAGATGTCTTTGTAGTTAATTTTTTCCATGCCTTCGCTCGCTCAAGTTGTGGCCTATTGTGACCGCCGCGTACGCGTCCGCGACGTCGCCGATTTTCCGGGCGCGTTCAACAGCCTGCAGGCGGCGAATTCCGGCAAAGTGACGAAAATCGGCGCGGCCGTTGACGCTGGCGCAGGGTCGTTCGCGCTGGCTGCTGCCGCGGCGGTGGACTTCCTGATCGTCCATCATGGCATGTTTTGGGATGGAGCGCAGCCCATCACGGGAGGTCAACGGACCCGGTTGAAAACGTTGTTTGACGCCGACTGCGCGGTCTATTCCTCGCACCTGCCGCTCGATGCACATCCGCAAATCGGCAACAATGCCCTCATCGCCAAAGCGCTGGGCCTGAAAGTTTCCGGCTGGGCCATTCCCTACCAAGGCACATCGATTGCGGCAGTGGTGGGCCAATCCCCCACCCGCGTAAAATTGAAAGCCAGGCTCGCCAAACTTTTTCCGCGCGGCCTGACCGCCATCGAATTCGGCCCGGCCCAACCGCGCAAAGTGGCCATTATCAGCGGCAGTGGCAGCTCGTGCGTCTCCCAACTCGCCCCTGCCGGAATCGATACGTTGATTACCGGCGAACTGAAGCAATCCGCTTTTAACGCCGCGCAAGAGACCGGCTTGAATTTGTTCATCTGCGGCCATTACGCCACCGAGGTTTTCGGCGTCTGCGCCCTGGCCAAGGAATGCGCTGCGCGCTTCCACGTACCCTGGGAATTTCTCGACACCGGCTGCCCGCTGTGATTGCCTACCGGCTATGAAAACCTACGGATTGCTTCACGGTCCCAACCTCGACCGCCTCGGCAAACGCGAAACCGAAATCTACGGTCGCATGACCCTGGCCGACCTGGTGGCCCGCGTGCAAGCCGAGGCCAAAGCCCTCGGCGTAAAGATTGAACCCTTTCAATCCAATCACGAAGGCGCGCTCATCGAGCAAATTGCCCAGTGGGCCGATGCCGGGCTGTCGGGCATCGTCATCAACGCCGGGGCGTTGACGCACACCAGCGTGGCCCTGCGCGACGCCGTTGCCGGTTGCAACCTGCCCTGCGTCGAAGTGCACATTTCCAACATTTACAAGCGAGAGGAATTCCGCCACAAATCCTACACCGCCGGGGTGTGCCTGGGGATTGTTTCCGGCCTGGGCGTGGAGGGCTATTTTGCGGCGCTACGTTTTTTGTCCGGATTAAAGAAGTAGCTCCGGGCTTTAGGATTGGCCGGTGTCCCCACTGGGGTGGCCCATGAACATGTCCCAGTACTTGACGAGGTAGCCGACGCCGGAAAGCGCGGTGAGTACCGCTGCGCCCGCAAATAGCCAGAGTCCAAGGAAGTGGACTTTGCCCGACGCCCCTTGATGGTGAAAGTCCACCGCCAGCGCATGGGCCAGCAGCAGTACGGCCACGCTCACCAGCTGCAACACGGTTTTTATTTTGCCGGTCTTTTCCGCCGCCAGCACGCGTCCATGGCTCGCCGCCACCAAACGCAAACCCGTGATCAAAAACTCCCGGCCAAATATGAGCAGCACCAAAAACAACGCCCAATCCGGCAGTATCGCCGCCGGTGCGCCAGGCATCGGCACGAGCATCGCAATCATCAGGCCGACGATCAGGACCTTGTCCGTCAGCGCATCCATTAATTTGCCGAAGTTGGACACCAGCTTGAAACGCCGCGCCAGATAACCGTCCAGCCAGTCGGTAATGCCCCCGAGCACAAACACCACAAACGCCGCCGTGGCGGCCCAAGGCAGTGCCACAAACAGCAAAATCACCACCATGAATAACGCCGGCACCCGCGAAAGCGTGATGAGATTGGGCCAGTTCACGGGTTGAGCTTCTGGGCGAAGCGCGCCGCGAATCGGCTTGCGTCTCGAGCCCGGACGGAGGAATTTAATCAAGCCTCCCCGCCCAAGGCCAGCCCATTCGGGACAACCGCAGACTCCGCATGAAACTCGCCATCTACCCCGGCACCTTCGATCCCGTCACCCATGGGCACCTCGACATTCTCCTGCGCGCCTGCCGTCTTTTCGATGAAGTGCTGGTCGCCGTGGCGCCCAATGAATCGAAGGAGCCGCTGTTCTCGATCGAAGAGCGTTTGGCCCTCCTGGAACCGCACCTCAAGGCCATCCCCAACGCCAAAGTTGCGCGGCTGGAGGGCCTGACCGTGGATTTCGCCAAAAAGCGCGGGGCCGTCGCCCTCATCCGCGGCCTGCGCGCCGTGTCGGACTTTGAATACGAATTCCAAATGGCCCAGATGAACCGGCACCTCGATGATTCCATCGAGACGATTTTTTTGATGCCGAGCCACAAATTTTTCTACACCAGCTCGCAAATGGTGAAGCAGGTCTGCCTGGTGGACTCGTCCCGATTGACCCAGTTCGTGCCGCCCAACGTCCTCAAGGCGTTAAAGAAAAAATATGCGAAAAAGTGAGGCCGGCCCCATGCCCGACTTAAAACCCAAAGACCCGCTGCATGGCGTCACGCTGGAAATGATTTTAAACCGGTTGGTGGAGCGACTCGGCTGGCCGGAAATGGGCCGCGCCGTGGACATCCGTTGCTTTCAGTTCAACCCCAGCATCAAATCCAGCCTGCAATTTCTCCGCCGTACGCCCTGGGCCAGGAAAAAGGTGGAGGAG
>CAZCMU010000169.1:0-6894 GCA_964499725.1 uncultured Opitutales bacterium
CGGGGACCGCATCGCCCCGCACAATATTGACGCCGAGCAGGGCCTGCTGGCGTCCTGTCTGCTCGAAAACGGCGGCGATATTCTCAACGAGTGCCTCGCGATGAAGCTGCGTCCGGAATATTTTTACCGCCCTCAGCATCAAATCATCTTCGAGGCGCTGGTGGCCTTGTACAACACGGGTATTCCTCCCGACGAGATTTTGCTGGCCAACAAGCTCAAGGATGCCGGCCAGCTCGACGCCATCGGCGGCCATGCTTATCTCTATGAGCTGACGAACCGCATCCAGACGACCGTCCACGCCAAGCACTGGATGCAGATTGTCCGCGAGAAGTTTTTCCTGCGGCAACTCATCCGCACATCGCAATGGACGGTCGAGCAGGCGCACGGGGCGGGGCAGGGCAGCGTGCCGGAGTTGCTCAACGCCGTCGAAAGCGAATTTTTCAAAATCCAGCAGGACACCATTTCTGATTCGGCGGAGCCCATCGCTAAGTCTATGGACGTGGCCACGGCGCTGGTGACGCGGATGCTCGCGCGGCGCGGGGAAATCAGCGGCGTGCCCAGCGGCTTCACGGACCTCGATAAACTGACCTTCGGCTTTCACCCGGCGGAAATGATTGTCGTGGCAGCGCGGCCCTCCATGGGCAAGACCTCCATTGCGCTGAACATGGCCGAAGGCGCGGCGCTGCCTTCGCCCCGCGAAACCCGCCCACCCGTCCCCACGCTCGTCTTCAGTCTTGAAATGGCCGCCGAACAACTCGCGATGCGCCTGCTCTGCTCCCACGCCCGCGTGGATATGCAGAAATTGAAGGACGGCTTTTGCGACCGCCAGCGCGAACTCATTGATTCGGCCAAGCTGCTCAAGCAGGCCCCGCTCTGGATTGATGCCAGCGCCAACCTGAATATTTTGGAAATGCGCGCCAAGGCTCGCCGGCTGCATTCCCGGCATAAGCTCGGCCTCGTTATCATTGACTACATGCAGTTGGTGGTCTCCGCCGGCAACTATAACTCCCGCGAGCAGGAGGTGGCCGAGGTCTCACGCGGGGTCAAAGCTATGGCCAAGGAGCTGAATTTGCCGGTTGTCGTGCTGTGCCAACTCAACCGCGAATCCGAAAAAGAGAAGCGCGCCCCGCGCCTGAGCGACCTGCGCGAGTCGGGCTCCATTGAGCAGGATGCCGACGTGGTGCTGCTGCTGGCCAAGGCCCGGGAGGCCCGGGATGAGCAGGAGGCGCCGGACCAGCTGGCCGTCAAACGTGAATTAATCATTGCCAAAAACCGCAATGGCCCGATAGGAGAGGTGGCGCTTACATTCAATAAGCGCCTTACCCGTTTTGAAAATTACACCGGACACGCTTCTTAAGCCGCATTGGGCGGCCATCGCGCTGGGCCTTTGGCTGGCCCTGATGGCGCCGGTCCAGGCTCAGGCACCCGCCAGTGCGCCCGCTGGCGCCCCTTCTGCCACCACCCCGGCGGCCGAGGCCGCGGCGCCAATCGTCGAGGAGATTTCCATCCGCCTGAACCGTCCGCAGCAAATCAACAGCGATGCTGTGCGGGCGCACATCATGCAGCAGGAGAAGGCGCCCTACGACCAGGAGCTGATTGATAAATCCATTAACTCCCTTTACGCGACCGGGGATTACGACTTTATCCGGACCGAGCGCGAAACGCTGCCCTCCGGCGGTGTGCGGGTGGACTTCTACCTTTTTCCCAAGGCGCGCATCTCAGCCGTGGTGTTTAAGGGCAACAAGGAATACACCCAGTCGCGTTTGACCGAGGAGATCAAGACCATCGCCGGCGAGCCGCTCAACCCCTCGCAGCTCAAACAAGACAAAGACGCGCTCGTCACCTTTTACCAGAAAGCCGGGTATTCTCAGGTCAAGGTTGATACCACCGTGGATACCAACGAGACCACCGGCACCGCTGTCGTGACCTACACCATTGATGAGGGCCCCTCGGTGGTCATCAGTGTGATAAACTTCACCGGCAACGACCATGCCGACGCCGGCACCCTGCACGATCAGATGGAAACGAGCAAATACACCTTTTTAATTTCCTGGATTACCGGCAGCGGCCGGTTCGAAAAAGACAAGTTCCTCGATGATTTGGACGCCCTGCGCAAATATTACAAATCCAAAGGCTACCTCGATGTGGACATTGAGGAGAGCGAAATTAAATATGACAATCCTGGGCCGGGCCGTCTGGTCATTACCATACCCATTCACGAAGGCCGCCAGTATCACGTGGGTAAAAACATCACGGTTTCCGGCAACACCATTTTCCGCTCCGAAACGCTGCTGGCGCTGCTCTCCATCAAGCCCGGCGATGTTTTTTCGCCGGAGGAAGTGGACAAAAATTCCGACGCCATCAAGAACTATTATGGCACGGCCGGTTACCTCGACACCTTTGTGGAAGTGGATCGCAAACCCAACCTCGACACCGGCGACATCGGCCTGGATTTTGTCATCAAGCACGCGGCTGATAATCTGCTTCAACCGGGCGAATCGGAAAAAAGTTATGTCGAGGGCATTGACATTCAGGGCAACACCAAAACGAGAAGCGATGTCATCTTGCGCGAATTGTCGCTCGCTCCGGGGGATGTTTTCAACACCGATCGCATGAAGACCAGTGAGGACAAACTTAAGAGTTACCCCTATTTTGACGAGGTCAACCTCTCTCCGGAAGACACGACCATTCCCGGCAAGCGCAATTTGCGTGTAAACGTCACGGAAGCCCGCACTCTCAGCGCCACTTTTGGCGCAGGTTTCGACCCAGTCGAGGGTCCGCTGGCTTACGTCGAATTTGAGGAAAGTAATTTCGACTTGTTTAATTACCGCACGAATTTCCGCGGCGGCGGCCAAAAGGCGCTCATTCGCCTGACGCTGGGCACGCAACTTTCTTCCATCGAACTCGATTACGAATACCCCTGGCTCTTTGAGCGCCGTCTCGACGCAGGGGTGAGCCTTTTCCGCACCGAATCCAGCTATAACAGCACCACCTATAACGAGGATGACACCGGCGTCACCTTCTGGGCCAGCAAGCCCGTCATCGAATATATCACCGCGAACTTGAGTTATACCATTGAAGACATCCAAATCAAGGATGTGACGACCGCCGCGCCGCCGCCCGTCCAGCAGGAAGCCGGGCATACCGGAGTTTCCAAGGTGGGACTGGACTTGGTTCGCTCCAAGGACATGGATAGTGCCGTGTCGCCCACCACGGGGCAGCGCCAGGAATTGCTGCAAGAAGTGGCGGGTGGCCCGCTGGCCGGCCAGACCAATTTCTACCGCCTTGAAGGCCATGCCACGTGGTGGTTCCCCACCTTCGGCTATCGCACCCAGGTGCTAACCTTTGCCTTGCGGGGTGGTACCATTACGGGTTTTGGCGGCAAAGACGTGCCTTTTGCCGAGCGCTATTTCCTGGGTGGCGATTACAATTTGCGCGGTTACGCGTATCGCCAGGTCGGCCCGCTGGTTACCACGCCCGGCAACCCGGCCGCCGGCCAGCCCTTGGGCGGCAAGAGCTTCGGCGTGGCCACCACGGAGTACAGCATCGTCTTGTTCGGCAGTTCCAAGGATAACAACGATTTCCGCTTCGAGGTTTTCCACGATATCGGTTTTGTCAATCCCACGGCGTTTAATTTCCAGGTCAAAGGCTACCAGCAGGACGTGGGCTTCGGATTCAAGTTCCACCTGCTCAAGGCGCCACTGCGGATTGACATTGGCTACCCCCTGAACCCGAACCAATTCCAGTCCCACAGCTTCCAGTTCAATTTCTCCGGCAGCTTTGTGTACTAAGGGCGCACGCCGGGCTGCTTAGTTGGCCTGCAACATTTGCGCACGGATGACGACGGACGGCAGGTTTTTGGCTGTGTAGGCAGTTCCGTAAACTTTGACGGGCTTGCCCAGATAATTGGCGATTGGGTTGCCCAGCACGACTTCGCTCAAATCCACTAGCGCCACCAGCGCGCCTTTGTCACTGTAGAGCAGATATTGCGCATTGATCGGGCCGTCTATGAACGGATTGGTGCGCAGCTTGAGCACGCCGTAATAGTAATGCGGCACATCCGTGGCTGCGGCAATGACCGTCGGGGTTGCCGTTACCGCGGTGGCCTGGGGCAGCGCAGTCACGGCAGACGGCTTGGCGGGAGCCGGAGCGGGCGTAACGGCCATCGGGGTTGCGGCGGCGGGCGTTGCCGTCGGCCCGGCTTTTTGGAAATAAACGATTACCGGCCCGGCGTAACTCACTTCCGACCAATCAATCTCCGGCTCTTTGATGCTCAGTGGGGGATTTTCCGGTGCGGTGCCGAGCACCGGGCTGTTGGAATTGGCCGCGGCGTGGATGGGCGTGCCGGCGATGACGGTGAGGTCCTTGTGTGTGTGGTTGCTCTGCACATACGCGGTGAAGGGGCCGGGCAGCGAAACAGATTGCCAGCCATTGGCGGCGGGTTGCGCGGCAGCGAGGCGCGCATCGCTGGCGGGCACCTGTAAAAATGCGGGCGTGGTGGCGTCCGGCGATAAGTAAAGCGCGATGTCTCCAGGGGCGGCGAATAAGGTCGCCCCGAAAAGCAGACCGAACGCCGTGGCGAGTAAGGAAGGCAAACGATGATTCATAACAATGGGCCGGGTTTGTAACTCCATAGCCTAGCGCGATTTCGGCCAACTAAAAAGCCTTTTTTACCGGTTCGGAGGGGGCTGGCGGATGATGCAGATGGTTTTGGCCCCTGCTTTTGAGGGTTGCCAATCCGCGCGCGGGCGGCGATTTTTTGGGTTTTTCCGCTTACATGACCGCCGAATCCAGTCCCTCCGCTTTTTCGAAAGACCACCCGTTTCCGGCCCGGTTGACCGAGCGCCGCCGCCTGTCCAAGCCCGGCAGCGAAAAGGACACCCAGCACTTCGTCGTGGATATTGCCGGCAGCGGGCTCACTTACAAATGCGGTGATTCGCTCGGCGTGTTCCCCAGCAACGACCCGGCGCTGGTGGACGAGGTTTTGCAGCGCCTCGGTTGCTCGGGTAGCGAACCGGTGATGCTGCCCAAGGAAACCGCGCCGATGTCGTTGCGCGAAGCATTGCTGCGGCGCCTCGCGCTCGCCGCGCCGACGAAGAAAAATCTCCAGGCCATTCACGACCTCACCGCGAATGCCGACGAAAAAGCGCATCTGCACAATTTGATCCAGAACACGAAACCCGAGGAACTGCACGCGTACCTCGAGCAGCGTGAGTTCGTGGACTTGCTCACGGAATATCCCGGAGCGAAATTTTCGCCGCAGGCGTGGGTGGACCAATTGCGCAAACTCCAGCCGCGGCTGTATTCCATCGCGTCGTCGCCGGTGCTTTATCCACACGAAATCCACCTGACTGTGGCCGTCGTGCGGTACCAGACGAACAACCGCGCGCGCCAGGGCATTGCCACCACGTATCTGGCCGACCGCGCGCCGTTGCATGAGCCCGCCGTGCCGGTGTTTGTCTCGCACTCGCACTTTGGCCTGCCGGAGGACCCGGCGCGCGACATCATCATGGTTGGCCCCGGCACGGGCATCGCGCCCTTTCGCGCTTTCACGCAGGAGCGCATCGCGCAAAACGCGCCCGGGAGCGCATGGGTGTTTTTTGGCGACCAGCGCCGGGCGTTTGATTATTTGTACGAGGAGGAATGGGAAGGCTGGCGCGCGGCGGGAAAACTCGCGCGGCTCGACCTCGCGTTCTCGCGCGACCAGGCGCACAAGATTTACGTGCAGGACCGGATGCAGGAAAACGCCGCCGAACTGTGGGCGTGGATTAAAGGGGGCGCGATTTTTTATGTGTGCGGCGACGCCAAGCGCATGGCCAAGGACGTGGACCTGGCGCTGCACGACATCATCGCCCGGCAGGGTGCGATGGAACCCGCGCAGGCCGCGGAGTACGTCAAGCTGATGAAGAAGGAGAAGCGATATCAGCGGGATGTTTATTGAGGGCGGGGGTTAAGGAGCAGAGGAGTAAAGGATCAGAAGAGCAGAGGATCAAAGGGGGAAGACGGCGGAAATCCACGAATTACACGATTTTTTTATTTTTTTTGGTGCGACTGGATGCGACTGAACTGGACTGGTTGGGGTTGGGTGGCTCGGGGGCAGGATCAAAGGATCGGAGGAGCAAAGGAGCAGAGGGAGAAGGCGATGGAGAATTAGACATAAGCGGATTTAAGGGGGTTAAGACCCTTTAAACTGCTTTAAATCGCTTTAATTCGCCTTAAACCGCCTTAACTTGGCTTAACAATTAAGGCTTCGTTTCGGGTTTCGAGTTTGGAGTTTCGGGTTGGCCGGCCCAGGGTCTGGACCCGAGGCCGCATAGATGCTGCAAAGAACGATTTTTACTTTGGGCGGGAGTTTAACAAAAATTGGTGAGGCGGGAAAGGGATAGGTTGGTTGCGTTGGGTAGGTTGGGTTAAAACCCCACTGCAACCACGGATGACACGGATGGCACCGATAACCAGCCGGAATGGCTAACGCACCATCCTGCGTTGACACTAATTTTTCATTTTTGTATTTTTGGCGGGTGAAAACTGCCACATTGCCCAAGCCACGAAAGGGCCGCCTGGCTGAGCGCTTCGACAAAGGCCGGGCCACGGCGCTGGGCCGGGCCATGATTCGGGATGCCCAAGCGGGGAAGGGCCTGTCGAAGCCATTTAAGACGGTCGAGAGTGCGATGACCTACCTTGAATCATGCGCGAAGAAATCCAGGTAAGATTTTCGCGCCGGTTTGTGCAGGGTTACGGTATTTATCGGTCGGCGGGAAAAATATCGGCCGACGACATGGCCTATACGTTGGAAAAAATTGCAGAAGGCTGGCCATTGCCGGAGGAGTGGAGCGACCATGAGTTGGAGGACAATTGGAGCGGCTTCCGCGACTTTCATTTTATGGGCGAACC
>CAZCMU010000170.1:0-6890 GCA_964499725.1 uncultured Opitutales bacterium
CCCAATTACCCTCATTTGCCGACAAGCATAAATTCAAGCTGCCGCAGTCCGAGGTGGCGCGGATGTTAAAAAGCGTATCTTACGCCCAATCATCCGATGAAAATCGCTATATTTTGAATGGCGTCTATTTTAATTTTGCGGATGGAAAGCTAACGCTAGTGGCAACAGACGGCCGCCGTTTGGCGCTGGTCAGCCACGAAGTTCAAGTTACGGAAGCCAATGCGGGCAGCTTGATCTTGCCGGCTAAAACAGTCGCTGAATTACAGCGGTTGTTGGGTCAGGGAGAATCCGCGCAAATCACATTTAACGACCGCCAGGCCGCGTTCGAGATTGAGATGGGTGAAACCGCCTCGGCGAACGGGCTGATTGAAAACATTTATTTGGTGTCCAAAATTGTCGAAGGGAATTATCCGAATTACCGCCAAGTCATTCCCAAGGAGACGGAGCACCGGATAAAAATCGAACGCGAATTGCTGGCTGAATGCGTGCAACGCGCCGCGCTGGTCACAAGCGATAAAAATAATTCGGTGCGATTGAAAGCGACAAAAAACCTGCTCGAAATTTCCGCCCAAAGCCCGGAATTTGGCGAATCGCATGAAACCATGGCCATTGCCTATGCGGGGGCCGAAGTGCAGATTGCTTTTAACCCGCAGTTCTTGCTCGATCCCCTGCGGGCCTTGAGCCATGACGAGGTCTTTTTCGAGTTCAAAGACGAGCTGAGCCCGGGCTTGTTTAAAACTTTGGACAGCTTCCTTTGCGTTATCATGCCGTTGCGACTAAATTAGCGCAGCCCGCCCAGATTACCCCCACTGCTTATTTCGTCAAGGGTCACGACCATGTCCTCGCTTGCCGTTGTCTTCGGTGTTCTCCTGGCCATCTATGCCAGTCTGGCCTACGCGCAGCAGTCGCTGGCGTCGCCGGTGCTCACGATTATTGGCCATTGGCTTCGATGGGTGTTGTTTGCCGGCGGCTTGACTTTGACGGCGATGGAAGGGTTCGACTCGGATCGACCGGCGTGGCTATGGCTGGTGACGGGGCTGTTGCTGTGGCCGCTGCTGGAAACGATCTACACGTGGCTGGCCATTCGCGCGCTTAGTCACAGTACATTGCCATTGTTTCCGTCATTCAAAATCAACCGGGAAGGCGATGCGTGGCCGAATCAACGCAGGTTCATTTCACTGCGGGACTGGCTGCGGGAGGAAAAATTCCAGCATGTGCAATCGCTCAAGGCGGATCTGCTTGATGGCCAGGCATTGCGCGTATCGGTTTTCAATGACGCCGACGCACATATCCGCCTGCAGGTCATGTTTCTGCCCCAGCGCTCGGGCAATGTTTCGGTTTGCGCGGTTTTTTCCTCGCTCACCCAATCCGGGACCCGGCTGGTGACGGACAATGTTTACCTGCCTTTTGGCGGCTTTTATCCCGAAAATTGGGAGGTGGAGCGCCATCCGTGGATGCGCTCGACGGAGGCCCTAATGTGCCGGCACTTGCGTCGCCTGGCCGGCCGGCCAGAGCACCTGGTTCCCTTTATTGATGATCCCATCAATGATTTGAACCAGCAGCAGAGAGTCATTGAGCGAACGAACACCGAACTGGGGTTCCTTTTGCCGCGCAGCCAGCACGAAGAATACGGGGTATTGACTTGGGAGGGCCGCTACCGGGTTTGGAAAGAGGCTTGGCTGCTCAGTTATTTCGGGCTGCCGAGGCGATATTAATAAACCGTGTGGCGAGTCCGATGCCTTTGCCCTTGCCAAGGGGCCATGACCTTGCACGCTAAAGCACCATGAGTGAACGCGAATTACCGCCCGTCCGCCTGGACGATGATGACGACGAAGAGGAAACGCCGACTCCCGGACCCGGGAAGTCTGATGGGCCGAAGCATGCACCCCTGGGCGCGCTGATACAGCGCAAATTCCTTGAGCAGCGCAAGGTGACGCTGTGGGGTGAAGTCAATGACCGCACGTGTCGTGAAGTGTCGGAGAAACTGCTTTATCTGGAGGCGGTAGACGCGGGCAAGGACATCACACTTTACCTGAATAGCCCGGGTGGTTCGATTACAGCGGGCATGTCGCTCTACGACACGATGAAGCTTATTTCGTCACCGCTTACGGTGGTGGTCACCGGCATGGCGGCGAGCATGGGATCGATTCTCTTGTGCGCCGCGCCGAAGGGCCGCCGGCTGCTTTACCCACATGCACGGGTACTCATCCACCAGCCGCTCATCATGGGGCGTATTGTTGCGCCGGCGGTGGACATTAACATCCAGGCGCAGGAGATGGAAAAAATTCGCGAGGAGTTGAACAAGATACTGGCGGATGCTTCCGGCCAGCCGCTGGAAAAAATCCGTCGCGACTCCGACCGCGATTTTTACCTCAATGCCAAAGAGGCCATCGAATACGGCCTGGCTGACCGGATTGTGGATAAACTTTAGAGCGAGCCGCTGCCGCCCAGGCCATGCAGTGCGCCCATGCCACCCATCATCATGCCGATGGCCGCGATAATCAGGTAGAAAACGCCGAGAGCCACAATCAAGAAAAAGCCAATGGTAAAGGAGCGGCGAATTTTGTCCAGGGCCTGCATCAGGTCATGCTCGGAGCCGTTGTAGACGGCTAGCTTTGCCTGATTGGCGGCGCCCCACAGGTTAATGCCCTGCCAAAGCGGCAGCCAGGCAATGAGGAGACCGGCAATCGAGATACATAGCAAAACGCAAAGAAAGAACATGGTCAGCGCCAGCAATTTCATCCAGACGCTGCCCGCAGCCACCACTGAGGCCAGGCGCTTGGTTTGGGCTGAGGTCTCGGTGTCTCCCGGGTCTTGGGATTGGGAAAAGAAGGTGGGCAGTGGGGCGCTGACGGGGCGAGGCGCGGGGATGCCCACGGGTAAAGCGGTTAATTCGAGGACCGTCCCAAAGGCAACGTAGCCGACACCATCGGTCGCGCGCACCTGGGTTTGTGGGTTGGCGCGGCCCTCGGTGGCCCATTGGCGGAGCTGGTCCGCGCTGACGGGCCCGTATTCCTTGCCGTCACCGCCCAGCATGTAGTAATTCGCCATGGTTATCTCGGAGCAGCCATTTGACTCGCGGCAGCCAAAACTGGCAAGGACAAAGCGGGCGCAGCTCAAGCCAGCGGTGGAGCAACTTTCAGGATGCGCGCGGAGATTTCGGCGACGGGCAGCGTTGCCAATTCGCGTGGGGAGACGCGGTTGGGGTGCGTCCAGGGCAGGCTGCGCAGGGGCTCGCTGAGCACGAGGGCGCGGTTGGCGGCGACATCGTCCACGCGGTCCACCGGGGTGAAATAGGGCGCGCCGCGCAGAACATGCGGATGTTCACGAACGAGCGTCAAAATCGCGAGCACGGCGTCGGCAAAGCGGTCGAGTTCGGCCTTGGTGTAGCTTTCGGTCGGCTCGATCATCAGGCCAAAGGCCTCGGGCCACGCGACCGTGGGTGCGTGAAAGCCGAAGTCCAAGAACAGTTTGCCGACGCGGGGAATCACGGCGGCGGGCGGCAGGCCGATCTTGGTCACGCGGGCAAAATCCTCCGGCGAGAGCGTGAGGATGAATTCGTGCATGCGGGGCTGGGTGCCCGCGCCTTCGGGTAGGCTGCCGTAGGCGGGGCTAAGCTTGGCATAGAGGTAGCGCGAGGCGAGCACGGCAACGGCCGACATCTCCCGCACGCCATCGCGGCCAAGGCGCAGGAGGTAGGTGTAGGCGCGGACTTTGTGGGCGAAATTTCCCCAGTGGCGATGGATGGAGCCGATACTCTGTGACTGCTTGACGGCGACAAACTGGCCGGAGCGTTTTTCGATTTGATGTCCGGGCAGAAAATCACGCAGGCGTTCGCTGACGGCCACGATGGCGTCGCCGGGGCCGCCACCGCCGTGGGGAATGGTCCAAGTCTTGTGCAAGTTGTTGTGCAGGGCGTCCACGCCCATCGCAGCCAGATTCACCCAGCCGGCAATGGCGTTCATATTGGCGCCGTCCATGTACACCAAGCCGCCGGCCGCATGCACGTCGTCGGCGATGCGCTTGAATTCGGTCTCGAACAGCCCACAGGTATTTGGGTTGGTGATCATTACACCGGCGAGGCGCGGCCCGAAGCGGGTGATTTTCGCTTCGCAATCGGCGAGGTCAATGCGGCCATCGGCGGAAGCTTCGAGCAGAACAATGCCCGCGGGTTCGCCGTTTTCTAGCCGCGAGGCAAAACCGGCCATGGCCGCAGTCGCGAAATTGGTGCCATGGGCGCTTTTAGGGATGAGCAGGACATTGCGATGGCTTTCGCCGCGCGAGCGGTGGTAGGCCTGCATCATTTTTAGGCCGACCAGCTCGCCCTGCGCACCGGCCAGCGGCTGCGTAGTGACGGCGGCGAGGCCGGTGATGCCCTTGAACCATTCCTGGATCTCATATAAAACTTCGAGGCAGCCCTGTACGTCTTCGACCGGGGCCTGCGGATGCGCATTAACAAAACCCGGAAGATTTGCCGCCCAGTCATTGACGTACGGGTTGTACTTCATGGTACAGGAACCGAGGGGGTAGCAGCCGTCGTCGGGGCTGACATTTAATTCGCCGAGTTTTTGGTAATACGCGACGAGTTCGGCGTGCGGAATGCCCAGGAGGCCAGCGGGCGACGAGCGACGGGCTTGGACGGGTATTTGCGGAATATCCGAGGCGGGCAGATTGGCGGGCCGGGAACCGAATTCCGCATCGAAGAAGGAATACAGCTTGGAAATGTCGCCGTCGGTCTGGGCATCGGTGAAGGAAAGCTTTAGCAGATGGCGTCCGCCGGGCAGACGCGCCGACACATCCACCCCGAGGTGCAGGCCCGCCAGGCGGGCACGATCGAGCAGGGGCGCGATGGGACGGTCGAGCGCCAGCGTGGGCTCATTAAAGAAGGGCCCAGCAAAAGCCAGCTCGACCCCGGGGCGCAAAAGTTTTTCAACCGCGTTTAAAGCCCGTTTGCGGCCCAGGCCGACGGCGGATGCGAGACCAGCGTCGCCGCGCTCGAGGAGGGCGGCGCCGACCAGCGTCGCCAAAAAAGCCTGGTTTGAACAGATGTTCGAAGTGGCCTTGTCCTTGCGGATGTGCTGTTCGCGCGTGGAGAGCACCATGACGCAACAGTCGCGACCGCTCAGGTCATGCGCCTTGCCGACGAAACGACCGGGCGTGGCGCGAATGTCGTTCTTGACGTGTTGATTGTGCCGCACGGCGAAGACGCCCAGCCCCGGGCCGCCGAAATTGGGGCCGATGGCCAGGTGCTGTCCTTCGCCGACAAGAATGTCTGCGCCATGTCCGGTGGTGCCCCATTGCGCCGGGGGCTTGAGGCCGCCGGTGGCAAATAAAATAGGATCCACGACGGCGATGGAGCGGGCGGCGAGTTCCGTGGCGACATCGGTCAGCGCATCCACATCTTCCAGCAGGCCGAGGCTATTAATTTGCGGAAAGGCAATGGCGGCCAGGCGGGGGCCGAGGGCGAGTGCACGGGCGCGCATAGCAGCGGGATTTAGCAACCCGGTGGTTGGGCTGGGCTCGACGATTTCCAGGTGCAGGCCTGTTTCCGCGGCATGGGTGTGCAAAACCTCGAGGTCGCTAGGGAACAAGGTTCCAGCGAGCAACACGGTGTCGGCTTCCGCATTTTCCGCCAGACGCAGAGAACAGCAGCAGGCCTCAAAGAGTGCGCTGGCGCGGTCGTAGAGGGAGGAATTGACCGCTTCGAAGCCGGTAAGCTGCGCCATGAGGCATTGATAAATCCAATGCGTGAGCAGGGATCCCTGGCTGCGTTCGGGCTGGTAGGGCGTGTAGGCGGTGGTCAGGTTGCGGATGCTGGAGACGGCGGCGACAATCGCGGGCACGCGGTAAACGGGCAGGCCGTCGCCCAAGAAGGCCGCAGCGGGACGGTTGCTTGCGGAAATGGATGCCAGGCGGTTTTGGAGGGCTTCGTAGGAAAGTTCTTCGGGAAGCGGCAGAGGTGGATGGGCGCGGATTTCCACCGGGAGATGGGCGAAAAGGTCGTCCAGCTTCGTCAGCCCCAGCGTACGCAGCATGGCGGCCAGGTCGTCAGCGCTGGCCGGGATGTAGTGCCGAACGGTCTCGCGCGGGAGCGTGGCCGGGTCATAACCCAAGGGCGGACGGGCGGAGGAATTGGCGGCGGTCGGCTGGTCGAGCGCGGGCGTGGACGGCATGTGGGACTTATTGGCTAAAATTGCCGGGGAGGCAAGTAACGGGTTTCGGTTGCAAGGATGAAGGCTGAGGGATGAAGGATGATGAAAGCGCTCTAGTAGAAAGACTGATTTTAACTTGCCACCCGTCATTCATGGCTGGCAACTGAGAGGGTGAACAAAAGTGATCGCGCCTTATATATCGCCCGCCGACTGGCCGAGCTTTATCCGCACCCAACGATCCCACTGCTGCATAAAGATCCCTACACGCTGCTGGTGGCGGTGGTGCTTTCGGCGCAGTGCACGGATGTACGGGTGAATTTGGTGACGCCCAAACTGTTCGCGTTAGCGGATACGCCACAAAAGATGGTGGCGCTCTCGGTGACGCAAATTGATGCGATGGTGCGGGCTTGTGGGTTGTCGCCGATGAAGGCGAAAAACATCCAGGAATTGTCGCGGCTGATAATTGAGCGCCACGGCGGCGAGGTGCCACGCACGTTTGAGGAACTGGAAGAACTACCGGGAGTCGGCCACAAAACGGCGTCGGTGCTGATGGTGCAGGCGTTTGACCATCCGGCATTTCCGGTGGATACGCATATCCACCGGCTGGCGATGCGGTGGAAGCTTTCAAAAGGACCGAGTGTGGTCCAGGTGGAGCGTGATTTGAAAAAATTGTATCCGCCGGAAACGTGGCATGACTTGCATTTGCAGATTATTTATTTTGGGCGTGAACACTGCACC
>CAZCMU010000171.1:0-6850 GCA_964499725.1 uncultured Opitutales bacterium
GCAAGGCCGCCGCGGCATCGCTGCTGCCACCCCCTAAACCCGCGCCCGCCGGGACTTCCTTTTGCAAAGTGAAATGAACCCAAGGGGTGTTAGTCCCCAGGTGCCGACGAAAGGCCGCCGCGGCTTTGAAAACAAGATTGGACGCGTCGGTGGGTACTTCC
The DNA here is from genome assembly GCA_964499725.1 of uncultured Opitutales bacterium. Taxonomy (GTDB): domain Bacteria; phylum Verrucomicrobiota; class Verrucomicrobiia; order Opitutales; family JABDGR01; genus JABDGR01. The sequence continues at coordinate 162 of CAZCMU010000171.1, forward strand.
GGTGCATCACAGGCCAAAGTGTCGGTGTTGGCCCCTGCGCGCGGCTCCAACCACAAGGTGTCCCCCCAATCCAATGGGGCCACGAGGCTGATTAAATCATGAAAGCCGTCGTCCCGCCGGCCTGTTACGGCCAGAAAGAGGTTGATTTTAGCCGGAGCAAAAACACACAAGGAAGCCATCGGCCAACGATAACAAAGCGACTGCCAAGTGCACGGCGAAAAAATCCATTGCTGCGCCTAATTTAAACTGGCGCGGGCACGTTCTTTTCCGTGGTCACGGCCAACGGCAACGAAGCCACAAAGGTCGCGCCGTTGGGCGAATTGGGCACATAATGGAGGTCGCCCTCCTGGTCTCGCAACAGGCGCCGGGCAATACTCAAGCCGAGGCCGGCTCCGGGCAAACGCGCGGTAATCGAATCATCCACCCGGTGGAACATTTCAAAAATTCTCTCCTGTTCATCGGCGGGCACCCCCGGTCCATGGTCGCTTACACTCAGAATCGCATGGTCGGCATCATGGGAAACGCGCACGCCTAGCCAGCACCCGACCGCGGCGTACTTGAGCGCATTGTCAATCAGGTTGAGCATGACTTGCTCAAGGGCGTCGCGATCCGTATGGATATGCAAGTCGGTCGCGGCGGCGAGATCGGTCTCAACCTGGAAGCCGGCCTCTTCCAGGCGTGGGCGTTGCGCATCGAGCACGGTCTGGACGACTTCGGCCAGGGGAACATTGTCCGGATGATACTGTTTGCGACCTTGCTCGAGACGGCTGAAGTCCAGCACGTTGTTGACCAGGCGGGTCAGGCGCTGGCTTTCACTGATAATCGTGGTCAGGTAAGTGCGCTGTTTGGCCTGGTCGCGCACGCGGCCTTCGCCGAGCAATTCCGCATACATGCGGATGGTGGTCAGCGGGGTTTTGAGTTCATGGGACACATTAGAGACAAAGCTGGTTTTGCGTGCGGCATCAAAGGCTTCGCGGCGGGCTTCACGCATTAGCAACGTGCCGCCGACCAGTACGGAGATGACCAAAACAGTGACCAAGACTGTGCCGAGAGCCATAAAATTGCTGGAGAATTTTGCTTCCGGGTTAAAATAAACTTCGAGATTCCAACCCGGCATTTCCGCGCCAACCGGGAGCACAATCGTGGGTGCGAAAGCTGGCTTGGCCACAGGGTCGTCAACTGGGTCGTTGCCATGCCCGCCAATTACGAGCGCGCCGTTGGCAAAACGGGCGATCACGGCCTTTCGGGCAGGATTACGCAGGATAAATCCGTCAGCCACACCAAGTTTTTCGGGGAACGCGGTAATCATAGATTTTTCCAGCGCGTCCCAACTGAGTAGCACACCGCGCACAGGGCCGTTGGGGGCCTCGCGCATCCAGCCCAACCAATGAGAGTCATCTCGACGGCCGACCAGCACCCAGTTTTGTTCTGGCCGGGCCGTTCGGGCCAACGGGTTGGTCGAAGTGACAACCGTGAGCGTTTGCTGGCTGGAAATGACTTGAGTTTGGCCGGGACCAACGCCGACCGTTTTTGAAACAGAATCCTGTACCTCACTGGTAAAAACGTTTGAGGGCAAACCTGGCACAGCGTCATTTGCCATGTTTGGGGCAAAATTGTCCGAGAAGGCTTTCGATATGTCCATCGTACGGCCATCGGGGAACTGGATAACGATCTGGGGCATACCCAAACTATCGCTGGCCGGCAAATTCAAGGAACTGCTGCCCGGCATGACATTAAGGTTTTTGTCATCGGAATCCAAAATAGCGCTTCCACCATTAGCGGACAAATTGCCGCTGGAAACGGTGGAACTGATTGGCGCCGGGGCACCCTGCATTGGTCCGTTCCTGCCAGAACGCAGGGTGCCTTGAAAATTAGCGCCTATGGATCGCTGAAATAACCAATCGGGTTGATCCCAAACATAACCGAAGCGGTTATGCAGCAAGGGCTGTAGAAATGCGCGATCGGGGGTGTTGGGCTTCGGAAATTCCAGTCCCACATTGGGAATAAAGTAAAACACGGTACGTGCATAAGGAAAGGTGTCCTTTAGGTTCAGGATTTCTGTCCCACCCAAAATCTGCGCTTCAATACCGCCTTCGGTAAACTTGCCCAACTCATTCATCGAATCAGTCATGGCTGATCTAACCTGAAAATCCAGCTTGGAGGCAATGGTCTGCCCAGTGCGTACGGCGTTGTCCGCAGACACGCTGCGCAGCCGGTCGCTCTCCCGCTGCAAGAGGTAAAAGGTCACCCCGCCGATAGCCAGCGTGGAGACTAAGAGAAGCAGCCAGTAAAAGAAAACTAGATGGCGTTTCACAACAGGGTATGAGGTTGAAAAACCCCGTGACAATTGTGCGACATCGTGCCGAAAGTGGCAAGCCCATGGACGGCGGCATTTGTCAAAAAAATGTCAGTGGTTTTCGCTTTTTTGGCACGTTTCACCTTGCGGCAACCGAAACTTTCGTTTACAAAAACTTCGTGGCATCCGTAGACGGTCTGCTCGACATTGCCTTAAAAATTCCCGACCTCTGGCAGCAGGAAGCCCTCCGGTCGCTGCAAGCGGGACGTGACGTGGTAGTCCACGCCCCGACCGGCGCCGGGAAGACTTATATCTTCGAGTTGCTGTTGCAAACCAGCTGGCGCAAGCAGGCCATTTTCACTGTGCCCACCCGCGCGCTGGCCAACGACAAATTATACGAGTGGCGGGAATTGGGCTGGCAGGTGGGTATCGCCACGGGCGATGTGACAGACAACCTTGACGCCCCGGTGATAGTCGCCACGCTGGAAACTCAAAAGGGTCGTTTTCTGCGCGGTGAAGGGCCGGGGTTGCTGGTGGTGGACGAGTACCAAATGCTCGGCGACCCGGTGCGTGGCGTGAATTACGAGCTCATCCTGGCCCTCGCCAATAAAAACACGCAATTGCTGCTGTTGAGCGGCAGCGTGGCCAATCCGGAAAAAACCGTGCAGTGGCTCCGCGCCATCGGGCGCGACGCGGTGCTGGTGAGCCACTGGGAGCGGCCCGTGCCACAGGACGAAGTCGAACTGGAAGCTCTGCCCGACCATGTACCGACGGGAGTGCGGGGCTTCTGGGCGCGGCTGGTTGCCCGCGCTTTGATGGCGGATTTGGGGCCGATACTGATTTTTGCGCCACGGCGGCGGGCAGCGGAAGAATTGGCCAACAAACTGGCGCAAGCGCTGCCGTTGGATGATTTTTTGACCCTGACTCCCGAGCAAAAAGTGCTGGCGTCTGACCGGCTGGGCAAATTACTGCGGCACCGCATCGCCTTTCACCATAGCGGGCTGAGCTATATGCAGCGGGCTGGTTTGGTCGAGCCGCTGGCCAAAGCGGGCCAATTGCGCGTGGTCGTGGCCACGACGGGTCTGGCCGCGGGAATTAACTTCTCGATGAAATCGGTCCTGGTGACCGACCGGGAATATGTCGCTCGCGCCGGCCCGCGGTTGGTGCGGCCCGATGAACTTCTGCAGATGTTTGGCCGCGCCGGCCGCCGCGGATTGGACGAAAAAGGCTATGTGCTGGTGGCCCCGGCGAAGCCGCGGCTGGGCGAAGCCCGCGCACTACAACTCAAGCGTGCCAGCTCGATTGACTGGTCGAGTTTTCTGGCCCTGATGCACCAAGCGGTGCAAAAGGGCGAATCCCCCGCCCAAGCAGCGATGGGTCTGGCGAAGCGGCTTTTCACCGAATTCCCGCCGGAATTAGGGCTGGAAAAATTTTTGCGTCTAACTCCCACAATTCCTACACCGTTAGTCCTCGCGAAGCCTGTCAACGGCGACGCCAAAGACGGCGCGACCTCAAACAAAATTGTCGAGATGCTCAATTCCGCCGGCCAATGGGAACGCCGCCGACCGCCGGTGAAAGTCAAACTCGGCGACTCACTGGCCTATGAGGAAGGCTCATGGATGCCCGCGCTGAAATTTCCCCAGGCGCTCTCGGGCGTGGATTTGGGCAACCTCTGCCGGTTGCGCGGAGAAGAAACGCGGTACGGTCGCCAAGTGGCGTTGGCGGTCTTCCCCAAGGAAGCGGGCAAAACGAAAATCACTTTAGTAAAGTGGATGCATAAAAGCCTCTGCCACCATTGGCGGCAAACGCGCCCGGACGCTCCGCTCCCGTCGCGTCATTGGGAACTGGGCGCGTTTGAGAAACAACTGCTGCCCTTGCTGCCGCTGATCACCAGCGGGGGCCGGCCCGAGGAGATTATCGAAAACAATGGGCTGATCAGCGCGCGGCTTGATTACTCGCAGGCGTCGGTGTTTGCGCGGGTGGATTCACTCGGCAAACCGCTGCTCAACCCGCCCCGGCGCGAAATCGAACCACCGGTGGCGAACTTTGCCGAGATGGCGGGCATGAAAAGCACCCAGACCGATGCGAGCGTGGCGGAGACGTGGTTTCGCCTCGGCCTCATTGATGGACGCGCGCACCCGACTCGCCGCGGCATTATTTTCAGTTTCTTCAACCACGGTGAAGGACTCGCGGTGGCGGCGGCATTGGAGGATTCAAACTACCCCGTCGAGGAGGTCGCGCGCGACCTGGCCAACCTGCGCGCGGGGCACCGCTTTGAATCCATTGACCACGCGCGGGGCAAACTAGGCAACTTGTGCCGCCTCACTTACCACGGAATGACCTGCCCCGGCTACCTCGACCGCGGTGTGACCCTCGAATACGGCGAAGGCGCGGCGGAAGTCATCCAACGCGTGCGGGCGAACCCGGCAATTCTCCAGCATTACATCAACGAAACGTTGCGACCGGGTGACATCGAGCGCGCGTACCTCGAATGGCGCAGCGTGCTCAACCACGTGATTCACGCACCCGATCACGAGTGGGGCCGCTGGCGCGAATTGCGCGAAGCCGCCGCGCGGCAATTAGAGAAACTCGGTCCGCCGAGTCGCCTCACCGCCCCTCCCCCGCTGGCCCCCGACCAGCGCACCCGGCATAGTTTTCAGTTGAAGTTTTAAAACGGTGAAAACTCACCCCATTCCCTCGGTCATCTCCACCTGGAAGCACGGCGTGGCGGCCAATAAGGCAGTGTGGAAGATTCTGGCTACCGGAGGCCGGGCACTCGATGCCGTCGAGCAGGGTGCGCGGGTGACGGAACTAGACTCGGCGGTTAACAACGTAGGCTTCGGAGGCCTGCCGGATGCGAATGGCGAGGTTACGCTCGATGCGTGCATCATGGACGAATTGGGGAATGCCGGCTCGGTGGTCTGCTTGCGCCACATCAAAAACGCCGTCTCCGTCGCCCGGTTGGTGATGGAGAAAACACCGCACGTCATGCTCGCGGGCGCAGGAGCGGAAAGTTTCGCGCTGGCGCAGGGCTTTAAAAAAGAAAATCTGCTGACGCCCGCAGCCAAAGCGGCTTGGAAAAAATGGCGCCAGGAGAATTGTAGTCGAGGGCAAAAAATCGGTGAACGCAACCACGATACCATCGCGTTGCTGGCAATTGATAAACGGAGCAATATTGCCGGCGCCTGCACGACGAGTGGCACGGCATGGAAGCTGCCGGGGCGGGTCGGCGATTCGCCCATCATCGGCGCGGGGTTGATGGTGGACAACGAAGTCGGCGGCGCAGCAGCGACGGGCCTTGGCGAGGCCGTGATGAAAATCGTTGGCGCGATGGTAGTCGTGGAAGCGATGCGCCACGGACTGAGCCCGCAAGCGGCGTGCGAAGAAGCGGTGTGCCGGATCGTCAAAAACGAGCGTGACTTGAAAAACTGCCAGGTCGGTTTCATCGCGCTCAATAAACAAGGCGCCATCGGCGCGTACAGCGTCAAGCAGGGTTTTGCCTACGCTTGGTGCGTCGGCGGGAGGAATAAATTGTTCCCGGCAAAATATTTTGCCTCGCGTGCGGCAAAGCCTCAATCCTGACCTTTGTTGATCTCCCTGGCGTTTGACTCTCCTCCCGAACGCTTCTGGGGCGGCCGGGTTAAATGTGCGGCGCTAAGTGGCAATTTCCAATCCGTGCACTTGAGCTAATTGGCGGGTAATACCCCATTTCCCATTGGCGAAGCTTATGTTACCTTGGCTGGCATGAAAAAATCCTGCTTCAGATTATGCAGTTCATTTTGAAGGGAGCATTGCAGAATTTCACGCCCTCGCTTGTTTTTTTCAATTGAGGCCGGAGCGGGCCCTGAAAACACAAATTATTATGAAGCTTTCCGCCAACCACCTCAAGCGCTACCGGCAAATCGCCGCCTTACTGTGGAAATACGGGCGGGCCGATCTGGTCCAGCATATGGATGTGGAAGAAGGCTTTGATCTTCGTGAAGCCAAACCGTCGGCCGACAAGATTACGCCTGAACAACTCGCCGACGATCTCGAGGCCATGGGCCCGACGTATGTAAAATTGGGCCAGGTGCTCGCGAGCCGGCCAGATTTGTTGCCCGCACCGTATTTAAAGGCCCTGGCTCGGTTGCAGGACCGCGTAAAGCCTTTTTCATATGCGGAGGTTGACGAGACGGTGCATACGGAATTGGGAGTCAGAATATCCAAGGCGTTTTCCCGATTTGACCATGAGCCGCTGGCTGCCGCCTCATTGGGGCAGGTTCACCTCGCCGCTTTGCGCGACGGCCGTTTGGTCGTTGTCAAAGTGCAGCGGCCCCATATCCGCCAGCAAATCGCGGAGGACTTTGAGGTGCTCGCGGAGATTGCGGGATTTCTGGATGAGCATACTGACATT
>CAZCMU010000172.1:0-4165 GCA_964499725.1 uncultured Opitutales bacterium
CACCGCCTCCATCGCCTCCGGCAGGCCATGTCCGCGGATTTTTGCGGAACCGTATTTGGCCATCAAGCCGACAATCAGCGCGCCAACGATCGGAAGGGGAAGAATCCACAGCCCGAGATGATTCTGCGACTGGGGCAGGTCGGCCATCGAAAATTTTTGGTAAAAGGCCAGATTCGAAAATATCCGGATGAGCGCAAACAGGCCATAGGCGGCAAAACCGGCGGCCACGCCCACCAGCGCCGCCAGCAGCGCGAGGAAAAGGAGCCGCCGACGGGGCGCCGACAGTGGAGAAACGGCAGGCCGGGCAGGGGCTGATGGATTGTAAGCGGTGGTGGAACCGGACATAAACGGGCCAGATTATATCTTACCGCGATATAAATCAAGCCTGCGCTTGACCGCATTACAAAAATTTTATATCAAGGCTTTTGTCATGCCCCGCCGCTTGTCCACCCCCACGCGTGCCGACTACCAGGCGCTGGCGGCGTATCGCCATGCGCTCCGGCGCTTTCTGCATTTCAGCACCGAGGCCGCGCGCGCCGCGGGCTACACCCAGCAGCAATACCAGGTGCTGTTGGCGGTGAAGGCTGGCACAGACCTCACAGGGCTCACCATCGGTGAATTGGCCGAGACCATGCACTTGCGCCACCACAGCGCCGTCGGTCTGGTGGACCGGCTGACGAAGCGCGGATTGCTCCGGCGCAAAATTGACCAAAAAGATCGCCGCCGGGTTCATGTGCGTTTGACCGCACGGGGCGAGCGGGTGCTCAGTGGCCTCGCAATTGTGCACCGCGATGAATTGCGCCGTTTGCGGGAACCGTTGGTGCAGTCGCTGCAAAAACTCGGCGCGGGATAGCCTGCTCTTACTCTTCCCCCACCAACTCCGGCGGCATCTTTTTCTCATCCATGCGCTCGATGTTCGCGCCCAGGCCGCGCAGTTTCTCGTCAAATTTTTCGTAGCCGCGGTCGAGGTGGTAAACGCGCCGCACCCACGTCTCGTCGTTGGCGTGCAATCCGGCGAGGATGAGCGCCGCGCTCGCGCGCAAATCCGACGCCATCACCATCGCGCCCGAGAGCCGCGGGCGGCCCTTGATAATCGCACTCGGCCCCTCAATCGCGATGTCTGCGCCCATGCGTTGCAATTCGGACACATACATGAAGCGGTTCGGATAAATGCGCTCGGTGATGATGCTCAAGCCGGGCGTGATGGTCAGCAGCGCGCACATCTGCGCCTGCAAGTCGGTCGGGTAGCCGGGGTGGGGCAGCGTAATGATGTCCACAGGCTTGAGCTTTAGGTTCTCCGCATTGACGCGCAACGTATCCGGACCCTCAATGACCACGGACAGGCCGGATTCATCAAGCTTGTCCAAAAAAGCGGCAAGGTGCTGGGGGTTGGCGCCGCGGACAGTGATGTCCCCGCGAGTAATGGCGGCGGCGACAATCCAGGTGCCGGCTTCGATGCGGTCGGGGATGACGCGGTGGCGCGCGCCGCGCAGGCGATCCACGCCTTCGACGGTCAAGACATGCGTGCCGATGCCGTCAATCCGCGCGCCCATCGCGACTAACAGGCGGCACAGGTCCTCGATTTCCGGCTCGCAGGCCGCGCTGTCAATGCGCGTTACGCCGGGAATCAGAGCTGCCGCCATAATCATATTGGCCGTGCCGGTAACGGTGCTGCCCTGGCGACCGCCAAGGAAAATCTCCGTGCCTTTCATGTGGGAGCCGTCGAGATGCAGGTAGCCGCGCTTCATCTTGACTGTGCAGCCGAGGCTTTTGAAGCCCTTGAGGTGCAGGTCAATCGGCCGCGGGCCAAAGTTGCAACCACCCGGCAGCGACACCACCGCCTTGCGGAGGCGCCCGAGCAGCGGCCCCAGCAGCACGACGCTCGCGCGCATCTGGCTGACGAGCTGGTGCGGCGCAAAATGGGTGATTTTTTTCGCGGTAATCTGCCAGGTGTGCGAGTCGAGTTGCTTCACCTCCGCGCCCAGATGCGTCAGCAGCTTGCCCATGGTGTGCACGTCGCTCAACTCGGGCACATTTTCGATGATGCACGTTTCCTCCGTCAGCAGCGCGGCGGCAAAAATGGGCAGGCAGGCGTTTTTGGCGCCACTTACGGAAATAGGTCCGCGCAATGGGCGGCCTCCTTGGATGCGAACAACGTCCATGATGCGAAACCTTCAGCGCCGACTCGAGCGGCCGCTCTTGTTGCGGCGGTTGTCCCCATGATGGCCCTGGCTGCTGCGATTGTGGCTGCGATGATCCTGGCCGTCATCGCCATCCTCGCGCTTGCGCTCCTCTTCATCCTCGCGGAACGAAGCAGAACTTTTCTCCAGGTTCCGCTCTTTTTTGGAATTGCCAAAGATTTTTTTAATGAAGCCAAAAATGCCGCCGGATTTGGCTTTGCCATCCTTCGAGGACGACACCCGTGCCGAAATGGTCGCATTGGGCTTGGGGCGTTCACTGGAGGAGGAAGGCGCGGATTCGCGTCTTTCCTCGCGGCGATCCTTGTGCGAATGGCGGTCCCTTTCCGAACGGTGTTCGTGTTTGGAGGGAATGGATTTGTCAGGCACGCGGCCAAAGTTAGACGGCACGTATTCCTGCACCGGCACGGGCCGGGAGGACTCCGTCCGCAAACGGCGCGGTGCGGGGTCGTTGGCGGGGTCGGGCTTCAAGGCGACAAAGTTTTCGCGTTCGGCGCCACGGTTATCGCGTTCGTTGCTGCGATTATCCTGGGGCGGGCGGGGGGGCGGGGCGGCGGGCCGCGCTGGCTGCGGCGGGCGCGGGTTTTGTTTTGCCTCGGCGCGCTGGGCCTCGCGGAGGGCGAGATATTCCGCGCTCGGGGCTGGCTGCGCGGGTCGGGCCGGGGCCGGGTTAATCGTTACCGGACGGGGGGGCGGTGCAGCAGGTGCCGCCGGCCGGGGTGTAAAAGACTCTGTACGCGGGGCCGGGGCGGCTGCCGGGGTGGGAGCAGAAACAGTGGTCGGGGTAGGTGCTATTGAAGGCTCATAACCGCGGGGGTTCGAGCCGGAAAGCGATTCCTTCACGCTGCTGATATCCTTCACTTCGCCAAAATTGGCGGGGGTGGAGGGGCGCGGGGTGGCGGCGGCGCCGGTGACGGGGTTCGGGCCGCGTTTCCAACGGCCCTTGAGGTTCGAGGAGCGGGGCGGGGCGGGGGAGGGGCTGGCCGGGGGCGGGCCGGGTTGGGGCTGTTCTGAATTCATCCGTGAAGAAAGAAGAAAACGGCCGGATTTGGCCGGGGAAAGGCAATCCAGCACTGGCTGGCGCTTGCCGAAAGACAATGCCCGCACTGGCGTACGGCGGCAATCCTATTTTTTACAAAGCATTGTTTTTTGGGTTGATAGCCGCGACTTCCCGGCGATTGCGCTTGCCACCCGCCCTTGGTTTTTCTGCCATGCTCGCATGAGCGAACCCACTTCCGTCCCCCCGCCCGCCATCCCGTCTGACAAGCTCGAGGCCATCTTTGCCCTTCAGGAGGCCCTCAACCGCCGCATCGGCGTGGACACCGCCGCGCTCGATGAAGCCGGCCAGGTCAAATGGACGCTCAACTACACCCGCGCCATGCAGCAGGAACTGGCCGAGCTGACCGACTCCGTGCCGTGGAAATGGTGGGCCAAATACCAGAAATTCGACCGCCAGAACGCCCGCGTCGAAGTTGTGGACCTCTTTCACTTCCTCGTCTCCATCGCGCAGACCCTCGGCCTGAGCGCCGACGATATTTACCAGGCCTACCTCAAAAAGAACCAAATCAACCACCAGCGCCAGGATAGTGGCTACGTGAAAAAAGATGCGGATGATTCGAGGGGGATTTAGGTCTTAACAGGGCCCGCTTGACGAATCATGGTTAAATGTTATCATTCGGTCGAAAATGGAAACCGAACCGAGTATGCGGGTCGTCGGGCGGCTGAAAGGCACGCCATGGGAACGGTTTGTTAAATTACAAGGCATGGCCAGTGAAGTCAGCGCCGGCAGCTACTCCCAGCCCCGCACCGCCAAAGGTTTTCGTTCTTTTGAGGAAGCCGAGGAATGGACATGGAAACACCGGACTTACCGAGCCGCTCGCCCACCAACGACGACCTCGTCGCCCTCGCCCGGGAACTAAACCGCCTCGGCGCGAAATATATCGTCGTCGGCGGCTTTGCCGTCGGCC
>CAZCMU010000172.1:4265-6840 GCA_964499725.1 uncultured Opitutales bacterium
GAACTAAACCGCCTCGGCGCGAAATATATCGTCGTCGGCGGCTTTGCCGTCGGCCATCACGGGGTCAATCGCGCGACCCAGGATATTGATTTTCTCATCGCGGGCGACCGGCCCAATCAAGCGCGCATCCGCCAGGCGCTGGAGATTTTACCCGATAAAGCCATCAAGGAACTCGGCCCCGAAGAGGATATGACGGAGGTGGTGGTCATGCGGGTGTTCGATGAGATTACGGTGGACATTATGACCAAAGCCTGCGGCGTGGATTACGCGGAAGCCGAAAAAGACATCGAGTGGCATGAAGTGGACGGCGTCCGCATTCCCTTCGCCAACCTCGATTTGTCACTCAAGCCCAGAAGTTTTTATCGTGTCAGCGACTTGGAAGACCGGGAGGTTTTGCAGCGCATCAAGGCGCAGAGGGGTGGGTGACGTAGGGAAGTTGCATTGGATGTCACAACTGCGAATTACTCATTTACTATCCTCGCTAAAACTCAGTGTTCGATTCTCACCCTCGGCCTCGCTAGCTTCTTCCGATGCCAGCTTACCCCAGCTCGCCGGAAATCACTCAAAAGCCCACGCGGGCAAGGTATGTTGTTTTAGCTTTGGTGGCGTCGTTATCGGCGATTTGTTTCATCGAGCGCGCGGCCATATCCCAGGCCGCGCCGGATATTCAGCAAACCCTCGGCATCACCAAGGGCGACATGGGCGTGGTCTTTTCGGCGTTCACCCTTTCGTATGCGCTGCTGGAAATCCCAATGGGCCGGCTGGGCGACCGTTTTGGCCCGCGCAATATTCTATTGAAGGTGGTGCTGATGTGGTCCTTCTTCACCGCGGCCACGGGCTGGGTGTGGAATCTCACTTCGCTGACCATCTGCCGCCTGCTCTTTGGCGCGGGCGAGGGCGGCTGCTTTCCCAACCTCACCAAAATCGTCACCATCTGGCTGCCGTCGTCGGAGCGCGAACGCGCCCAGGGCATTCTCTGGTGTTGTGGGCGCTGGGGCGCGGCGGTCGCACCCGCGGTGATGGCGCTGACCCTCACGTTCATGAACTGGCGCTGGGCCTTCACGTTGCTGAGTTTGCTCGGCATTGTCTGGGCCGGAGTATTTTACTTTTGGTTTAGCGACCGCCCGCGCGGCCACCGCGCAGTGAACGCCGCGGAACTGGCGCAGATGGACGGCGCCGAGGCCAACGCGCCGAGCGAGGCGCAAGTGCCCTGGCGCGAATTGTTCCGCCGCCGCGCGGTGTGGCTGCTCTGGCTGCAATATTTTTGCATGGCCTATGGCTGGTATTTTTACATCACCTGGCTGCCCACCTATTTACGCGAGGCCCGGCACGTGGATTTGCAAAAGAGCGCGTTGCTCGCGGGCCTGCCGACGTTTCTCGGCGGCATCGGCTGCTTTGTCGGCGGCTGGCTGGTGCAGCGGTGCACGGCGCGGTGGGGTGATGTCCGCCGCGCCCGACGCACGGTGGCCGGGTGCGCGATGCTCGTCGCCAGTATAATGATGGTCGTGTTCACCGGCATTGCGAACGACGTGCTGGCGATTGCGGCGCTCGGCGTGGCGAGTTTTTCGGTGGACCTCGTCATGGCCAGCGCGTGGGGCGCGTGCATGGATGTCGGCGGGCGGCACGCGGGCGCGCTGTCCGGCAGCATGAACATGATGGGCAACCTCGGCGGCGTGGTGGGCCCGATTGTCGTCGGAGCCATCCTCCAAAACGCGACAAACACCGCAGACAGCCTGCCTTCGCCGCATGCGTGGACGCTGGCCTTCCTCATCACTGCGGCGGTTTATCTCCTCGGCGCGTCTTGCTGGATATTCATTGATCCGGTGTCGCCGCTGGAGGGGGAGCACGTGAATCCTTAGTCGGGCGTGGTTTAAGTCCCCAAAAGGTGAAGATTTGATTTAATACCGAAATTAATATGTCGCCCGGCCGCCCGTAATATCAAACGTCGCCCCGGTGGTGAAGGAACATTCCTCCGAACACATCCACGCCACCATCGCCGCGACTTCTTCCACTTTGCCCACGCGCCCGAGCGGGATTTTCGCGAGCATGTAGGCCAGGTGCTCTTTGGAAATCTGCGCAAGTATTTCCGTCTCAATCACCGCCGGGGTCACGCAGTTCACTCGGATGCCCGTGCCCGCCAGTTCCTTGCCTAGGGATTTGGTCAGCCCGATGACCCCCGCCTTGGCCGCGCTGTAGTGGGAGGCGTTCGGGTTGCCCTCTTTTCCGGCGACGGACGAGATGTTCACGATGCGCCCGTAATTCTTCTCGATCATCAGCGGCGCCACGGCATGGCAGCAGTAAAAAACGCCCAGCAGGTTCAGCTCGACCACCGTGCGCCATTCATCGAGCGAACATTCCCACAGTTTTTTCGACACGCCCGCGATGCCCGCGTTGTTGACCAGAATGTCCACCGCGCCCCAGTGCTTTTTTGCCGATGAAGTGGCTTTTTTCACCGCCGCCGCGTCTGTCACATCCACCACCACGGATTGCACGCATTTTTTCGCTCCCAACTTCTTGGCTGCGACTTTGAGCCGCGCGGCATCACGGTCCCACACGCTGCAATTAGCCCCCGACG
>CAZCMU010000173.1:0-1013 GCA_964499725.1 uncultured Opitutales bacterium
GCCAAGCGATTTTTTTGATGCAAAGCCACAAATTGCTTTGGCTGATGCCGCCGCACATGGGGATAGTGCTAAAATCGATGAGTTGATTGCTGACGGGGCTGATGTCAATGCTGCTGGACGTGATGGGATGACGGCACTTATATGGTCATTGCTTCAACAGAACAAGAAAGGCTTCACGCACTTGTTGGAAAAAGGAGCCAACCCAAACATGCAATTGACGCAGACTATCGGTGGCGCGGGCAGCATAATAACGGCTGGCAACTCAGCTATTTCATTTGCAGCCATGTACAAGGATGTTGAATACCTCAAGGTAGTCATACAGCACGGCGGAAATCCTAATTTGGTCAACCCGGACAATACGCTTACACCGATTGATCAGAGTATCAGAGCCTTGCGGCCGGAGAACGTGAATGTGTTAATTGCCGCTGGGGCAAATTTGAATTATCAGAACGAAAATGGAGAAACTCCTTTGATTGTAGCTGCTATGGAAAATCGTTATGATTTTGTGTTCGCGATGTTGGAAGCGGGGGCGGATCCAACAATAAAAGATAAATGGGGATACACAGTTCTGTATTCAATAAACAAGAATAATACCGATCCCCAAAGCCCACTTTATCAATGGAGGCAGAAGGTGATTGAGGCGCTCAAGGCAAAAGGAATCGATGTTGAAAACGGTAAATAAGAAATGAACTTTCGTTTCTACGCAGGCGGCGACCCCATCAACTATATTGACTGCACCGGACTATGCACCGCTTCACAACAGGCGCAAAGTCTTGCCAATCAGACGAACAATACGCCGATAGTGCCAGATATTTTAAATTCCTTTATTAATCCTGATGGAAATGATGAGGGTGGTAGTGGGGCTGGAACAAGTACATCCACAAATGCAACCAACGTAAGCCAGCCGGGAAATGCAGGCAGTATCCAAAATAATGTCTTCCCTCAGATTGGACTTAAAGCATGCTGTCCAACCGCTCTTGAAACAGTCATATCAACATTAACTGGCAGCGTTC
>CAZCMU010000173.1:1023-6768 GCA_964499725.1 uncultured Opitutales bacterium
GGATACGACAATCAAAAATGCTGCTGCTATTGCTCAAGCAAATTCTATTGCTGTTGCTCTAGGAATGCCTGCTACCTACACTCAAGGAAATCTTCCAATACATAATTGGAATACAGTGGGTGTTTACGATCAAACAGACCCTAAATCAACAGTCCCTTATGGCGGTTATATTAACACGATGACGACGGTACTTAATGCAAATGGCGTAAGCACTACCGTAACTACCAACCAAAACATGGCCAGCCTAGCTAACAATATTGCTGCTTCATCAGCGCCTACTATAGTTATGGGAACATTATTGGGCGGAGCTCATGTAGTTACGGTTCAATATGACGGCAATGGGAATTTTATTGTTAACAATGTCGGTGCCAATGGGGGCACACATCCCTACACCACCAATCAATTTAATTCCGGCAGCCTGGATGTGCCAAATATGCCCTCACAGACTTTTACTATTAATCCGACGGCTCCGGTTATAACAGGAAGCCGAAAGCAATCGCCATGAAAAAAAATCCATTGCTAATAATTGGCGTCATTCTTTTATTCTCAATATGCCATATTTTTGGAGCAGAGAATAATGATGACGTTCCACCGCTTGTTCAGGTCGCTGACTCTCAGCAAAATTTTGGCCCCTGGATCAAGCATGGGAAATTGATTTGCAGATCTGTGCGGTCTTATACATGGGAGTTTGAGGCCTATTCTTATCAAACTGCATCAGGTAAGTGGATAATGCTGGATAATATCCCGGGGATAAACGTCTTCCTAAAGGACGAGATTAATACGAAAGATGCCGTCAATGATTTTTTGAATCTGCAGCTTTCCCAGTTGCTTCTTGCTTCTTTTGCGGGTTCCTGGTCATCAATGATTGACAAATATTTTACAGACACTGTGGATGCACATGCTATGTTTCTTACGGCGCCAACTGCGACGCAAATCAAAAAGCTTAAAGCATACGTCAGTAGTCGAATTGCTATCGTTACTAAGAACACCTGGACTTTAAATATGAATGTGCTTAATCGTTTGGGGGGCGTTGAGCGCTGGTCAGTCACAGGCCAGGTTGAACCATTTCAAATATCATCTTTTAAAATCGAAATTGCTGAACCCAACGGAACCTATCCTGAGAGCGGAGGAATAGGTGGATAAATGAACCCGAGAACGAATTACCGGTTTTATTCTTACGCAGGGGGTGACCCCATCAACTACATTGATTGTACGGGGAGGAGCCCTACTGCGGCGGGGCAAGCGAAGGCATTGCAAGATCAGACGACAAGTACCCAAATGTGGAATCAGGCTGTGGCTGATTGGAACCAAGCGAACCCGCCGCAGCCTGTGGTTGTCACGGCCACTCCTGTTCCAGCCGAAGTGACAGGCGTTCCTGCTCCTGCTACTGTTACTGGTTCTCCAATTGCTACGACAGTTACTGGTGTTCCTACAATTACCGAAGTGACTGCGGTTCCGGCTTCCGGGGAGAGCAGAATTAATTTTTCTCTTAATGCTGGAGGCAGCTTAGGCCCTGTTTCATATGACGTTCAGCCAGGCAATGCCGAGATTAACTTAGCACCAAAGTTGGGACTAGAAATCCATACTGGGGCTCAAGCCGAGATTAACCTTGTTCAAGGTCCGGTTGTGCTTTCGGCTGGCGCCATGTATGGGGAGATAGGAATGGTGGGCTTGAATGTGGATTTTGTAGATGAAACTATTTTGGGATTCAATGTCCCCGTTCCAGGTAAAATTTCAGGATTTATAGGTGTTGGGGCTGGTGGTGAGGCCCATTGGGATCCGTCTGTTGAGGTAAAACTATTAAATATAAACCTTAATAATAATGTCGAAACGCCACGAAGTGCACAATAAATTGGATTAATATGAATATATCACTAACTAACACTTCCTTAAGTGGACTACAGCTCATAGAGGTTTCAATTGCATATTTTGTGTTTATTTGTTTTATGTATTCTCATTTTTGTGCGTTTAGATTGCGTTCGCACATTGACTTCTCTCAACTTAGTAAAGAAGAAATTGGGAAATACGCTCGCAAATTCTTTCCGCCAACTATGGCTTTAACTGAAAAAGGCAAACAGCTCAGGCGTAGGGCCATATTTTTCCTATCATGCGCGTTTATCGGATTTATTATACTTTATGGAATTGTATATTTCACAAAAAATAAATGAACCCACGCGCCAAGCATGGCAATAGAAGTGCCACGTGCCACTTTCCCTGATCCGTGCCATTATATTGCGTCACTGGCCAGTCCCTCGCCAAGCCTGGGATCTTCGACTTCTCGGCCCCCCAGTCCCTTCACGGGCTCAGAGCTGGCCCTCTCTTGTTTCAAGAGTAAAACCTTGCCTACAATCCGCTGAACACCCCGTCAGTCCCGTCGCAGGCTCCGGGCTGAGGCTTGCCCGCCTCGTACCGCTTGTCCCGGTGAACCACGCGTAAGTCCAGCGACCTCTTTCATCCGCCATGACTCCGGTATAACTTGGTAGGGATGCGACTGCCCAAGCTATGTCGGGTTTCAGGTTATATTTTTGTCTGATTACCGCAAGTTCCGCTTGAAATCAGGACAAATTATCGGTGAAGGGACAGCGGTGGGCAAAGGGGCTTCCGCCTTCCTCATTAATTCGCCGTGACCGTAAAACTTTGCTGCTGCCGGATATCCCCGCTCGAGGCGCCTACCATGACATCAAAGGCTCCCGGCTCGACGACGAAGGCATGGTTTTTTTCGTCATAGAACGCCAGTTTTTCGCCGGGAACCGCGAGCGTGACCGTGCGCTTTTCACCGGGTTGGAGGCTGATGCGCTGGAAGCCGCGCAGCTCCTTATCCGGCGTCTTCACGCTGCTCTTCTCCTGATGCACGTAGAGCTGGACCACTTCGTCGCCCGCAACTTTACCCGTGTTGGTGACATCCACGCTGACGTTCAATGTGCCGCTGGATTTGATTTTATCCGCGGACAGTTTCAACGCAGCATACTGAAACGTCGTGTAACTCAGGCCATGGCCGAAGGAGAAGAGCGGCGCACCGTTCAGATACATGTAGGTGAAGCCCTTGGTGATGTCGTATTCAGTCAGAGGCGGGACTTGCGCCTCGGAGGCATAAACCGTGGCGGGCAGGCGGCCCGCCGGGTTCACGTCGCCAAAAAGCACGTCGGCAATTGCGTGGCCGCCTTCTTCGCCGGGCCACCAGGCTTCCAGCATCGCCGGGACATGGTCCTTAATCCACGGCACGGTAAGCGGGCCGCCGCTCATTTCCACGACAATGGTGTGCGGATTGGCGGCGAGGACGGCTTCGACGAGCGCCTCCTGGGTGCCGGGGAGGGCGAGCGAAGTGCGGTCGTGGTTTTCCTGCTCGATATTCCGGTTGGTACCGACAAAGAGGATGGCGGCGTCCGCGCCACGCGCGAGTTCCACCGCGGCGGGCAAATCATCCGCGGCGGGCGCGGTGCCCCGGCCAGCGGAGACAATCGCGCCGGCGGCAAAAACAACTTCCGTGCCTGGCGCCGCGCGGTCTTTAATTCCCTGGAGCGGCGAAACGGCCACGCTGTATTTGCCATTGTAGTTGTTCGTTTCAATTTGGTCGGCGAGCGGGCCGAGGACGGCGATGCGCTTCACCTTCGTCTTGTCGAGCGGCAGCAGGTTGCCGCGGTTTTGCAGGAGGACGATGGATTGCTGCGCAGTCTTGAGCGCCAGGACGCGGTGCTCCGCGCTGTCAATCACCGACGGGGAAATTTTGCTGTACGGGCCGGAGTCAAACGGGTCAAACTCGCCGAGACGCATCCGCACGCGCATCACCCGGGTGACGGCGTCATCCAGGCGCGCGAGGGTCAGCTTGCCGTCGTTCACGGCGGTGGGAATGTTGGCCTGAAATTCCCGGTCGGAAAAATCGCAGCCGGCCATGAGCGATTGCGCAACGGCGTCCTCGACCGTCAGCTGGGCCCCGCGGTCGGCGGCCACCGAGCCGACGCCGCCAAGGTCGGAGACGACGAAGCCGTCGTGCTGCCAGTAATTTTTCAGCACGTCCGTGAGCAGCCAGTGGTTGATATTGTTGTGGGTGCCATTGATGGCGTTGTAACTGGCCATGACCGACTGGGCGTGGCCCTCAATAATGGCCTCCCGGAAATGCGGCAGATAATATTCGTACAGCATGCGCTCGGAAACGGTGGCGCTGAGGGTTTTGCGGTTGGTCTCGACGTTGTTGACGGCGTAATGTTTCAGCGTCGCGGCGATTTTAAGGTGCTGCAGGTCGTCGCCTTGCAAGCCCTGGATATAAGCGACGGCCATGCGGCCGGTAAGAAACGGGTCTTCGCCCCAGGATTCATGGTTGCGCCCCCAGTAAGGGTTGCGCTCGATGTTGATGACCGGGTCGCGGTAGATGAGGCCCTTGTGGTCGCCGGGCGCATTGGGGTCGAGATGCCAGCCGTTGTAAATCGCGCGCGCCTCGTCGGAAAGCCCGGTGGCAATTTCCTTTACGAGCACGGTATTCCACGTTGCCGCCATGCCAATGCACGAGGGGAAAAGAGTCGTGGGCTGGTTCCAGTCCACCCCGTTGAGGCACTGGTTCCACTGGTCGGCGCGCAAATTGAACCGCGTGAGTGTCGGCCCGACATGGTTGAGCGCCATGGCTTTTTCTTCCAGCGTCATGCGCGAGACCAGGTCCTTCAGTCGGTCCTCAATCGGCGCGTGAACATCAAGATACAGGGCGGGCCCAGCCGGCGCTGTGGCGACGGGGGCATCCGCAGCGTGAAGGCGCGGGGCGGCGAGAGCAAAGACCAAGCCGGTGAAAAGGGCGACAATGCAACAGGGGGAGGGGTATTTCTTAAACATCATGCATAAGATGATAGTGAATCAGGCTTGCGCCAAGAATTTTGTGGACACGGGAAACCGGGGCAAGCGGGCATTCTGCCCCTGGATTCCCGTTCAGTTTTCGACTGAATTTGGAAACAAAAGTTGCAAACGGGGGTTTACCCGCAGAACATGGGGTTAACCCCCGTTATGAATACCCCTTCTAAGCGCAGGCCGAACGCCTGGGTTGTGCTGGCCATTGGATCTGCTCTGTCGGCGTTTTTAGGCACGCTGCTGCTCGTTGGCATCGCCGGATGCTCCACCGGGACGAAAGTAGCCCAAAACACCCCGCCCGCCCAAAAACCGGCGGTGACTCCGTCCGCGGTCCAACCGGCAACGCATGGGTCGGCGGACAACCCGGCCATCGCCCAATTTCACAAGGATATCCAGCCGATTTTGGCGGAAAACTGCTACGAATGTCATGGCGGAGGCAAAAGCAGCGGGGGCATTGCCTTTGACAAGCTGACGACCGAGGACCAACTCCTGAATAATCCGGAATTGTGGTTCAAGGTGCTCAAGAACACCCGTGCCGGCATCATGCCCGCGGGAGGCAACCCGCGACTGTCCGCCAAGGAACAAGCCACCTTGGACAACTGGATAAAATTCGCCGCCTTTGGCGTGGACCCGCAAAACCTCGATCCGGGCCGCGTGACCGTCCACCGGCTTAACCGTGCTGAATACCGCAACACCATCCGCGATTTGCTGGGCGTGGATTTCAACACAGACGTGGAGTTTCCCTCCGACGACATTGGCTACGGTTTCGATAATATCGCGGATGTGCTCAATGTTTCGCCATTGTTGATGGAAAGATACCTCACCACTGCGCAGACCGTGGTGGACCAGGCCGTGCCGGGCACCGCATAGGCGATGCCCTTCGAGTTCACCACCGCCGCCGGCAGGAAGGCCATC
>CAZCMU010000174.1:0-6749 GCA_964499725.1 uncultured Opitutales bacterium
CGCACACCACCAGGGGCTGACGTGACTCGAGTGCGCGCAAAGATTCCTGTACGACTTGGACGGACGACTGGCACATCTTTTCCGACACCGGTGGTTTCGAAAAGCCGGCTGCATGAAAGAATTTTGTCTTGGTTGGACCCGGGCACACGCACAGCACGTGCACCTTGGTGTCCCGCAATTCCCGCCACAATCCAAGGCTCCAATTCAGGAGAAATGACTTGGTGCCGCCATAAATGGCAAAAAACGGAGTGGGTTGAAACGCGGCGGTCGAGGAAATGTTTATGACCGCGCCGCCGCGCTCTTTCATGCGGGAGAGCAGCCGGCTCGTGAGCACCACGGGTGCACGGATGTTTAAATCGATCATTTGCAGGCTGCGTTCCAGTGAGGGCTCGGGAAAAAAACCAAAGGAACCAAAGCCGCTGTTGTTGATGAGCAGGATGCCTCCAACCTGGCCCGCTCCATCCAGCCATGCTTCCACTTCGGTGATGGCGGCCTCCTGACCAGCCGCGTTGGACAGGTCTGCCGGGCAATGGCGGAGCTTTCCGGCGGTCAGCGAATCATCGGGCACGGTGCGGGAGAGATTGAAAAACTTCGCCTTGGAGTTCTGGGCCGCGACCTCCTTCACAAACTCCTCGCCAATTCCAGAAGAAGCGCCGGTAATCACCACGGCCCCGCAGGTAAGCAGACAATCGGATCCGGTTTGTGCAGCACACATGGGATTTGAGGAATTGAAACTTCTTGAAGTCTTATGTTGCGAAAAAGTGACACCAATATTTTCTCCGCCAAGCCTGAGTCCTAACGTTTTGTTCCAGCCAGTCAATCTCTGACCAAACAAAATGCGGTGGGTGTTCACCCCATTACTTTCATGCCACCTTTTTCTTACAATCAACCAAATGAGTCACTACACTCGGACGCATTCAACCTGATCGCGCCACAACTGCAACCTCCAGTCTGTATCAACCAATCTTATGAAATTTCTCCCTTGCTTTAGAATTATTCCGTTCTTCACTGCCAGCCTGCTTGGTCTCGGCCTGGGTGGATGCATCGCCACCAACAGCTCGAATACGAACATCGCCGGGAAAACCATTCCGGATGATCTTTTTACGCAAATCCAGCCCGGTAAAACCAAGGATTTCGTGGTTGGCCTGATTGGCGACCCCTTCAAGAAAATCGCCGAGGACAATGGCCTGGAGGTTTGGCGGTGGAATTATAACGAAACCAAAACTGCCGAACGCACTTTTATGATTTTCTACGTCGCGGTGGATCGGACTAACACGATCCAGACCGCCGTGGTTGCTTTCAAGGATGGAGTCGTCGTCAAAGCCTGGCGCGAATAAGGCGTTGATCGCGCGATTTTGGTCAGCTGCTTGTTTTAAATTACTCAAGCAATTGTCTGACTATGCACCAAAGAAGTACTCTTATCCTAAACCAAGCAATATAACACTTCTGGACAGTAGAAAAACCATCTATGCTCAATTGGCTATAACATGAGCAGGGTGGGGTTCCCCGGGAATCTTGGCGGCAGCAGAGGCAGGAATCTGGTAACGGATATGCGGCGGCGTACAGGTGATTAATGCCGATGGGTTTAAATACGAACGGCGCAACCGCGTGACCTTATGTCGCTGCGGAGTGTCGCAAAACAAGCCCTTTTGTGACGGCGCGCACGCCACAATCAATTTCCACAGCCAGATCTAAGATCGACTCCAGAGTAAATGTCCCTCTGCTTTGGAGGCCTCGCTCAACCGGGCACCTCGGAATTCGCAGCCCGGATCAGCGAATGAATATAACCAAAGGCCTGGGAATACCCCTCGAATTTTCCCGGGTCATCGGGGTGTGACGGAGTATGATCGGGAAGGTAGCTTCCGGTCCAGCCGGCGTCTCGCAGAATTCGGACGACCTCGATAAAATTCATGTCTCCCTCATCAATGTAAACTTCCTGGAAGTCGTGCAGTCCTCCCCGGATGTTGCGCATATGGATTTGGTGGATTTTGCCCTTGCCGGCGAGATAACTGACAATGGGAAGAATTTCCTCACGCGGTTTTTTGCAACCTTCGCCGCACGTTCCCAGGCACAATTGGAATCCGTTGTAATGGCTGTCAACCACGGCTTCGTATTTCTTGAGCGATTCGAGAACGGTGTCGGGAGCGGCATCCCAGTTATCAACACCTTGGTAGCCGCGCGGAAGTCCGGGGCAATCATAGGGATGGACGGCCATCCGCACATCGTATTGCTCGCACACCGGGATCACCTTCGTAAGGAAATTAGTGATTCGCTCCCAGTATTCGTCGTAGTGAACGACCCCGTTCCTGCCCACGCGGAGATCCTGCCAATTATCCTCAAGCTTGAATCCAACGTAGGTGCTGCCACCCCGCCCCGGTGAATGGGTGTTGCGCCGAATCGGAATCAAGGTCCAATGCTGGGAAATGAGCTTAACGCCCACTTGGGAGGCTTTCTGGATGTTACCGATGATCGTATCGACCGCCCGATCGCGCTCCGGCCCCGGCCGCAGGTAAATGTAGCGGGAATCCATCCGGATTCCCTCCCACAGCATGCCTGCCTGGTCGCAGGCATCTTTCCAGCGTTTCATTTGATCGAGGTCCCATCCCTCAATCGGCGCGGGCAGTCCATTGGCGCCAACGGCGGAGGCGGTATCGCTCCCGGCATCCATGCTGGGACTGAGGGACGTTACCCCTTGGCGCTGGTGGAATTCGAAATTTTTCTTCGACGCCCAGTCGCCTCCGTAAATGCAGTGATAGTCGCCCCCGACGTGATGCAGATTATTTATTCTTGGTTTGGGCACGGCAGGGGATTCCACCGCCGACTGGGCGGCGGAGGCACGGCCGGCAATGGCGGAACCGATAACGCCGCCGGCGAGAATCTTGGTGAAGTCCCTCCTTTTCAGGGTGGAGGAGGACGCGGGGTTAGATTGGTCTGGGGTAGGCATTTTCATGGGGGTAACACGAGGAGAGGTATCCGACCACTACGTTCAGCGGGGCCTCACGGATTGGGCGATGTAAAGAGGCGGTCGTAGTCGCGCCAGTGGGCATTCATGGTGTCGATTTTATGTTTGATCTGGTCGGCCACATTGGGGCCGAGGCGCATAATCGTCTCCTCGGCGGAAGTGGGTGCCAGGTCGAGAATCGGTTCATTCGTGCTTTGGAGCAGGCGGCGGAGGTTAACCATGGTGTCAATCTCCTTCCGCGCGGTTTCCATCAGGTCGGTGCGATCCCAGCCGGACTGGACGCCCAAAACAGGATTCTGCTCAGGCTTCGCACCGAGGCTTTTCACGCGGTCGAGTTGGGCCTGATAGGCCACCATGTTGTCGGCCGACTCCAGAAGATAAATGACGGCTTGCAGCCGCTTGGCCATCTGGTCCCATTGCTGGCGTGCAGCATCGTCCTTGGCCGCAACCCGAATGCGTTCGACACGGCTTAAGGCCGTGTTCAGCAGTGGTTGAGTCAGCTCAATCGTCCGCTGGAAGAGCAGCTTGGCACCCCAGCCCTCGTACATGCGCATCGCCTGAATATCAATAAGGTCGTCAGCCTGTTCCTCGCCCTTTGCCTGGAAAAGAAACGACTGGTAATCCTTTTTCTCGTCCCCGGTCAGTTCATCTGGAAACGGCACCATCGGACGGGTAATCCAGCGGTTGAGCACATGCCCAAAGCGCAACATTCCGCCAAAATTGAGAATATTCAAGTTGCGCTCAACATCGTTGAGCGCGCTCCAGACCTCCAGCAGGTTGTCAGCCTGCTGCTCGCCCACCTCGCTCACGGCAAACGCGCGCAGCGCGGTGAGCCGTTCCAACAGCGTTCCCATCGGCACACCTTGCGTGGCTTTCAGCAAGCGGTAATTAAAGTCAACCGTCGTCTCGTCACCCAGATTGATAATGACGCGGGCAGGAGGCACGCCTGCCGCGCCGCCACGGCGCCCGCCACCACCGCTGGCATCCAGTGAGGGCACAACCAGTCCCAAAACGGGGTAAAACGCCTGGCTGCTGGCGCCGCTTGTTTCGCCGCCGGCAAAGGGCCGGGCGTCCGGGCCTTCGCGACCTTGCACCGCCAAGCCACGCGGGAGCTTTTGTACGATGGCCTGCAACACATCCGGCGAAAACGTGGGAGTCATCCATTGGCGTGGCGCGATCGGGTTAAGGTTGATCTCGATGGTATGGCCGGCGTCCTTGGCGGCTTGCTGGACGTTAATCAGGAAGCTGGCCACACGATCCGACAGTGGACGGTTCTGGTAATTGCTGTTGCCGTTGATGCCGGGATACAGCGACGGCGCCCAGTCGAAGCCGGAGCCGGCGTCGGTGGTGACCCAGTTGAACAGCTCGACCTCCGGGCATTGTTGGAGCAGGAGCTGCATGGACTCGCGGTACATTCGCAACGTCTCCGGCTCGTCCACACTGGGCGCAAAACGGGCCTCGCGCGACCGATTGGGTTGGTCAATGCGCGGGCCCCGCAATTCGGGATAGGCGGTAAAAAACGCCTCCGGCAAGACCGCCGGCTCGTTCGCGTTCCACACGGCCTTGAGGCCGTATTTGCGAAGGATTTCGCAACGTTTGGCCAGGATGCCGGCGACTCTGGTCGCGTACTCCATGTTCACGTAGGGCTGAAGGTCCTTTGGGGGAAAAATCAACAGGAGACTTGCATGCTGCATGTACCAAGCGGGATAGGGGTCGTGGTCATCCAGTTCCCAAGTGGCTGGTGGAATCCCTTCGGTAATTACCATGTGGGTTGCGCCAAGATCCTTCGAAAGGGCCGCCTTCCGATCGAACTGGGCCAGGTCGGCGGCATCCCGCTGGGCCGAGGCATCCACGGTGCTGGCCGTGGCCATGGGCTGCGCAGGTAAAGTGGCGGCCAGGAAAACATTCACCAGCACGGCAACCATCAACAGTGGGGTTATTCTTTTCATGGAGTACTAGATGCCTGCTTTATGGTTTTATAAATTGATTTATCATATTATATTTATTTAATACTACTCTGCTCCAGCAGCGGGCGTGGCGCCCGGGGTTGCGCCACCCGCTCCCCGGCGACCACCGCGACCTCCGGTGGGAGCATTCTGCGGAAGCCAATCCTTTACCCATTCTAATACCTCAATGTCGTTGAGTGAGCCTTGGGCGGCGCCGTTGGTGCCCGCCTGGCCTTCGGTAACTGGGTTGAGGGAATTCTCACCGGAAACCGTACGGTTGTCGCGGCCATCGCCGCCGCGGACGGTCGCGATGGCGCGTTGCGCCAGCATCGGATCCTTATAAAATGCGGCGGCGTAGGCCAACATGCGCCCGGTGCTGATGGTGCCGCCATGGTCGGTGGCAAAATCTGCGTAAAGTTTCTGCCAAGCGGGATCGTCAATCAGGCGATTCAATTCGGCCATAACTTCGGCACCGCCCATAATGGTGGCTAGATTGTAGCTGCCGATGGTGTTGTCCCGCGGATACAAGACGCCGGTGGCAGGGTCGAAGCCCATGAGGAGATTGCGGCCCGTGCGGAGTCCGTTGGGCATTTGTTCAATGGATTTCATTCCTGTGACGATTTTGTCTCGCCATTTCGTGTCGCCGGTGCGCTCCCATTCGGTCATCCAGTTGCCCGCGAGGGCGAACCAATCGGGGCCGACGCGCACGCGGGCGGGAAAGCGGGCGTCGTCGGGCTTGGGTGGGTCGGCCTCGCGCATGGGGTCGTAACGGGTGACGGATTGGTCGGCCTGGAGCATTTCATGCATTACGTCACCAGTCCGTTCGTCAGTGGTGAGATAATAATAGAAGCGGCGGTAAGGAGCTTGGGCGATGCGGGCCTCTTTGGCGCCGTCGCCCCACTCGATCACACCGTGGCGGGTGCCGAGGCCGGCCATGGGTCCAAAATGATAAGCATCAACTTCGCCGGTGTGGCGGCTCATGGCCTCGGCCATGTGAAAGATATCGGGCCGCCCGGTGCGCAGGAAACTGTACCATAGCCAGACGTCTGTACCCAATTCCGAATTATCCCACGCCATGCCGCCGAGGTCATAGCGCCAGACGTGGCGGGCATTGTCATACGAGTGCATGACATTGCCAAAATGCCAGAAGCCGTACCAATTGCGCTCTTCGGGCTGCGTCAGGTAGTAGTTGATGACGGAATCGAGGTGGTCTTCGACGGCGGTTTTAAACGGGGTGGACCTGTCCTGCACGCTCCAGACGCCGAACGCACCGGCATCGTGATAATACTGCGGCGTCGAGACTAACATTGGAATTTTGGTGCCAGCTTGCGCGATTTTAACCGCCTCGTCCTTCGCCGGCACTCCATCATTGACAAAAAGCGTAAGTTCGCTGGTCCGGGCCACTCCATAGGGGGTGCTCAGGCCGGCTTGCACATCTTCATACGATTCTTCCAGGCCGTGAGCGCGGGTGTCATAGTGCCGCATATCCATGGCGGAAGCATCGGGGGACCATAACCAAGCATTGAACTGGGCCGCAGCGCTGGTGGCATTCTTGATTTCGAGTTCCGCGGGATAGGACTGCCAGAAGTTCTTGATGCTGATACCGAGACCACCTGATACGTCGCCGACAAACGCATAGCCTGCCGCACGCTTTCCCGCGGCGGAATCCAGCCAGGTGCTTTGAGGATTGGTCCGCTTGACCAAGGTGTAGCCATCGGGGCTGAGCTGGGTGAGCTTGAAGTCGCTCCAGCTCGCAAGCATGCGAAGTATTCTTTGGCCCTGGTCGTTGACCTCACTGGCATTGGGCACGCGCTGGCCCAGGAGTTGGGTCAACGACCAGG
>CAZCMU010000175.1:0-6565 GCA_964499725.1 uncultured Opitutales bacterium
GTGGTGGTCGCGCCAAACGTCAGCTACATTAGAGACATGTCCCCGGAAGTGGATATTATCCAGTTGCAGTGTTTTGACCATCTGGCGCAAAGTTTTTTCGGAGGGTCCTGCGCCATACAAATCAAGATCTACAGACCGGGTACGCCATGCGGGCAGGCTTAGAGTTTTGAATAGTACGTCCTGCCCCTTCGCGCTGGGTTCCAGTCTCGCAACCGATGCGAGACGAAGCGGTCCAGCTTCCGCCGGCCAAGCCAGGAGGTCGCTGGCGGACACGCTGTTCGGGTTCCACACCACGGTGGCGTTGGGCAGCTTTTCGCCGATTTGCCATTCGAGCAGCCTCAGATTGTGCTGCGAGACGCAATAAACCGCGCGTGCGCCGAGATAGTTCTCGGCCATTTGGGCGGCCACCTTATCCTTCACCCACGCAATGTCAGAATTGCATTGAACAATGCTCGCGTAAGGTAATTTTTGCTCGCGACAGAAACCCATCCAGTCCTGGCCATCCGTCGTGCCGCCTTGAGAAATGACGACGAGTTCAGGCTGCTGGTTGATGAGCCATTCCTTCTCGGTGTCGCGGGGTCGTTGTCCGAAAACACGCAACCAAAATAACTGTCTTAGACTCAAATGTGATTGTGGCCGATGACGCAACCCGATCCCGTGCTTGGCTAGATCCGTGAATTTTGCCGAATGGGGTGGGGGTTGCTCGGTATACGCGGAAACGTTATGGCTGGCGGCGGTCATGCGCCGGGCCGCCTGGCTCCATAACTCCTCGCTGCCACCCCAGGAGTAGCCGGTCATCGTTGAAATAAACACCAAACGCATGGAGAAATAATCGAAGCGGACCGGTTCAACAAATTTTGTTGGTATAACCGGCCAGTAATTCGCAAAAATCCCCCACCGGGTCGGCGGGAACGATTTGTCGGATCCGATGGTGGGCCGCTTGGCCGAGCGAGGGCCAGTCAGACTGGCGCACCCAGGCGCGTTCGAGGGCTTCCGCGAACGGCCCCACGGCCGCAGCGCTGGCGATAAAACCGGTTTCACCGTCCACACATAATTCCGCGTTGCCGCCGACATCGGTCACGACCGCCGGACGGCCGCAGAACATTGCTTCGACGAGAGTCAAGGGCAGGCCTTCCTGTCGCGAGGGCATGGCCAGAAGGTGGTTATTCCGCCAAATGTCGGCCACATTTGCGACGTGTCCGCGGAAATGGACGTTGGCTAGTTGCAGGCTGGCCGTCATTTTCCGCAAAACTTTTTCAAAGGGCCCTGCGCCGTATAAATTCAGCTCGACTGGCCGCCTGCGCCAAACCGGTTGAGCGAGGACTTGAAAAATCACGTCCTGGCCTTTGGAGCCGGGCTCAAGCCGGCCTACGCTCGCTATCCGCACCACCCCATTGCTTTCGGGCCACAACAAGAGTTCGCTACTCGCCAGATTGGTGGGATTCCAGACCACGCGGGCGTTGGGGAGGGGTTTCCCAAGCTGGAATTCAAGCAGCCGCAAATTGTGCTGTGAAACGCAACAAACTTGCGTGGCTCCGGCGTAAGCGGAAGCCAGTGACGTGGCGATGTCGTCACTGGGCCAGGCGATTTCGGCATTGCAATGCACGATCGGCAGGTAGGGCAATTGTTCCTCCTTGCAGAAATGCATCCAGGAAAAGCCATCCCGAATACTGCCTTGGGAAATAACGACGAGGTCGGGATTTTGCGCGAGCAGCCACGCTTTTTCCGGATGTCGGGGTGGCAGGCCGGTCAACCGGCGCCATAGCGACCGCGCCATGCCCCACTTGGGCGGTGTGCGCGATTTTAACGCGATACCGTGTGCGGCGAGGTCGGTGAACTTTGGCGAAAGGGGCGGCGTTTGTTCAGTAAACACGGACACCTGGTGTCCTGCATCGGCCAGGCGCGCCGCCGCACGACTCCACAATTCCTCACTGCCACCCCATGGGTAGCCGGTCATCGTCGTGATAAAAACGATTCGCATGGGTTAGTTGACCGAATGTTTAAACAATTTGCGCAGACCCCATCGGAAGCGGTGTTTCAAGGCCTGCCGGCGAAAAGGGCCGGCTCCCTTAAAGAGGGCCAGCGTGTCCAGGTAACCCGGCAGTGGGGCGTCGCCAAAATTCCAGCGGTGGTTGATGTATTGGGTGAAAAGAAAACCGAAACCCTCCCAGGGCGGCGCGCCTTGTTCGGCCAGTCGTAGGGCCATGACGGCGGAACAAGTGCGGGATTCAAAATAATAAGGCAGCATTTTTAAGCCGCTAAAGGTGAAGCGGCCTTTGTTGCCCCGGTCAAACAGGTGTGATTCCGCATCAATATAAACCACCGGCCCGTGTCCAGATAACTCGATGGCATGGTAAAGGTCCGCGAAGAAGGGCAGGTCTGGTCGATATTTCAAACCCGCGCGCCGGACCGTTTCTCCGTTCATTAAGATGCCATTTAGGCTGCCGGTGTCGTTCTGGCCGACGGCACAAAAATGGCGCAACATTTCCTGCGGCGCGTAGGTTTTTGTGGCGGGATTCGTCGGCACGGTCTCCAGGGTGGCTGGAATTTCCGTAACGAAACGCGGGCGCGAACACATCATCACGGCGTCGGGGTGGCGTCGAGCCTCACGCAGCAGCATCTCCGCGCTGCCGGGCAGCAATACGTCATTGGCCAGGGCAAATTTAATATATCGTCCCGCCGCCAATTCGAGGCAGCGGTTCCAGTTCTCAATGCGGCCAAGGTTTTGGTCATTCACCACCACTTGTGTCCCAGGCACGTCGCGCAAAATTTCCCGCGCCTTGGCTGCGGTATCGTCCGTCGAGCAATTATCCACCACCAAAATTTCCCGCGAGGGAACCGACTGCGCCAAAACCGCCTGCAAACAGCGCTCAATCGTTCCCGTGGCATTGAACACGGGTACGCAAAACGAAATTTCCGGCGCGCTCATTCAGCGGGTTTTATCCAAACACTACCCCGAACTTTTTCATGAACCGGCCCAAATCGTCCGGCGTGCCCAGTCCGTGCATGCCCTCCGCTCCCTGGCCGATCCGTGAGGTGATGATGCGCGCGCCTTGCTCGATAAGCAGGTTGTAGGTCGGCGCCACATAGAATTCGCCGTTCACCCGCAGGTTGCGTGCAATCATCGTGTCGGCGGCGGTCACATAGTCGCGCCCGTGCGCAAAATTGTAGATGCCCACCGTGGCCTCGTTGCTGATGACCTGCTTTTCCACCACTTCCGAAACCGTGCCGTCGGGCCGCATCCGGCAATAGGACCATTTGGGGTGGTCGGCCCAGAAGGTCATGATCAACCCGGCGGCCTGCTGGTCGTCGAGGGTTTGGAGATAATCGTCAATTTTCAGTTCCACATACTGGTCGCTGTTGGCAATCATTAGCGGGTCGGCATTATTAATGTAGGCGCGGGCGAGCAGGACCGTGCACGCGGCGCCTTCGGTAACTTGGTCAATGGGAATGATGACGCAGCCGGGGCAAAGCGACTCCATTTCCACGCGTAGGCGGGGATAACGCGCGAGGTGCTCGGCGAGGCATAGAAAAATGAACCGGTGCGGACGGTTGGGCCGGATGTTGTCGATCACCCATTGAATCATGGGCCGTCCGCCGAATTTTATCAACGGCTTGGGGTCGGTGAAGCCGGCCTCGGCAAACCGTGAGCCGCGCCCCGCCATGGGAATGACAATGTTGAGCACGCGTTAAGCCAAATACTTGTCGTTCTGGGCGCCGGGAATTTTTACGACCGTGGTCACGGCGTCCGTCACCGCCTGAAAATCGGTCGCTTCGCCGGGTTCGATGACGATGATGTCGCCAGCCTTAAAATCGCGGCCGCTCATGCGCACGGTGCCCGACACAATGACGGTAAATTCCCGGGCGATTTTATGGTAATGGGCCGCTTCGGCGTCGCCGGCGCGGTAGTGTTTTACGGCCACTTCCACGTCGCGGGTGGGGTGGAGCGTCGGCGTGAAGTCGCCCACGAACCAGCCTTTTGTCATCTCCTCAAGCCGGGCGGTGCGCATCAACGGGTTCTCTTTTTTAAATGCTCGGCGTACAATTGGGCGCCGGGCGGCGTGGCCATCGAGAAATAATTTTGCCGTGGAATGGTGAAGATGCCGATGCGGGCGTTTTCCAGCAGCAATTCATTATAGGCCGGGCAGACGTAATAGGCGCCGTCCACCTGGGAGTCCTTCAGGATCATTCGTTCTGCCGCGCGGACAAAATCTTTCCCGCGCTTAAAGTAATAAAATCCGGCGGTGGCCAGGCGGCTGATTGGGCGCTTCTCCGCGGTTTCCACCACCAGGCCCTCCGCATTGCATTTCACAAACGACCAACGCGGGTGCACGTCGTCAAACACGATGATGCCGCCGTCCAGTTTGCGTTTGTTAAAATCCGCAATAGCCGCGGGCAGGTTCGCCTGGATGATTTGGTCGCCATTCGCAATGACGAGCGGCTCGTCGTTGTCTATTTTGTCAATGGCAAGCAGCGCCGAGCAGGCCGCTCCAGCCGTCTTGCCCAGGGTTTCGCAAATCTGGGCTTTGGGCGCCAGCAGGCGCGCGACCGAATCGGTGTGAAAGCGCTGAATCTCATCCCGGTTGAGCACCAGGATAAGCTTGTCTTTCGCGCCAATCAGCGGCGCCACATTCTCCATCACATGCTGGATGATGGGGTGGCCCTCGATTTCCACGAGGTTTTTGGGGTAGGCCTGGCCCGCTTCGCGATATTTATCGCTCGGGCCGGCCATGAGGAGCAAAATATTCATGATTGGCGCAGTGTTCGCACGGGGTTGATTTCCGCCAGAATCCGGTCGTAGGTCACGTCGGAGATGTCGTGGACGACCATCACGCGGCACCCGGCGGCGCGGGCGGACGCGATGCCGTTCGGGTTGTCCTCCAGCACGAGGCATTCGGCGGGCTTCACGCCCATGCTCGCGGCGGCTTTCAGGTAAATGTCCGGGGCGGGTTTGGGGTGGGTCACGTCCTGGTTGCTCACAATCGCATCCAGGTAGGACCGCAACTGGCTCTTTTCCATCATCAGTTCCACGCTCTGGCGGACGGAGTTCGACGCCACCGCGAGTTTGTAGCCGTCGGCCTTGAGGTGCGTCATCGCGTATTCATGCTGGAAGCGCGGCTTGCATTTGGCGTGCACCGTTTCCAGTGTGTACGACTGCTTCAGGTCGTTGATAAAGCCGTGCAAGGCCGGCGGCAGGCTTTGCTCCCGCGAGAGCATTTCCAACTTTTTGCGCGTGGGCAGGCCGTCGAAGGTGACGAGGTGGTCGTAGCGGCTGATGTTGAAGCCGAATAAATTCAGCGCCCGGTTCAGCGCCTCGTAATGCCAGTCCTTGGCATCAATGAGCACCCCGTCCATGTCAAAGATGATGGCGCGGATTTTAGTCATGAAAAAATGCCCGGGCCTCGCGGGGGTGGTCGGTGCAGAGCAGCACCGAAGAATTTTTGCCCAGACCGGCGGCGCGGAGGGCATTCCAAAACGGCAGGTGGGGCCGTTGATGCAGCTCCGGCGAGACCAGCGCGGCTTCCTTGCCGGCTTGCAGGTGCTTTTCGATGACGCCCGGCGTCACCCAGTCGCTCTTAAACATATCCAGCCAGACCCCCGCGGCCTCGTTATACAGCACGGGTGCGGTTTCGATTTCGCTCTCGCGGGTGAAAAAGCGCAGGCCATCGCGCGCGCAGCCAAGGGTTTCCGGGGCGGACATGTCGAAGCAAAAATAGTTTTTAATGCCGTGCTTCCGCAACAACGTTTTTAAGAGGCTGCGCAGGCCGTCGGCCTTCATGTTCAACGCCAGCGCGGCGGTGCTCTTGGTTTCCGCGTACGCGGCAAAAAACTCGTCCACCGGTTGCGCGCCCGGCCCGGCGGGGTCGTGGGCGATGACAAGCTGCTGGGCCGCATCGCGCAAGTCCGTCTCCACCCCAAAACCCTCACTCAGCGCGCGCCGCAAGGCCGCCGGGGAGTTTTTCTCCTCCATACTTTGCCAAAATCCGCGATGGGCGAGAAAGTGCATTATTTGGGCTTAAGATTGATTTTTTGGGGAAACCATTTGGTGGCTTGGAAAGCAATACGCAGTTTAACTTCATAAAACCACGTCAATAGCTTGGAACTATAAATTCGGCAAAGCCTTTGCCAGTCCGCATTCCGCATGACGGCATCGGAGTCTGAACGCAAGAGCTTGGCGGGCAAACCCACGTCTGCGCTCTGGGAGGCATAAATGGCGAAATTATTGACGATGGACTGCTCGGATTGCATGGCCAGCTTCGGCCAGGTGGCGAGAAAATGGGGCAATATGACTTTTACGCCGCCGGTTTTATCCAGGCAGGACAACCAGAGGTATTGCTCAGGCGCGGTCTTCCACCAGGCATAATCGGTTGCAATCAGCGCATCGGGGTATAACTCGCAATCCCAGAGAGAGCGCAGGTCGCTCGTGAGGCCAAACTGGAAAATATCTGAGGGGTGAAAAGTGTGTGCCTTTGGTCCACTGGAATTACGAGTATAAACTTCGAGGGTGAGAATGCGCTCGGCAAATACATGGTCGCGACCTATTCGGTCGGACAGCTGTTGTGGC
>CAZCMU010000176.1:0-6552 GCA_964499725.1 uncultured Opitutales bacterium
GCGGCCACCACCACCACCACCACCACCACCACCACCACCACCGCCACCGGTACCCGCGCCGCCAGTTGCACCGCCGCCCGTGGTATTCCCGCCAGTGGTTGTGCCACCGGTGGTAGCACCACCGCTACTGCTAGTGCCCAGATATCCGGCGAGAGTTAACTCATCCGTGTTGCGGGCGAGCATGTCGTCGGGAGTGTTGGGTATGCCATCCTGCCCCCAAAGGTAGGGTTCGGTAACGGTCTCGTCTATTTCCATCAAGTCCTGGTCCGACAACACATCGAGGACTTCTTGCGGGGCAGTGTTAATATTGGTGGCGCCGCCGGAATCGTGCAGGGTGACAATTTTTCGGAATTGAGCATAGGCGGGGGTTTCCTTGCCATCCTTGTCCCAGAATAAATCCTGCCAGTTTTTAAGGTAATGAAATTCGCTGAAGTCAGTGATGTTGGTGTAGGTGGGATCGTAGGGTGGATCCAGCGCCTCGTAATAATCCGAGCCGGCGCCATCAGCGGTGAAGGTGCCGGTGTAGGCCTTGGTCCAGTCGCGGTAGGTGTCGAGCAAGACGCCGGCCTGGGTTGGATCCACGTTCATGGCGTCAAACATCGCCTGAAATTCGGTGTCACTCATCCGGTCGAGCGGGAGGTAACCGGTCAGGTCCGTGATGGTGACGCTGACGGTCATGCCGTCCGGCGGGTTGTAAATCGAACTGGTCGCGCCCTCGGTGTTTTCCGTGTTGTTGCTCCAGGATTGTTGATGGAGAGGGTCGCCCCAGCCCTGGACGGGGCCGTAGAGGCCGCCGTCAATTTGCAGGTAAGCGTTCAGGACGGCCAGGGTGGACTCAAAGGCGGAGTAGGCGGTGAGGCGCATGTTTTCGCGGCCAAAATACATGCCGCGCAGGATGATTTCCTTGCGCGCAATTTCCAAAAATGCGGTGACGAGCGCCGAGAGCACCAGAATGATGCCCAACACCAACACCAGGATGGTGCCGCGCGACCGGCGCGGCCGAGCCCGCGGGGCGGGGCCGGCGGGCGGAGGGGTGGCTTCAGCGTTCATGGCGGGCAAAGGGTGGAGACAGTCTTAGTAGAGTGGCACCGAGGTATTTGCCGCGGGCATGGCCACGGACATGGTGCTCAGTTTACCGTTCATGTCAAAAGTAAGCTGGATATAATCTGGCAGGATATAACTTCCGGTGGTGGGGTCCTTGGGCGGGGTGTCCGTGGTATCCCAGGTGAGGGCGTTGGGGTCGAAATAGACATAGGTCATTTTTACCACCAAGGCCGAAAGCAAGGTGCGGCGGACGGCGTTTATTTCAACGTTATTGGGAACGTAGGGAGGCACCCAAATCAACTCCAGGCCTTCATGTTCCTTAAACTCGAGGAAGCAGCGGACGGGCAGTTTGGGCCCGTTGTCCCAGACGATGAGAGGGCTGTCGGTCGGCATCACCCAAGTAAGATAAGGGTCTTCACCAGCATCAACCGTGGGCGGCCAACCCCAGGCGACCATGGTGGTTTTTTGAATAACCGCGGCATTATTATTGGCGGCGGCGATATCTTGACCGCTGGCGGACGAGTTTCCGCTGGTCGAGCTGCCGCTGGTTGAGTTGCCACTCGTGGAATTGCCGCTGGTGGAACTGCCGCTCGTGCTGTTGCCGCTGGTGGAGTTGCCCGTGGTGCCGGCCGTGGCCGAGGCGATGCCATTGACGGTGGGTGCCATCGTGGTGCCCGCCCGGCTGGTGGTGGTGTTGCCCCCGCCGAGACCGCTGGTCAGGCTGCTGGTGGCGGTGCTGGAACCGGTGCCCGTGGTGTTTCCGGTGGTATTGCCGGTGGTATTGCCGGTGGTATTGCCGGTCGTATTTCCCGTGGTGCCTCCGGTAGTGGTGTTGCCATTTTGAGTGGGGTTGACGGGGATGGCACTGTCCGGCAGCGCATTGGTAAATGAATATTGCAGAAAACTGGTCACGCCAAGTTTCTGGTGCTCGAGGCCCGGGTCATTTTGCGCCTGCTCCAGCAACGAGAAAGCGGAATACATAAACATGGCCGCCGCGCCGAGGATGAGCGTCGAAATGGCAATGGCCATCAGGATTTCCACCAAAGTGAAACCGGACCGGCGCAGATTGCGAAAGCCAAGCCGAGCCCGCCGCGAAGTTGCGACAGGCGGGCGCGCCATGGACGGCGCAAAATTGGTGGGTGCGGTTGGCATCAGGGCCACGCTTGCTGGGTGCGAATGCGGCCCAGGTTGTCGTGGATGTCACTCAAAAGGGAGGATTCATCGTCGGTTTCCGACCATTGGGGGCGCAGGACGTAAACGGTTTGGTTCGAGCTTTCCGGCGGCACACCACTGGTGCCATCCAGGGAGATTTTAAGGGTGAGTTGGAAAAGGTCGGGCGTCTCGGTTGTTTCCGTTTCCGCGTCCCAATGCGCCTGGCCGGCATTGGGAGTCTGCGCGTCGCCACCGAGGCTGAGCGACTGGGTGTCGGAAATGGTCAGCACCTGATCGCGCACAAATTGATAATCATGCTCGCGGCCTTGCGTTATTTCCATGTTGGCGATGGCGTTGAGCGCGATGCTCAACGATTGGGCCAGCACCCCCACCGTCACGATGAAGATCATGATGGCGACGAGGGTTTCGACCAGCGAAAAGCCGGACTGGGTGTGGGCGCGTTTCATGGAGGCTAATTGGTGTCGGCAGGCAGGGGGGGCACGGTTTCGGGAAATTTTGGGGGCGGGCCTTCGGAAAAGGGATCCAGATTGAACTTCGTTTCGTTGCCGTCCTGCGACAAGGTCACCTTGACGGGCGGAGTGGCGCCGGTGGCATGGAAGATCAACCGCGGCGAGGGGAGTTTGGACAATTGGTTGTCATCGTCACTCTGGCTGCCAGGGTCGGTAACCAAATCGGTCAACGGCAGGATAGGGGTGAAGGTCAGCGTGAGGTTGGAGTTGGGGTTGTCCACGCCATCGGCATCCTGTTCGAGGATGTTGCCCTTGTCATCCAGGAGATCAAAACTGTGCGCATCGTCGTCGTGTGTGAGAATGACATTGTCCATGCGCGACATGGCGAGGAAGCGGGCCTGGCGGATGGTGGCTTCGAGTACTTTGGCGGGCGGCAGGCGGTTGACGCTATTGGCGATGCCGGACATGTCCACGGCAGACAGCGCGCCAATAATCAGGATGAGGGCGAGGGCGACGAGAATTTCAGTGAGGGTGAAACCGCGGGTGGCGGGTGTAATTAGTCGCGGTACATAAACCACGCGCCCGCGCTCGGGGGCGCGGGCGGTTTGCCGGCAGGAGTTACGGCGCGGGCCGGGGCTCGCCGGCCAGTTGGTGGGATTGGGTTTCACCGTTTGCCGGGGTCATTAATAGCGGAGGACTCGCCGCGGTGGGCGGGGGCGTTATTGGGTTGGCCAATTGCCGATATCGTCCGGCGTGTTGTTTTGCCCGTCGGGGCCCGCCGACCAGCAGTCGTACTTTCCGGCCGGCTGGTTGTGCGTGGAGGGATAGGCGTATTGATAAAAATTGCCCCAGGGATCTTTGGGCACGTCATTGGTGGTCAGGTAGGGTCCGCGCCAGCCGCTGACGCCATCCGGGGCGATAATCAAGGCGCCGAGGCCCTGTTCGGTGGTCGGGTAATTGCCGGTGTTTGAGCGGTAGGCGAGCAGCGCGGTGTCAATTTCCGAAGTCACAAAAATCTTCGCGGTGTCTTCCTGGCCATGGGACAGGATGCCGGAAAGGTTGGTGACGGCCACCGCGACGAGAATCACGATCAGCGCAATGGCGATCAAAATCTCGGTCAGGGTGAAGCCCGGCGCCAGCCGACGGGAATGGGTGGTGGCGTGTGCGCGCTGGAACTGGAGGGGGATGGTCATGGGAGAATTAAATCCAAGGTTGGGGGTGAACAGCAAAGTTTTTGCAGAAGGCGAAGGGGTTTTCAATAGGAAACAGGAACGGCCTCAAAAAGTTGCGCCACGGCCGGTTGCCTACCAATTGCCGATGTCGTCGGGCGTGCCGGTTTTTTGGTCGGGGCCCATGGACCAGACATCGTATTGTCCGCGGGCGTTGTGCCGGGCGGGGAAGGAGTATTGATAGGAAATATTCCACGGGTCACGCAGGGCGTTTTCATCAGTTACATACGGGCCGTGCCAGTTGGCCACGTTGTCGGGTTGTTCGACGAGCGCTTTCAGCCCCTGGGCGTTGGTCGGGTAGCTGCCGGTGTCGTTCTTATAGAGTTGCAGCGCGGTGGCGAGGTCGTGGGCCTCATAATTCTTTACATCGGCCATCTGGCCGGAGGCGCCATGGGTGGCGCTGTAGCGATAGTACCCGAAGATGGCCAGCGCGGCGATGACGAGGATGGCCGCGAGGTCCGCATAGCGGAAACGGGCGGGCGCGGTCTTGGGAGTGGGCAGCACGGTGCTGCGGGTGTAGGATTTGGCTTTGATCATGGGAGGAAAAGTTGAAGTGATGGACCGTCAAACGACCAAACGCTGCCGAAAGGCATAAGTTACAGTAATTCTCGGCCCAACCCGCTCTCGCTTAGGACTATGACAGATAATTTACAAATTGGTTTCATGATCATAAAGAGGCTATTAAGAGGGCATTAAGAAAGGTAATGGGTAAACTACGGATGGTATGAACGAGGAGATATAGCCCCAGCCTCTCTAAATGGAGGCGCATCCGTGCTATCGGTGACATCCGTGGTTGCGTTTGAATGTTTAGATGTGGGCTAACTCTTGCCCGGCTTTAAACATCATCCAAACCACCAAAGAGCGCCTCAACATTCGTTCCCCACGATAATTCTCGCCCGCGATTTTTTCCCGCCTCGCCGAATTGGGCGCGCATTGGCGCGTCGTCCGCCAAGGTGCGAATGGCTGCGGCCAACCCCGCGCGGTCGCCGGGTTCGACTAAAATTCCGGTGACGCCGTCGCGCACGGCTTCCGCCACGCCGCCGATGCGGTGCGCAATCACGAGCAAGCCCGCCGCCGCCGCTTCGAGATAGACGAGGCCGAAGCCCTCGACGCTGGGGCCATGCGGTTCGGGCGTGAGGAGAAAAATGTCCGCGTTCGCATAGAGCGCGGGCAGGTCAGCGTCCGGCACCGCGCCATGAAAGTGCACGGCGGCACCGCAATTTTTGGCGAGTGCTTCGAGCCGTTGTTGGTAGTCGCGGTCCACGACGGGTCCGGCGATGTGGTAGGCGAGGGGAAGTTGCGGTTGGGGATGCATTTGCGCCAGAGCTTCGAGCACGGCGTGCTGGCCCTTGCGCGGATGCACCCGGCCGACGGTGAGCAAGTTCAGCGGCGCGCCGGGTTCGCGGGTTTGGCGCGGCGGAAGTTTTCCCATGAAATCACTGCGCAAAGCGCCAGAAACTTTAACGATTTTTTCCAGATCCACCCGAAAATGTTTTTGCAAAAGTTCGTGGGTAAAATCCGAGACGACACCGACACGGTCGGCGCGATGGAGCAATTTTTGAAAAAGCCGGCGGCGGTGCGGCCAGCGGGCAAAGCGGAAAATTTCCGAGCCGTGCAAAGTGAGCACCAGGTGCCGCGCGGGCAAGCGGCCCAGGGCATTTAAATACATGGCGGTCAGCAAAGCGCCGGGTTCGGGCAGCCAGACGATGGATTGGGCGAGTTGTTCGTCATCGCGGCGGAGCGATTTGGCCAGCGCCAGCCGGCAGGGCCAATCGAGGCTGCCGCGCATCGCCACCAGCCGCACGGTGAACGGCCACTGGTGCATGCGCAGATCCCACGTGTCCGGGGCCCAGACCGTTACTTTGCGCCGGTTGGCGGTCGCGGCTCGCGCAGTTTCCTCCACATACACAGCGATGCCGCCCCGGTAAGGGAAGAACTCGTGCGTAAGCACGGCGAGGGGCGGATGGGGGGCGGGCATCGGGAGCACCTTAGCGTGAAGCTACTCTCGCCAAAAGCGGAATTTTCCGCACGCTGCAAATAAACATGGGCGCACTCAAGGACAAGTTCGGCTACCGCACGGCGCTGGTCACGGGCGCCAGCTCAGGGCTGGGGCGGGAGTTTGCGCGAATGTTGCGCGAGGAGGGCCTGGAGGTTTGGGGGGCCAGCCGCCTGCCGGAGGCAGCGGCCAAAACGGAAGGCTGGCATCCGGTGCGACTGGATTTGACGGTGGCCGATTCCTTGCTTGCCGCGATTGAACAAGTGCGCCGCGAGGCGGGTACGCCGGACGTGCTGATTAATAATGCGGGGGCGGGAGTGTTTGCGGGCTTCGCGCATTTTCCGCCGGAGGAAATTCAGCGGCAGGTTCAATTACTACTGACTGGGCCAATGCAAATCACCCGCGCGTTTTGGCCGGAGATGCTGGTACGCAAACGGGGCGCGGTAATTAACGTGTCGTCGCTGGCGGCGGAGTTTCCGTTGCCGGCGATGAGTTTATACACTGCGGCGAAGGCGGGGCTGTCGAGTTTTTCACGCGGACTGATGTTGGAATCTAAGGGACGAGGAGTGCAAGTGATTGATTTTCAGCCGGGAGATTTCAAAACGAATTTTAATAAGGCTGTCCAAAGAACAGCGGGAGGTGAGGCGTGGGAGGAGCGGGC
>CAZCMU010000177.1:0-6545 GCA_964499725.1 uncultured Opitutales bacterium
CTCCGCTGCGCCGACCAATCGCTCTACACCGGCTGCACCAACGACCTCCAGCGCCGCCTCCACCAGCACAACCACGCCAAGGCCGGCGCGCGCTACACCAAAACCCGCCGCCCCGTCGTTTTAATCTATTTCGAAAAATTCCGCCTCCCGCGCCGCGCCCGGCAGCGCGAATACGCAATCAAAACCTGGCCCCGCGCCAGGAAACTGGCCCTCATCGCCCAAGGCAGGCGACGTTAGTTTTCAAACGATTGTTTGAATATCGAAACCCGCGCGCCTTTCGCGGGTTTAACCAGGCATCATGAGTTCCCCAGATTCCAGTGGCGCCGGCCGCACCATTGCCACCGTGGCCGTGGTTCTCTTGCTGATGTTGGGCACTGGCGTCTTTTTCTGGCATTATCTTTTCGCGGATAATTCGCCGCCCGCGCCGGTTCCGGCCGCGACCCCGGCGCCCCAGAAACCTGCGCCCATTGTTATAACCTTCACCAAAGCGCCCGATGAATCTCCGCCCCCGGTCGTTGCCGCCCCGCCGCCCGCCGAGCCCCCGGCGCCAACGGTGAGCTTCAATGCAGATATCGAACCCATTTTTCAAAACTCCTGCCTGTCCTGCCATAGTGGCGCGCGCGCCAGCGGCCGCTTGAACCTCGCCAGCAAGGATGGCGTGCTGGCGGGCGGCCGTTCCGGCGGCCGCGCCGCGATTGCCGGCCGTAGCGACCAGAGCCTCATCGTGCTCTATGCCTCCGACGCCGTCCGCGGGCACGAGATGCCCCCGCTGCGTCAGCGCGCCCAGCATCCCGCACTTACTCAGGA
Source organism: uncultured Opitutales bacterium (assembly GCA_964499725.1). Classification (GTDB taxonomy): domain Bacteria; phylum Verrucomicrobiota; class Verrucomicrobiia; order Opitutales; family JABDGR01; genus JABDGR01. The sequence continues at coordinate 808 of CAZCMU010000177.1, forward strand.
CCAGGTCGCCACCATCCGCGCGTGGATTGACCAGGGCGCGCAGTAAGTGGGGCGCAAAGCGGCGACCAAGAAACGCTGGGTCTCGCGCTTGCGCGACGCCATGGTTGTTTTGATCGCGACAGGAAAAAGCCAAGGAATAAAGGATTAGAGGATTAAAGTAGCCAAGGGAAACCCACCCCTGACACTTATTCTTCTCCTCGCTTTCTTTGACCCTCTGATCCTCTGACCCTCTAATCCTCTGATCCTCTGATCCTATCCCAGCCCTCCCTGTCATCCGTGGTTGTTTTGCATCCTAACCCACCGCATACTGTCCCTCCCTCCTCATGCGAATCCTCAACGACTTCGAACTGCGCGTGCTCGGCGCGCTGGTGGAAAAACAAATCGCCACGCCCGATTACTACCCCATCACGCTCAACGCCCTCACCAACGCCTGCAACCAGAAGAACCACCGCGACCCGGTCGTCAGCTTCAACGAGGCCGATGTCGAACGCGCCCTCACCAGCCTGCGCGGGAAGCAACTCGCCTTTCTCTTCGAAGGCGCGGTCGCCCGCGTGCCCAAGTTCGGCCACACCTTTCCGAAGGCCTACGAGCTCGACCCCGCCGAAGCCGCCGTGCTCTGCGTGCTAATGCTCCGCGGCCCGCAAACTCCCGGCGAACTCCGCTCCCGCACGCCCCACCTGCATAACTTTGAGAGCCTCGCCGCCGTCGAGGAAACCCTGCAAAAACTCGCCACCCGCCCCGAACCCCTCGTCCTCAAACTCCCCCGCGCCCCCGGCACCAAGGAAGCCCGCTTCGCGCATTTGCTGGGTGGGGAAATTAAATTTGAAGCCCCCGCGCCTGATTCTTCGCCCACTCCCGCCTCACCCCCTGCCTCTGCCTCGCTTGCTTCACCTGCCCTCACCCCGTCCGAAACCGACCGCCTCACCCAGCTCGAAGCCGAAGTCGCCGCGTTAAGAAAAGAGCTGGAGGAGTTGAAAGCCAAATTCGCGTAACCCGTAGGGGCGTCGCTTGCGACGGCCCCAATAACAAAGAACAAAGTGATCCGGCGGTGGCCGCACAAGCATCTCACGCCGACCATCCAAGAAAGCAGTTTTTTTATATTTTTTTTGGTTGGACTGGGTTTGACTAGGTTTGACTGGGCTGGACTAGTCGCGCTCCGAGGAGGCGGGAGAGACCCCGGGCATGAAATCATCGTTGTCCTCGTCCGCTTCTTCCTTCTCATCATCCTCGGCGAAATATTCTGAATTGCGGGCACGGAGGATGCGGAGGCGCTGTTGTTCGTGGTCGGAACGGCGGAGGTGGGAAAGGCCGCGGGCCAAAGCAAGGAGTTCCTTGAGAGAGTCGGAGTCGGCGGAGGGGGTGGCGGCCAGACGTTGGAGGCACTGACCGAGGGCGACGGCGAGGGGGGCGGCCAGGCAGTCGGAAAAGGCGACGTGACCGAGGTCGTCACGGAGATTTTTGGAGCGGTCGGCGAAGTCGCGGAGCCAGGCGCGGGTGGATTGCTCCTCCCGCCAGTCTTGAAAACCGCCCTGGTGCCATTCGCTAAGGTTTTGTTTGGAGATAGGCTGGGCCTGCTGCTCGGCAAGAGATCGGACGACGTCGGGATGGGCGTTGAGCCATTCGAGGACAGCAGAACCGACTTCGCCTTCATCGAGGCGGCGGTTGAGTTCGTTGCGAATACGACGAGGGAGGCGGGCTATCTTTCCGTTTCGGGTCATGGTGTAAGCGGGGCTAAGGGTTAGTGGCACATGCTAGAGTGGAGCATTATCCCGGCTTCCGCCGAGGAATGCCCCATCTGCGCTCGCCATGCTCGCTACGAGGCAGGCGGGCGATTTTGCCGGTTTTAGTCATAACCCGGGAGGGTAGCGGAAAGGCCACGCCAGGGGTAGCGGTGCGTTGGTTGCGTTGGGTAGGTTGGATGGGTTGGGTAGGTTGGGATATTCGGGACTAAATAACAGGCAACCTGACCCCTACTTGGCGCTGCTAAAACCGAGCCATAAATTTATTTTTCCAAGGGTGGTAAGGGGCGGCACTGTCAATTTCCTCGCCGCAACGGCCCGACCTTATTACATAGGTTCATCATTGCCGTTGCCGATGCCTGAACCGCTACCTAAGCCCGCCAGCCCCGCGCCCAAAGCTCCCGCCCCGCCGCCCGCCGGCCTGCCGCCCGGGCCGGAGAAAATCGTCGGCGTGCTCGAAAAGTTCATCTTCCTCAACGAGGAAAACAGCTACTGCGTCGCCCAGTTGTCCACCAGCAGCCGCGACGCCCCCGTCACCATCGCCGGCCCGCTCCCCGGCGTCCAGTGCGGCGAAACGCTCCAGCTCACCGGCGAATGGACGCGCCACCCGCAGTTTGGCCCGCAGTTCAAAATCGCCACCTTCCGCTCCACCCTCCCCGCCAGCATCCATGGCATCCGCAAATACCTGGGCAGCGGCCTCGTCGAGGGCATCGGCAAGGCCTACGCCGACCGCATCGTCGAAAAATTTGGGGAGGACACGCTCAAAGTCATCTCCGAGCAATCCGGCCGCCTGCGCGAAGTGCCGGGCATCGGCCGCCAGCGCGCCAAATCCATCAAGGCCGCGTGGGACGCCCAGCAGGCCGAGCGCGACGTGATGATGTTCCTGCAAACCTATGGTGTGACGACCGGGCTGTGCGTGCGCCTCGTCAAGCAATACGGCCCCGCCGCGCGCCAGCTCCTCGAGAAAGACCCCTACCGCGTCGCCCGCGAAGTGCCGGGCATCGGCTTTCTCACGGCGGACAAAATCGCCCGCAACCTCGGCCTCGGCAACGACAGTGCTGCCCGCCTCGACGCCGGCCTCCTCTACGCCCTCGAGGAACTCGCCTTCGACGGCCACACCTGCTGGCCGATGGAAGAACTCGTCGCCGAAGCGGCAAAACTGCTCGAGACCCCACCGCCGTTTCTGCCGCCGCGTATTGAAGAGTTGGTCAAGGTTGGCGCGCTGGTGAAGCTCCCCGGCGGCCTGGTGCAACTGCCCACCTACGAAAAGGCCGAGCGCGCCATTGCCGAAAATGTCCACCGGCTGATGGACGCGCCGTCCGCGCTGCCGGCGATTGCGGTTGAAAAAGCCGTGGCGTGGGCGCAGGACCGCGCGGGCTTTGCTTTTGCGCCGGAGCAGACCGCGGGCCTCGTCTCCGCGCTCAAGGAAAAGTTCTCCATCCTCACCGGCGGCCCCGGCACGGGCAAGACGACCATCCTGCGCGCGCTGGCGGATATCTTGAAGGCGAAAAAGGCGCGCCTGCTCCTCGCCGCGCCCACAGGCCGCGCCGCCCAGCGCCTCGGCGAAGCGGCCAAGGCCCACGCCAGCACCATCCATCGCCTGTTGAAGTTCGACATGAACAACGGCGGCTTTACGGCCAACGCCGGCAACCCGCTCGAGTGCGATTTCCTGGTCATTGACGAATCCTCGATGCTCGACGTGCGCCTCGCCGCCGCCCTGCTGCGCGCCGTGCCGCCCAAGGCGCATGTGCTCCTCGTCGGCGATGCGGACCAATTGCCCTCCGTCGGCGCGGGCCATGTGCTGAAGGACTTGATTCACAGCCGCCAGGTCGCCGTGACCAAGCTCGAGAAAATCTTCCGCCAGGGCGAGCGCAGCGGCATCGTCACCACCGCGCACGCCATCTTGCACGGCCGCGCCGAGCCGCCGCCGCTCGTTGCCGACCCCGCGAAACTCAACCCCGCCGACGACGTGCATTTCCTCCGCGCCCTCGAGCCCGAGGACTGCGTGCAAATGGTCGCGAGCCTCTGCAAAGAATGGATTCCGCGCTGGTACCAACTCGACCCCGTGATGGACGTGCAGGTGCTCGCGCCGATGCACAAGGGCGTCGCGGGCATTTCCAATCTTAATCTGGCGCTGCAAAACGCGCTGAACCCGCACGCGCGCGGCGTGGCGCTGGGTGCGACGCGTTTCCAAATCGGCGACAAGGTCATCCAACTGCGCAACAACTACGACCTCGGCCTCTTCAACGGCGACCTCGGGCGCGTGGAGGCCGTCAACGCCGCCGCGGGCACGCTCGCGGCGCGGTTTGACGGCGAGCTGATTGACTTCGAGCGCGCGGCCATCGGCGACCTCGCGCCCGCCTACGCCATCAGCATCCACAAGTCGCAAGGCAGTGAATTCCCCATCGTCGTTATTCCCCTTTTGCGCGCGCACTTCATCATGCTCCAGCGCAATTTGCTCTACACGGCGCTCACGCGCGGGCGGAAAAAAGTCTTCCTCGTCGGCGACCCCACGGCGTATTCGATGGCCGTCCGCCGCGCCGAAGCCGCGACGAGAAAGACGGATTTAGAAAGGAAGCTGAAGGAGGCCAATTGAGTTCTGCTATTGTTGCCAGGCCTTTTCCTCATGCTTGTCGTAGTGCTCAAAGGCGGTTCTGACTCCCGTGAGGACTTCCGCGCTTGTTTCCAACAATGCCTGGAAACGCGGTTCCGTGACGCGCTCGACATCCTTGCGCAGATGGTCGATCAGTTCGGTCAGTTTATTTTGCAGGTGTTTGCTGTGGACTGCCGGATCAGTCGAGGTTTCGGAGATGGTGTTCATATTGATGTAGAATAAGCGATAACGGTCCGCTCAGCTATGGGGTAGATACAGTATAGCTCCAAAGGAAACCGCCGCGCAGGAGAAAATGTTTTCATTTGCACTTCTGCTCAAGTGGGTTAATTTAGTTTCACATAAAGTTGGGGGAGCCCGGGGACACGCGGGCTGAGAGGATGGCCGCCGCCGTCAAACCCTTCGAACCTGACGCGGTTAGCACCGCCGGAGGGAAAACGATATCGCCGCGCATCTTCCAACGCGGCGGTGGCGAATGTCCCAAGGGCGTGGTTGGTCGCGACAAAAATACGCCTTCGCCATGGTCAATATTGTCCCTCAAGAATCTGCCAAGAACGGCAAAAATGGGCCGTCGCAAGCGACGCCCCTACAGCGGAATTCCGAACTCCCGGCTCCCGGCTCCCCGCCCCATGCTCTTTTCCCGCCTTCGAGTCGGGTATATATTACCGGCTCGCGTCCCGATCTCCGCGTGCCGATGCGCGAAATTCCGCTGACGCCGACCAAACGCCCTGACGGCACCGTTGAAAACAACGACCCCGTGCGCGTGTACGATACTTCCGGCCCGTGGGGCGATGCGGACTTTCACGGCGATGTCGAGCAAGGCCTGCCGTCGATTCGCGCCAACTGGATTCGCGAACGCGGCGACGTCGAACAAATCTCCGGCCGACCTTATCGCGCCACCGACGACGGCTACTTGTCCGACGCCCACGCCAGCACCGCGCGCAAGCGCACGGAGCAGAGCCGCCTTGCGGTCTTTGACCGCGCCGACCGCCCGGTGCTGCGCGCGAAGCCGGGCAAAATCGTCAGCCAGCTTCATTATGCGCGTGCGGGGATCATCACGCCCGAGATGGAATACATCGCCATCCGGGAGAATGCCCGACTGCAAGCCGCCGCGCAAACGGTCGCGCCCAACGTCAATGCCCCGCGCGATTCGCTCTGGCACCAGCACGCAGGCCAGCCGCTCGGCGCGGCAATTCCGCGCGAAATCACACCCGAGTTTGTCCGCAGCGAAGTCGCCCGGGGCCGCGCTATTATTCCTGCCAACATCAACCACCCCGAGTTAGAGCCGATGATTATTGGGCGCAATTTTCTCGTCAAAATCAACACGAACATCGGCAACAGCGCGGTGGCGTCATCCATTGATGAGGAAGTCGAAAAAATGCGCTGGT
>CAZCMU010000178.1:0-6538 GCA_964499725.1 uncultured Opitutales bacterium
CCCGCCGGGCAAAAGGATTTAATCACCGTGCTCGACCGCGGTGGCGTGACGCTCGCCTCCGCCACTCTGGGCGCAGATGACCCATCGCTGGAAGTGACCATCCCCACACCGGGCACGCCAGCGGCGGGCAGCCAACCTGGGACAAATCCCTGGCTGATATTTATCGTATGTGCACTGACCATGGCGGCGGTGCTGGCATTGCTTAGCAAACTGCGCAAACCAGAACCAGAATAATAATTCCGGCTCGCGTCCGGCGTCGAAAAATTCACCATCGAATTCCTACCCATGAAATGGTTGCGAGAACCCCTGGTGCAGTTCCTCTTGATTGGAGCCGCACTGTTTGGCCTGTTTGCCTTCTGGGGCGGGCCCTCGACTGCGCCGGCCGGGCAATACCATATCGTCATCGCGCCGGGGATGGTGCAAAACCTCATCGTCAGTTACGAACGCAGCGAAAAACACCCGCCGACCGACCAGCAACTCGACCTGCTCATTAATAACTACATCCACGAGGAAATTTTTAACCGTGAGGCGCGGGCGCTGGGCCTCGACCAGGACGACCCGGCCATTCGCAGCGAGTTGCGCGGGAAAATGGAATACTATCTGGAAGACAGCGCGGCCGTGGCCCCGCCAACGGAAGAGCAACTGGCCGCCTTTCTGCAGAAAAACGCGCTGTCCTTCCGCAAACCCGATGGCGCGCTGCCGGCGTTGAAGGACATCCACGACGCCGTGCTGGCCGCGTGGGAAGCCGACCAGCGCCGCCAGACCGCCGCCGCCGCGTATGAAAAACTCCGCACCCGCTACACCGTTGATGTACAAAAGGCACCGGTTCCAACTTCTGCTCCCGCGGTGGCGAGCAGTACGACCGGCCAGAAATGACTGGCCGGAGTTGCCGTGCTTCGCACTTGCCAGACCGGCGTTGCCCGACTATGTAAAAACCTTTGCAAACCACCCCATTTCCCTTTTCCAACCTGCGGGCGTAGTATAGAGGTAATACGTGAGCTTCCCAAGCTTGAATCGAGGGTTCAATTCCCTCCGCCCGCACCCGCTCAATTCCCTCACCCAACGCTTTTTATCAGCCCGCCCCGCGCATGAGCCTGCCCACCAACGAACTGAACGAACTTTATCGGATTTTGGAAGTCAATCCGGTTGCCTCACTGGAAGAGGTTGAGCGCGCCTACCAGGACCGGCTGAAAAAACTCGACCCAAGCCGTTTTGGGAATGACAAGCCGCGCCGGCTCAAAGCCGAAGAGAAACGGCTGGAGGTCATTAACGCCTATGCCAAGTTGCGCCTGGAATTGGGCCAAAATGGCAACGCTCCGGCCACCAACCCGGTGGTGACCATGCCGGCCGCCGCGCCATCCGCTGCGCCCGCCTCCAGATCTGCGGGCTACCATTGGTCGCAATCGTGCAAGTATGTGTGGATCGCCGGCATCGTCCTGGCGATGACCTTTTTGCTCGTGGACAGCTGGTACAAGTACCGCGGCATCATCGCCACAACAAAAATGACCGTGGTCAGCCTGCCCTCACCGGCGCCCGACCCCACGTCGCGCACGGGCTACCCGGGCAACCAACATGTGCAAGTGATGCCCGCGCTGGGCACCGACGGCTACCACTGGTTGATGCAGACGGAATTGATGCTCGACGGCGAGGAGGGCGTCCGCGTGCGCCACACGGATTATGACGGTCCGCCCGGCGGTCGCGACGTGCATTGGAGTTCCTCGCTACACTGGCTGGTGACCGGGCTGGCGTATGTGGATCATCTCATCACCCACGACCCGCTGACGGTGTCCCTCGAACGCACGGAGCCGTGGGCCAACACGTTTGTGCTGGGGCTGATGATTTTGATTTTGCCGATCATCATCGCCCGGCGCTTCGGCTCGATTCCGGCGGCGTTGCTGGCGCTGACCTTTGTGGTGGTCTACCCTTATTACGAATTTTCATTTGTCGGTTATTTGGACCACCACGGGCTGGCGGCGTCATCGGACCTGTTGATGGTGCTGATGATGGCTGCAGGTGGCGCCGGCTGGCTGCGCAACGAAGCGGTTGACCCCAATAGTTTGAGCCCGGTGGAACGGGCGCTATGGCAATGGCTGCCGGACCGCGCCCAGGCGAAGCGCTGGCTGATTGCTTCGGGCTTTTTCTCCGGTACGGGTCTGTGGATCAGCTCGGCTTCAATTGTACCCGCCATGTTTGGCGTCGGATTGGGAGCGCTGCTCAGCACCGGCTGGCTGGCGCGCAACCCGAAGGAAAATGATGTGGGCCGCGCGGATCCCACCCTCTGGCGTTTCTGGGGGATCGCCGCAGCCTGCTCGAGTATTTTCTTCTATTTATTGGAGTATGCGCCGTTTCACTTTACGATGCGGCTGGAAGTCAATCATCCGCTCTATGCGCTGGCGCTGATTGGCGCGGGTGATTTACTTTGCCGCTTTAGCCTTGCACTGCAGACGACGGGCCCGGCCCGCGGCTTTTTTGAGGGATGCAGCACTTTCATCAACTCCATCATCAACCAGGGCAAGAATATCCTGATCAGTGCGGGCATCGTGTTGCTGCTGCCGTTCGCCGTGCTGGTTGGCGGAGAGCACGTCTTTGTCATCCGGCCCGGCTTTTTGCTGAACCTGCACAATGACTACATCCTGGAGTTCCGCACTTTTTTCGTACAAATGGGCTTTCTGTCGCCGATGCAGATTGCGGGGGGCATCAGCATGATCCCGCTGGTTTTGCTGCCGGTCTTTCTCTTGTTGTCGGCGCCGGATTTGCAAAAACAGTGGAAAGCGGTGGTGAGCGTGGTCTTTATGCCCGCCTTGGTGGTGATGGTGCTGGCATTTTGCCAAATTCGCTGGCTGGGCATTAACTGTGCGCTGTGCTGCGGCGGGCTGGCAGTTGCGGCGTTGGTGACGACTTCGCCGGGCTCGGCCTTTCGCTGGGATATCAGCGTCCGCCGCCTGGTGGCGGTCCTGCTCTTGATTCTGGTGCTGATACCTTTCCCGCTGTTTACCGCCGCCCAATGGGTTTCGGGCGGCCACTTTACCCCGGGCGTTTCGGAACTCGACCTCACGCAAATTGTGACCCGCGATGTCTCCCAACGGCTGCGCTACCGGCTGGGCAACGACCGCGGGGTGATATTGAGCGGACCGACGACCACGACTTGGATGATGTACTTCGGCGGCTTCCGCGGCATCGGCTCCCTTTACTGGGAAAATGTGGACGGCCTGAGAACCGCCGCCGCCATCTACAGCGCGACGACCGACGACGAGGCCAAGCGGCTGATTGATCAAAACCATGTGACCCACATCGCCATTTACCAGTGGGACGCGTTTGCGGAAGAGTACGCGCGCCTGGGCGCCGGCCTGCGCAAACCCAAGGATGACCGGGAACGCCAGGCGCAGGACAGCCGCTTGTCCCAGGCCTTCATCCTCAAAATCCTAACGAAACACTACCTGCCGCACTGGCTGCGCCCGCTGCCCTACCGCCTGCCCGATCACCCCTGGCTGAAAAATTCCTATATCATGCTTCTCGAGGTCGTGCCCGAAATGAGCGATGCTGAATTTGCGCTCCGCATCGGCCAATGGTCGTTGCAATCCGGCTCGCCCAACTCGCTGGCCCTGGCCGAAACCGAATTTAACGCCAGCCTCCAGGCCGCCGCCGCCCAGGGTCAACCCGACTACCTGCCCGCCCTGGTCGCGGAAACACAGGTTTACCAGGCCCGCGGGCAAAACGATTTATTCAGTCTCGGCGTTCAGCGCATCCTCGGCCATCTGGACCAGGCGCCCACCATGGCGACGGAAGATCGCGTGGAACTGGCGAATGTGCTGTTCGCCGCCAACCAGACGCAAAAGGCGGCCGAGCAGATCGCGACGGCGCTGGCCGCGGCCGATGAAAAAAGCCTGCGCCATGTCGGCATTGACCGATTGCAGGTGTTCCTGCAAATCGGAGCCCATCTCCTCGGCCCCAACCAATCCACCCCGCCGAATTTTGACCTGGCGACCCATTTGCTGCCGCCACCCCAACAGGCGCAAGTTCTCGCGGAGCGGGCCAGCGCGCTGAGCAGCGCGCACCAGACTGCCAAAGCGGTGGCACTATACCGCGAGGTGGTAAAATTGTCCCCTGAATTTGAGCAGGCTACCAACGTGCTGGCGCGCATCCTGGCCACTTCGTCCGACCCCACGCTGCGCAATGGCAACGAGGCGCTGGATTTGCTCCACAAGGTTGCCCTGGCTGTCCACGGTCAAAGCGCCGATAACCTGGAGTTGCTCGCCTACGCGAGCGCCACCGCCGGCAAGTTTGACGACGCATTGTTCTACGCCAGTCAGGCGGCCCAACTCGATGACAATATCCCCGCCCGGGCGGTCCTGGCGGTTGAATTGCGAAAGAAAATGGACCTCTTCCGCAATCATCAGGCCTTCTTTGAACCGTGATGGCGCCAGTTTGAATACGCTGCCGTTCGGGCCGAATTTTTACCCCATGAAACCCCTCCTGCTCGCTTCACTATTCGCCTCGTTGATTTCCACTTCGGCGCTCAGTGCACAAACAGCGCCGGCGGCGGACGCCAAACCGCTCTACCTCGACATTGCGCAGCCCATCAATGCGCGCGTCAACGACCTGTTGGGACGGATGACGCCGGAGGAAAAAGACACGCTCCTTCATGCGGACGGCACTTTTGTCATCGCAGGCATCCCGCGCCTGGGTATTCCCGAGCGCTGGACCGACGATGGCCCCAATGGCGTGCGCGAGGAACTGCAACGCAGCACGTGGAACGCCGCCGGGCGCACGGATGATTTTTCGACCGCCTTTCCGGCGGGCATCGCCCTGGCCGCGACCTGGAACCCCGCCATCGCCCGCGCCGAGGGCGAAGCACTGGGCGAGGAGGCCCGCGCCCGGGGCAAGGACATCCTCCTCGGGCCGGCGGTGAACATCGAGCGCATCCCGCTCAACGGCCGCAGCTTTGAATATTACGGCGAAGACCCGTGGTTGTCTGGACGCATCGCGGTGGACTTTATTCAAGGCGAACAATCCAAGGGCATCGCCTCGTGCGTAAAACATTTTGCCGCCAACAATCAGGAAACCCAGCGCGGCAGCATTGACGTGCAGATGGATGAACGCACGCTGCGCGAAATTTATTTGCCGGCCTTCGAGGCGGCCATCAAGGAAGGCGGCGCACTATCCATCATGGCGGCCTACAATAAAATCCGCGGAAGTTATTGCGCCGAAAACGATTACCTGCTCAACCAAGTCCTCAAGGGCGACTGGGGTTTCCAGGGTCTCGTGATGACCGACTGGGGCGCGGCCCACACCGCCGACGGCACCGCGCACAACGGCCTCGACCTCGAAATGGGCACGCGCGTGGGCGCGGACGTGGACTATAACACTTATTACCTGGCGAAGCCGTTTCTCGACGGGGTGAAAAGCGGCGCTTATCCGCCTGCTTTGCTTGACGAAAAGGCCCGGCGCAATTTGTACGTGATGTTCGCCACGCACATGTTCGACCCCGACCGGCCCACCGGCTCGATTAATACTCCGGCCCACCAGGCCACGGAGCGCCAGGTGGCGGAGGAGGCGGTGGTGCTGCTGAAGAATAATCAAAACGCGCTGCCGCTCGACCCAGCGCAGATTAAATCCATCGCCGTGATTGGCGACAACGCCGTCCACCTGCAAGCTCCCGGCGGGCAGAGCTCGGGCATCAAGGCCTTCCACGAAACTTCCCCGCTCGACGGCATTATCAGCCGCGTCGGCAACCGGGTAAACATAACTTTTGCGCAAGGCTATTCCTCCGCCGGCGGACGCGGTGGTCGGCGAGGCGGGCGCGGCCCGGCCACTCCGGCTACGCCAATCGTGCCGGCAAGCGACCTCGTCGCCCAGGCCGTCGCCGCGGCCAAACAAGCGGATGTCGCCATCATCGTCGCGGGACTGAACAAAGATTTCGACACCGAGGGCAGCGACCGCCGCGATCTGAAGCTGCCATTTGGACAGGATGATTTGATTGCGCAAGTCGCCGCGGTTAACCCGCGCACCATTGTCGTAATGGTCTCCGGCTCGCCGGTGGAAATGGGCGCGTGGATTGACAAGGTGCCCGCGGTGCTGCAAGCGTGGTACGGCGGCTCGGAGGCGGGCAACGCGCTCGCGCAAATTTTGTTTGGCGACGTGAGCCCCTCGGGCAAACTGCCCTGCACTTTCCCCAAGCAATTGAGTGATACTCCGGGAGCAACCGGCGGCCCGGAGGCGTACCCCGGCGTCAACGGCGTGGAAAATTACAAGGAGGGCCTGCTCGTCGGCTACCGCTGGTATGACACGAAAAAAATCGAGCCGCTATTCCCCTTCGGCCACGGGTTGTCGTACACGACTTTTCAATATGACAACCTCAAGCTCACCCCTGGCGATGAAGCGAAAGGCATTTGGGCGACGGCGCAATTTGACATCACGAACACCGGCACGCGCCCCGGCGCGGAAGTCGCACAACTTTACATCCACCAAAATAATCCCGCCCTTCCCCCCCCCGACCACGAGCCGAAGGGTAAATATAAAAAAGAGTAGAAACCCCGAC
>CAZCMU010000179.1:0-6513 GCA_964499725.1 uncultured Opitutales bacterium
CGTCCGGGTCCTCAAAACACCGCACGACGTGCACAATCGCCTGCACCTCGCGGATGTGGGCCAGGAACTTGTTGCCCAGGCCCTCGCCCTTGCTCGCCCCGGCCACCAGGCCCGCGATATCCACAAATTCCATCGCCGCGGGGATAATCACCGCCGTCTTGGCGATTTTCGCCAGCGGCGCCAGCCGCTCGTCCGGCACCTCCACGGCCCCGACATTCGGGTCAATCGTGCAGAACGGGTAGTTCGCCGCCTCCGCCTTGCGCGAACGCGTCAGCGCGTTAAATAACGTGCTCTTGCCCACATTGGGCAGCCCGACGATGCCAGCTTGCAACATAGAGATAAGGGAAACCCGTTATATTGCCCGCCCTGTTCGGGTCAGGCCAGCTTAAAGAGTAATGCTACAAAAACCATCCAACTTCCCCGCTTGCCAACCCTCCTCCTAACGGGCTACGTATTACCTTCCTTATGAGCACTTCCTCCAAATCCAGCGCGCCCAAGGAATTCGCCGGCGTCACCGTCCCCACCAAGGCCAATGTGTACTTCGACGGCGGCGTCATCAGCCACACCCTTATCTTCGCCGACAACAGCAAGAAAACCCTCGGCCTCATCCGTCCCGGCTCCTACCACTTTAACACCGAGGCCCCCGAGCGCATGGAAATCGTCGCCGGCGGCTGCCGGGTCAAACTCGACAACGAGAAGGCCACCGCCGACTACGAAGCCGGCACCGCCTTTGACGTCCCCGGCCGTTCCGGCTTCCAAATCGAGGTCGCCGGCGGCCTCTGTGAATACATTTGCTCGTTTCTTAAATAAGTTTCGAGTTTTGAATTTCGAGTTGGTTTATATATTTCTTGGGTGGGTCTTGGAATTTAAATCAGATGTCAGAATCTTCAAACTCGAAACTCGAAACTAAAGAAAAACGCTGGCGCTGCACTTGCGCCTACGACGGGACGGATTTCTTCGGCTGGCAAAGCCAGCGGGGCGGCCGCACGGTGCAGGATTTCTTGGAGAAACGTCTCGAGCAGATTTTCCAAAAGCCCATCCGCGTCCACGGCAGTGGCCGTACCGACTCCGGCGTCCACGCCCGCGCCCAGGTTTTTCATTTCGAGGCCGACTGGGCGCACCCCGTCGCCCATCTCCAGCGCGCCCTGCGCAGCGGCCTGCCCGCCGGGCTAGTTGTCTCTTCCGTGCGCCGCGCCGCGCCCAAATTTCATGCCCGCTATTCCGCCAAGGGCAAACGCTACCGTTACCGTCTCTATCTGGGCTATGCCGGGCCGTTTGAATCCCGCTGGTGCTGGTCCTTCGGCGACCGGCCTTTGAATATTTCTCAGATGCGCATCGCTGCAAAAAAACTTCTCGGTTCACACGATTTCTCCGCCTTCTCTGGTCAATACGAGGAAACTGAAAATCCGGTGAAAAGCCTGCGCAAGCTCAACATTATTAAAAAAGGCCGCCGCGTGGAGTTCGTCGTCGAGGCCAGCGGCTTTTTGTACAAGATGGCGCGGGGAGTGGTCGGCGCGCTCGTCTCCGTCGGCCTCGGCAAATTGACGCCCGCCGATATCGAACGCCTGCTCCATTCCAAAAAACGCACCCAGGAAATCGTCACCGCTCCTGCCATTGGCCTGTGTTTGGAGAAGGTGTTTTATTGAGCAGGACCGGAATTGTTCTTTCGGTAAAGAACGTGGGGCCGCAGGGGGTGGCTTTCCGGCAGTTGTGGATGCAGAAAATCTTCATTGGCATCGTGGGAAAAACCCAGTCGCTCCATTAGTCTGCGCGACTTGTGATTTTCCGCAGTAGTGAAGGAAACCAGCGCGGAAAGTTTAAGGTTCTCGAAAGCAAATGTTTCCGCCTGGCGGGCCGCCGCATACGCGATGCCCCGGCCCCAAAACTCCCTGCGCAAGCGCCAGCCTATTTCGACGCAGGGCGTAAAATGCGCGGCAAAGTTTGGTACAGAAAGCCCGGTAAAGCCCGCACACGCGCCGTCCACTTCCATCGCCCATAGTCCCCATCCCCGTTCGTCAATCAGGCTGCGCAAGCGGGCCAGATCAGTTTTGGATTCATCCGCACTCCGTGGACGCACAAAATACCGCATGACCTCCGGATCCGCATTCATCTCCGCAAACGCGGCCAGGTCGGAATCCTTCCACTGGCGCAAAATGACGGATGGGGCATTCATCTTTAGACGACTGTATGAAAATTAGTCTTCCAGCAACTGCTGCACGTCCGCCAGCGAAATTTTATCCACCACGGCGCTGTTCTCGGCAAAGAAGTCCGCAAGCAATCCTGCCTTCGATTGTTGCAGCGCCAGCACGCGTTCTTCAACCGTTCCCGCCGCGATGAGTTTATAACTCGTCACGGTGCGCGTTTGGCCCAGCCGGTGTGCGCGATCCGTCGCCTGCGCCTCCACCGCTGGGTTCCACCACGGGTCGAAATGAATCACCGTGTCTGCGCCCGTCAAATTCAAGCCGGTGCCGCCCGCTTTGAGTGAAATCAACAGCACCGGCAGCGTGGCGTCGGCATTGAACCGGTCGCAAATTTCCAGCCGGTCCTTCGGCGGCGTCGAGCCATCCAGCCGCAGGCACGGCAGTCCGGCTTCCACCAGCGCGGGCTCAATAAAATCGAGGACGGAAGTAAACTGCGAAAACACCAGTGCCCGGTGCCCGCCATCCACCGCTTCGTCCAGCAATTCCCGCAGCGCCCGCAGCTTAGCCGAGTCGTCCGCTGCAAACTCCGGATCAATCAAGCGCGGTTCGGCGCAGGCCTGCCGCAGGCGCAGCAATTCTTCAAACGCCGCCAGTCGCAGCCGACCATCGCTGGCGTTGCCCATCGAAAGTTGGAAGAAGGCCTCGCGCGCCTTCGTCCGAGTTTTTGCATAAAGTTCGGCCTGCTTCGACTCGAATTCACAGTAAATGGTCTGCTCCAGCTTCGGCGGCAACTCCGGCGCAACTACAACTTTTGTTCTGCGCAGCACATACGGCGCGGCGCGGCGTCTCAACGCCGCATCGTTGGCGGCGCGGTCCTGTGCTGTCGCCGCGCCCCATGTCCCCGCGCTTTGTCCAAGATAACCTGGCAAAATGAAATCCAACAGCGACCGCAAGTCCTCCAGGCTGTTTTCCAGCGGTGTGCCCGTGAGCGCAAACCGCGATCGCGCCCGCAAGGCCCGCAACGCCCGCGCGGCATGCGTTCGCCGGTTCTTCACATGCTGCGCTTCATCCGCAATGACCGCCGCCCATTCGATGCCCGTCAACAACTCGGCATCCCGTGCCAAGGTCGCATAGGAAGTAAATACGAGGTCGTAGGTCTCCGCCTCTGCCACCGTGGTTAAGCGCTCGTTGCTGTGATGCGTGAACGCCCGCAGCGTTGGCGTCCAAGTCGCCACTTCCCGCCGCCAATTGCCGAGCAACCCCGCCGGGGCCACCACCAGCGACGGTTTCTTTTGAAGCCCGCCCAGCGTTTGCGGTTTGTGCACGCATTGCAGCATCGCCAGCGCCTGCGCGGTTTTCCCCAGTCCCATTTCGTCCGCCAGCACGCCACCGAGTTGGTTTTGCCACAGATGCCAGAACCAGGCCACGCCCACGCGCTGGTATTCGCGCAAGCGTTTGGCCAGTTCCGCCGGCATCGGTGCGGGCGCGAGGCGATCGAGTTTTCGCAAGGCTTCGCTACGATTCTTCCATGTCGCCGAGGTTTCAAACGGCACCGCCAGCGACTCCAGCAGCGATTCAATCGCCGGCAGATCCGCTGTCTTCACCGTGCGTCGAAAGCGCACCAGCGGCCCGCCGCCCACCGGCGGCCCGCCCAGTGCCTGCTGCGCCGCCGCCATCCGCTGCGCCGTATCCGGATTCACCAGCACCAATCCGGCGGCGGTCTCGACGTAGGGCTGCCCACGCGCCAGCGCCGCCCGCAGTACCGATTCATCCACGCCCGGCGCAGTCAATTCAATGCTCACGTTGAACTCATCCGCCGGCCCGCTGGTTCCCGCACTTAACTTCGCGTATTTCAATTGCGCCGTGCGTTGTTGAAACGAGGGCGTGAATTGTGCGCGGTATTTTTCCCGCAAATCCGGCAAATGCCGCGCGAGAAATTCCAAGACGCGGTGCCGGTCGCGCAGCCACCATTTGCGGTTCGACGGCTCCAGTTGAAAGCCCGCACCTTTCACCATTTCCAGCAGGGTGGGGTAGGCCGCGCTTGTTTTCGACGGCAAAGCAATCGCCAGGAACTGCGTCGAGCCATCCACCACCAAGCCGGTTGATTCGGCAGGTTTTGAACCAGCGGCTTCGCGAAACAACGACATGGGTTATTTGGCCGCTTTCCCGTTAAACCACACCGGCCCCATCCTTTATCTACCTTTTGCGAAACGGCTCGAACGACGGATTGGCATAACCGCGGTTGCGGCGCTTGGGCGGGGCGGGCGCCACGGAGTTCAAATTCGGTTCCGTGCGGTAGGCGAAGCCGTCCAGCTTTCTCCGCTCAATCGCCCGGCCAATGAGCTTTTCAATGGCATGGAGATAGGAGGTTTCGTCGGACGAAAACAGCGTAAAGGCTTCGCCCTCGCGCAGGGCGCGGCCCGTGCGGCCGATGCGGTGCACATAATCCTCCGCGTGCTGCGGCACATTGTAATTGATGACGTGGCTGATGCCCGCGATGTCCAGCCCGCGCGCGGCAATGTCCGTCGCGACCAAAATATCGTACTTGCCGCTCTTGAAACCCGCCAGCGCGTCGGTGCGTTCCTTTTGCGAACGGTCGGCGTGCATGACGGTTACTGGGTGGTTGTGCGCGTCAAGCCACTCGGCAATACGGTCCGCGTCCCGCTTCGTGCGCGTGAAGACGAGCACGCTGTGGTACTCCATTTTCTCAAACATGGAGAGCAGCAGGTCGTATTTCTGAATGCCGTCCACGGGATAAATCGCGTGCTCCACCGTGTCCGCCGGGCTGACGCGGTTGCCGATGTTCACGTCCACCGGCTCGTGCATGTGGGAGGAAATCAGCCGCTTGATGGCGTCGGCCACCGTGGCGGAAAACAGCAGCGTCTGCCGCTGTTTCGGGCACTGGTTCAGGATGCGCGTGACGTCGTCAATGAACCCCAGGTCGAGCATCCGGTCCACTTCGTCGAGGACCACGATTTGCAGGTGCTTAAAAGTGATGTTGCGCTGCTCCAGATGGTCCAGCAGGCGGCCGGGGGTGGCGACCACGATGTCCGAGCCCTTGCCCAGCGCGTCCA
Source organism: uncultured Opitutales bacterium (assembly GCA_964499725.1). GTDB lineage: Bacteria > Verrucomicrobiota > Verrucomicrobiia > Opitutales > JABDGR01 > JABDGR01. The sequence continues at coordinate 5,216 of CAZCMU010000179.1, forward strand.
GTTGTGGCCCATAGCTTACTCCGCCGTGCAGTAGCGCCACGCGGGTGTTGCCGTATTTGCCGTAGGCGCGAAACTGTTCGTCCACTTGCGCGGCCAGTTCGCGGGTTGGCTCCAGCACCAGCACGCGTGGGCCGTTGGCCTGGTGCGCGCCCAGACGGGCCAGCGCCGGCAGCGCGAAGGCCGCCGTCTTGCCCGTGCCGGTTTGCGCCGAGCCCAGGATGTCGCGCCCTTCCAACAGAATCGGAATCGACTGCGCTTGAATCGGAGTGGGTGTGGTGTAGCCTTTTTCAGTCACCGCCCGGACAATGTCCGGCGGCAGGCCAAGTTCCTCGAAAGTCATAGATATAAACGGTAAAGGTAGCGGGTTGCCCCCCGCCGGACAAGGACGAATTCGGACGATAAAGCGGTCATTTAAGCCTTCTTCCTCCGGCCGATTTGACTACGCTTGCGGCCCATGAGCAGCCATTCCCAGGCCAATGATGCCGCCCGCGAGGAAAAGGAAACCGGCCGGTTGGAGGCCTTCAGCGACGGCGTGTTTGCCTTCGCCATCACGCTCTTGGCGCTGGATGTTAAAATCCCCCATGTCGCCGGGGACAAGGCAACCTCCTCCACGGCCAGTCTGGTTCACGGTTTGGCACAAAACTGGCCCAATTACCTGGCGTTTGTCACCAGCTTCTTTTCCGTTCTCATCATGTGGGTGCACCATCACAACGTTTTCCGCTGGGTGCGGCGGGTGGACACCCGGCTGCTCTTTGCCAACGGTTTTCTGTTGATGATGGTGACGGTCGCCCCGTTTCCGACCGCGGTCGTCGCCGAATATTTTGAATCGCCCGCGGCCACCGCGGCCTGCGCCTTTTATGCGGGTTACTCCATTTTGGTGGCGATTTCCTTTAGTTTGATGTTGAGCACCGCCTGGCGCAAATCGCTCCGCCGGCCCCAGTTGCCGGAGACGCTCGCGCACCGGTTCTGCCGCAGTTATCGGTTTGGTCCGCTATTATATGTGCTGGCCTTCGGGTCGGCGTTTATCAGCAAATGGCTGACGATGAGTTTCTGCACGGCGCTCTGGATCTTCTGGGCCATCGTGGCCCGGGACGACCCGCGACCGGAAAACACCGCTGACTTGTAGGATCCACGCCTGCGGAACCGGCTCTTCTGCCGCAGAATAGGCTTGGCACCAGCCCCCCCGCCTGATTGTTTTTTCTGTTTAGCTTATGGTGAGGTAACCAAGTGGCCAAAGGACGCTGACTGTAAATCAGCTGGGCTCTGCCCTTCGGGGGTTCGACTCCCTCCCTCACCAC
>CAZCMU010000180.1:0-6512 GCA_964499725.1 uncultured Opitutales bacterium
TCCAGCACCTGGCTGGTGGACAACTTGAGGTCGAGGATGATATTTTGCCGCGTGTAGTTGAAAAAATTCAGGGAGGTCCAGTGACAGTTGGGGGTTTGGCCCGAACGCTCGATATCCGGCGAGGTGTAAGAATAAGCCAGGCGGCGGGGTAGCGGAGGGAGCAGGTGGGTGAGATCGAGTTGGGAGCCGCCGGGAATTTCCGCCGCGGCATCCAGCATGGGCAGGGAATCGGTGCGGCGGAAGTTGATGCTCCAGTAGCGCCGCAGAGCGGCGAGGTCGTCGGTTTGATCCACTTGAAGATTGGCGACCACAGCGCGGACACGCATCAAGCCCTTGACCCACTGGCGGGCTTCAGTGTCACTGGTGGCATATTTGAGAATCAAACGCAGGTCGCTGAAAAAATATCCCTCACCATCTTTATAGGTTAGCTTGTGGATAAGGTCGACGACGTTGGGCGGCAGATCAATGCCGCGCAGCCACTCAGCCACGTTACCGTCCGGCACGCAAATGGGGTCGTGATAGAAAGGGTTTTCAATGTATTTGGCCAAGTCGTCGGCGAGCATAACGCGGTTGGCATCCGTCAGCGCCAGCACGTCCGCTTCCGAGGGAAAAAGCGTGATGACATTTTCTTCGTCAGGTTGGCTGCGTGGATCACTCACGAGGCGATTTATCGTGGTTGGGTCATAGCCGAGGCTGGCGAGAAATCCCCGCACCCAGTCCTGATTGCGATCCGTAAAGCACCAGCGCGAAACCGGGCTGGGCAACGGGTAATTATCCAGAATGGAATCGGGCGCGGACAAATAAATGAAACTATAGCTGATGCGACCCCAGGGTCCCGGCGTGCAATGGAAGGTGGCGGAGTCATCCGCGCGAGCCCATCCGATGATAAGAAACGCAAGAAAGCCGGGCAATAAACGAAGCGAAAAACGAAAGGGAGATAATCCAGGCATAATCTAAGGGTAATGAGCTACTAACGGTAAAAACGTGAGCAAGTTGCAAAAGATTTTTGATAAAACATTAGCGTAGATTGAACATGCATTGCGGCTTTGCGCCGAGGCAGGACGAGTGGGCCGCACTTGCCTGCGGGCCGATGCCAATTTCAGCAACCTATTTCAGGTCAGCAGGTTGCCAATGCCAGCCATAACAACTATTTTTTGTCTGCCTGGGCAGTTTGGGCGGCGGTGTCCCAGATTTTCACGAATTTGTCGGGGTCCTTTTGGAAATCTGCGAGGCAGGAGTCACAGCAGAGCTTGAACTGACGGCCTTCGTAAACAAAAACGTAGGCATCCTTGTCGAGCGCGTCGCCCATAACCGGGCAAACAGTGAGTGGACAGGGTTGGGCATTTTTATAAGCGTCCGCGATTTTTGCGAGGTAGGGGGCGGGATTTTTTTTAAAAGTATCGGCTTCGGCCTGGTTGGCGAGTTTCACTTCGTAGCCGCCCTGTTCGAACGTGATGAGTGTGTTTGGGCTGCCGAGCTTTTGGCCGGAGACCACGGAAGTGGCAAAGGGATACGGCTTGTCGGGGATTTTGGCGGCGGCCGGCGCGCTGGCAGTGGCCGTCGGAGGTGGTGCAGGCGGTTGTTTGGAATCCGCCCAGAGTGCGCCCAAAAGCACAAATACCAGCGCCCAGACTAGCATACTAAGTTTATTTTTCATTTCGGCAGAAGGTAGTTTATCCTTACCTAAAAAACGTGCTTTTACAAGCTAATCTCGTTAGCGCAATGAGGATGACGGGGCGACGAGGCCATTAAAGTAAGCTTCAAGATTGGTGTAGCCCGAGGCATTGAGCGCACCGGCGTCGGCAGGATTTTTTGGATTGAGACCATGCGCGATTTCCCAATCGTCGGGGACGCCATCGCCATCAGAGTCCTTGGGTGCGGGGCCGCCCTGGATTTCGCCCTGACCGCCTGCAATGGCTTCTCCTTTATCATTGGTGTGGTCCAGGGTATGCCCTTCGCGACCAAGGGAGGTGAGTTCATGGATGAGGCGCAGGTCCACGGCGTCTCGATGATACGAACAACCGGCGTCGAGGACAATTTTGGCATAGGCATCGGCCGCGCTTTCGGTGGTCACAGCGATGGTTGGGTGCATTGCCGGCGACTTGACAAAGGTAGGAGCGCCATTCTTGTCTTTATAACCGGCCTCGGTCATGGGCTGGCCATTCAGTGTGCCGTCACAATTCAGATCGACAAGATTACCTTCCGAAAAGACATGGTCCGTCGGCAGGAACTGGCCGGCGAACTGATTGTTGGAGGAAGGGCCTTTGATGAAATAATTGTTGATGACATCGAGAGAATGATCCGCGCCGGAATGACCGCCGCACAGCCCCGTGATGCCCCAATTGTAGACGACATTATTGATGTATTGGATAGTGCCCTTGGCCTTGGGATTGCGGCTTTCATTGCTCATCCACAGGTTGTGGCTAAGGGAGACGTTGGTGACGGTGTCAATCAGCGCGCCGAAACTTTGCGGATGAATGCCTTCGGCCATGATGCAGTTTTGAATGGTGATGGCGGTGCTGCCAACCGTGAGGCCCAAATCATCCCAGCGGCCCCACTCGATGGAGCAGTGGTCAATGATGATGTTGCCGGCCTTATCCATACCGAGCGCCTTCTTGCCCTTGTCGCCCGCGATGCCTTCGCGAAAGCGCAGGTAACGCACGATGATGTTCGACTGGCCGCCGAGGGAAACACTATTGCCATAAATGCAAATGCCCTCACCCGGTGCGGTTTGCCCCGCGAGGGTGAGGTTGCTGCTGACGGTGACTTCCTTCGTAATTTTAATGATGCCGCCGACATCGAACACCACGATGCGGTTGGGCTGGCTGACGGCGTCGCGAAATGAGCCGGGCCCGGCGTCATTCAAGTTGGTCACATGGTAAGTGGCGCCGCCGCGGCCGCCGGTGGCGAGTGCGCCAAAACCTTCTGCGCCGGGAAAGGCAGGCAAATGTTTGGGGTTGGCCTTTTCAATCGCTTGCTGCACGGCAGTCGCCGCATCATTCGCGCTTTTTTCCAAGGCCGCACGTTGGACGTCAGAGACAGGGGCTTCTTCAGCAGGGGCCTCGGCGGCGGAGGGCAATTCCGCCGCGGGCGCCGGGATGCTGACGCGGCCGGCCAGCATCAGCGTAAAAAAGAGGCGCGGGAGGAGACGAGACATGGGAAATGAAGCCAGCAATCAAAGTGGTTTGCCATCCGCCGTTACTTGCTCGTTCAATTCCAACCGCAAGTAATCGTAAATCAGCCCGTTGGTGACGCTGCCGCCGGGCAGGATGAGTTGCAGGCTATTCTCGCCTGACTTCATCAGCGACGCGTCAAACGTCAAATCCTTTTCCTGCCACGCGCCGCCCATGCCATCGCGATGGACCGCGCCCGTATTCTGGAGACCGGTGATGGCACCGGCATCCCGCCCATTGATGGTGACTTGCAGGCGGGTCGCGTCCGCGCCGGAAAAGGCCAACCGCAGCACTGCGGCGCCGCGGGGTGCGTGATCCATGGTAAATTTAATGGTCCAAGGCGTGTCGGCGCCGGGCATGTTGTAATCATAGGCGGCGGCATGCGGCACTTGCTCGAAAAACCAGTCCTTATGGTAATCACTTTGGCCGATGGTGAAAGTGACATCTTTGGGGAAAAGTTTGGGATACTGCAAATACCAGCCCCAGTGCCAGTAATTGTCGCCGCCGAAAAATTCCGAGCCGCTGCGATTGGGAATGCCGATGTCCCAGACTTGTTTGCCGTAGCGCACCGGCCGCCACGCAATTTTGCCCAAATCGAGCGACTGGCCCGGGACAACGGTGATGTCGGCTTGGGCATATTCGCCGAGCACGCCGTCCGCATAAGCATGCAGCGTGTATTGGCCGGGGCGCACTTGGGAGATGGTGAATTTGCCATCGGCGCTGCCCCGGGTCCAAAACTGGTAGAATTTTGCGTCGTGTTGCCAATCAATCACCCGGTTGCCGCCAAAACCGCCGCGTCCTCCGCCCGGCGAATAATCGGCATGGGCGAGGCCGACGAGCAGGTTGGGCAACTCGGTGGAGGAGGCTTGTTCATCGTTGAGTATTAATTGGCCGCTGACAGTGGCGCGTTCATTTTTGTGCGGGAAGTCCACGCCCTGCACCCAGTCGTAAGGCCAGAGCACCGCTTCTTTGCCGGCCTGGGTCAGAGCATCGTGCCAGAGGGCGAGTGCATCAGCCTTCATGTCCCGGGGTTGTTCGGTGTAGTTGAGGTAAAGATATATCGGGCCGATGACTTTGTCCCAGGCCTCGCCCGCGGCGATGCTGCAATCGGCGCTGCCATAGTGCGTGCCCCGCCAGTAATCCAACAGGATGGGAATGCCGGGGACACCCGTGTCGAGGTGGCCGGTCAGTTCGACTTTGCCCGCGCCGCCGCTGAGGAATTCAATCGTCGGGTTAATCATCCAGATGCCGATGTGCTTGGTGGTGCTCGACCAGCCAAAGGCGGGAATGTTGAACTGTTGCGCCGAGTAATCGTATTTATGCTCGACGGTTCCCTGGTAGATGCCGGTGTTGAGCCGGCGCACTTCCTTCATGTTCAACTCGGTGCCGACATCCCAGTCTGCTGGTGTCGGCATAAGTTTGTTGCGCATGGCATCAATGCTCAGCCAGTCCCAAATGTTGGCTAGCTTGAGTCCGTAGCGGCTTTCGCCAACGACCGCCGCCGGGTAGCTGGCCGGGTGCGAGAAGATGGCGTAGGTGTAAATGCCGCTTTCGCCCCGGCCCAGCGTATAGCGAACCTCGATGTCGCAGGTGGTGCCGCCACCGGGGGCGTCGGGGGTGAGTTCGACGGTGCCGCCGGTAACTCCCTTGATGGAAACTTCGGCCCGGGCCCCGCCGTTTTGGGCCGGGTCAATCGTCAGCCGGTGGGTCAAGTCCGGCGCCAGCGACGGTTCTTCCTCCCAATAACCCGCCGGGTGGCCCGCAGCGTGGCCCATCGTTTCGACGCCCCGGTAAATGAGCGAATCGAGATTTCCGGAAGTTTTGCTGACTTTGGCCGCAATAATACCATTGGATAATATATAATATTTATCATCCTCCGTCACCGTCACCGGCGCGTCCGCCGCACGCAGCAAGGGCGCGAGCGCGACGAGCGCCACCACCAGTCGCCAGCAGTGAAGGCGCTTCATTGAAAACATCGGTCCAGAGCCGGGTTGGAGAGTTCTATTGCGCGGCGGCGATGCGCGTGCCGTCGAGTTTATAGGATTCATTCAGCTCCAGGCGCAGGTAGTCGTAAACGACGCCGGAGGTCACCTCGCCCGCGGGAACCGTGAGCTGGATTTCGTTATCACCCTTCTTGAGCAGCGCGGCGTCGAAAGTCTGCGTCCGTTCCTGCCACACACTCTTATTGGTGTTGTAACGGAGGGCGTTGGTGGCCAGCGGCCGGATAGTACCAACATCGGTGCCGTTGACGTTGATGGCGAGGCCGCCGGCGCCATCGGCGCCAGCGAGTGCCACGCGTAATGCGGCATAACCCTGCGGCGACTTGTCCATGGTGAATTTTATCGTCCAGGTCGTCGCGCGACCACGGCCATAGATGGCCCAGGGGCCGGTGGTGTTGGTTTGCGGGTAATCATTCAGGGACTCGGACTTGACCCAGCCGAAGCGCTGGTTGGCGGGATCCTTCGCAGCCGGATTTAGCCACGCGGTGGTCTCACTGTGCGGCACTTGTTCAAAGAACCAGTCCTTGTGGTAATCGCTCTTGCCAATAGTGTAGGTAATGTCGTTCGGAAACAAAAGGGCGTAGCGCAAAGGCCAGCCCCAGAGCCAGTAATTCGCGCCATCGCCTTTAAAGAACTTATCACCGGTGCGGTCAGGGTAGCCAATGTCCCAGACTTGGATGCCGTAGCGCACGGGTTTCCACACGAGCTTACCAAGGTCAATATTTTTGCCGGCCTCAACGGTGATGTTCGTTTGCGCGAACTCACCTAGCACGCCGTCGGCAAACGCATGGAGTGTGTAGTTGCCGGGGCGGACTTCAGTGAGGGTGAACTTGCCGTCCTCAGTGCCGTCATTCCAGAACTGGTAGAACTTGGCGTCATGCGTCCATTCCACCACGCCGCCGGCGCCGCCGCGCGCGCCGCCGCCGCCAGCGTAGTCGGGGTGGGCCAGACCAACCATCAGGTGGACCAGTTTGGTCATTGGCGCGGGCGCCAAGGGGTCACTGAGCACGATTTGGCCCGTCACATTGGCGCGTTGGTCTTTGTGCGGGTAGTCCACGCCGTTGACCCAATCGTAAGGCCATTTGGCTTTTTCCACCTTTGCCTGCCGCAGCGCGTCCTGCCACAGGGCCGTTGCGTTGTCATGCCAACTGGTGGGGATGGTCGGGTTGCCGGCGGTGGCCATCAGCGTCTCCACTTCGGCTTGGGTGGTGGGCTTGGGGTTCGGTAGCGTGTTCACGTAAACAAAAATGGGGCCGACGACCTTGCTCCATTCTTCGCCGGCGGCGATGTTGCACGACGCGCCACCGGCGTAGTGGGTGCCGCGCCAGTAATCGAGGAT
>CAZCMU010000181.1:0-6504 GCA_964499725.1 uncultured Opitutales bacterium
CAGTCACTCTGGCGCGGGGAAAAGCGCATGACCTCCATGCCGAAACGGGAAATGTCGAAGCGCGCACCCCCGGCGGCCATCAGCTCAATGGCGCAACAGGCCAGCCCCATGGGCATCGGCCAGACAGAGTGGCATCGCACCCAATTGATGACGGCGTCAGCCTGGGAGACGACCACTTCGCCTTCGACCTTGCTGTTGTAGGCAAATTCGGTGTGGGTGGCCATAGGCGGATGCGCGTTTGGGATTTGGGCTGCGGGCATCAAGTAACTTACGGTAGAGAAAACTTTGCCACCGACAAGAAACTTTTTATTAAATAAGCATTTCCAATGCCGAACCCATCCACAACTGCTTGGCGCTCATCGGCATCGCGCTCTTATTGGCCCTTGGCAATTTGTTTGGGTGCGGCCTTCTTCGTTTTGACCATGGTGGCCCTGCGGTGGAACCGCGAGGACGGATTCACCCAACTCATCCCATTTGGCGACGATTGGGCCCCGCAGAGACTGCCAGCGCTTAAAGGCGTGCCCATCGCGACCGTCCCCGGCGGGGGCTACGATGGGCAGTTTTATGCCCAAATTGCGGTGCGGCCCGAGCCGACCTCACCCGAGGTGCAAAAGGCGCTCGATAACCCCTCCTACCGTTTTCGGCGGATTCTATTGCCGCTCGTCGCCCATGTCCTTGGTGGCGGCCAACCCCGGGCGGTGTTGAATGTCTATGCGTTGCTCAATGTCGCGGCGTGGCTGGGGTTGGCCGGGATTTGGTGGGTGGAGGTCGGAGCCTCGACAAAATACGGTGCGGCGGTGTGGCTCGCGTGTCTATTGAGCCTGGGCGCGCTGGACAGCGTGCGGCTGTCGCTGACTGATTTGCCGGGCGTGCTGGTTCTGGTGCTGGCGGCCCGCGCCTTGCAAATGAAGCGTCCACGCCGGGCGACACTGTGGTTTTTGATTGCGGGATTTGTGCGCGAGACGGCGATTTTTGCGGCGGCAGTCTTTCCTGCAGGCAAAAAAACTGGCGTGGGGCGCGCGTGGTCGCTGAAAGCGATTGCCATTATTCCAGTACTGGCGTGGATGTTCTGGCTGCAGTTGAATCTCCCCGGCGACAGCGGCGCGCAAAACTTCGCCTGGCCGGGCCTGGGCCTCGCGCAGCATCTGGCTTTGTGTGCCCGGCAACTGGCAGCGGGCAATTTCGATTCCCGTTATGTCTTTGGAATCATTGGCACCTTGGGCCTGGCCTATCAGTCACTGTTTGTTTTAACCCGCTGGCGTCAGAGCGATCCCTGGACGCGCCTCGGCCTGCCCTTTGCGGTGTTGTTCTGGTGTTTTAGCGCGTATGTGTTCTCCGGCTATTGGGCGGCGGCGCGGGCGGTGCTGCCCCTCACCTTTGCCTTTAACCGCCTGTTGGCCAAAGAGCGGAGTTTCTGGCTTCATTTTATCGCCGGCAATTTATTCATGCTGCACGGGATTTGGCGGATGCTGCCGTGAACGGGTAGTCCTCGCGCTAAATCCACTTGCCAGCGCTCCGAGCAGCTACAACGCTTTCCAACCATGCCCTCTACCCCGAGTCCTGTTGCCCTGGTCACCGGCGCCTCACGCGGCATCGGGCGGAGCATCGCCCAGCAACTGGCCGCGCGCGGCCTGCGCATCGCGGTGCACTATCGCGGCAACCGCGCGGCGGCCAAAGAAACCCTGCGTTCGCTGAAGGGCAAGGGCCACGCGTTGTTTGCCGCGGACCTGGGCCTGGCCGATGCCCCGGCGTTGCTCTATAAAGCCGTGCTCGCCAAGTTTGGCCGCATTGACGTACTGGTGAACAATGCGGGCATTTTTGAAATGCACCCGATTGGCGAAGTGGATTACGCGCAATGGCAGGACGCCTGGCAGCGCACGCTGGCGTTGAACCTCTTTGCCCCGGCGCATCTGACGTTTCTCACCGCCAAACAAATGTCCAAGCACGGCGGCGGGCGCATCATCAACATTTCCTCGCGCGGCGCGTTTGGCGGGCAGGTGACGACCCCCGCGTACAGCGCGTCCAAGGCGGCGCTTAACTCGATGGGCCATTCCTTTGCGGCGGCTTACGGGCGGGAGCAGGTGCTCGTCTTCACCATCGCGCCCAGTTGGGTGGATACGGACATGGCCGCGCCGCATATCCACAGCGCCAAGGACAAGAAAGTCCTGGATAAAGTCCTCGAAAAAATCCCCCTCGGCCGCATCAACACCGCCGAGGAAGTGGCCAGCGCCGCCACCTGGCTTGCCCTCGACGCGCCCGCCACTTTGACGGGGTGTGTGATTGATATGAATGGGGCGGTGCTGATGAGGCCGTGAGAGGTTGCAGTGACGAAAAGAAATATGAATTTAAAAATCTACAACTCTTCAAAATAATCGCTATCAATCCGTTTAAGTTCGTATGCGTGTGATTTTGCGATCCCAATATTATGCTCCATCATCAAATCTGCTAGACGGTCTCCATCAATAAGAATAACTTTTTGAGATATGCTTTTAGCATAATCGACGGCATTGCGCGAGAATTCACTGGTGGTAATAAATATACCCTTGTTTGCTTGTTGACCGGCAAGAGCTCCCACAAAGCTTTGTATTTCTTTTCTGCCAACGGCATCCTGCCAGCGCTTTGCCTGAACATAAATAACATCCAGCCCAAGCCGATCTTCATTTATTACGCCGTCAATTCCCTCGTCATTCGAAGCTTTAGTTACTTTGGCAGCCTCAGCCCGTGAACCGCCATATCCCATCGCTAATAATAAATCCAAGACCAATTGCTCGAATCTGAATGGGTCCATTTTTTTGACCATTCCTAAAAGTTCAGATTTTAATTCGGCTTGTAACGCCCGGTAAGCAGTCTCGATAACCTCCTGAGGCGTTTTTGATTTTCCATCATCTACTTGCGTCGCGCTTGATTTCGATTCACCAATGGCATCATTCTTTTTATTTTTAGGTTCCAAAAATTTTGCAAACGCTGGAAATTTTAATAAATAATCTCGGTCTATATATGCAGGCTTCTCTTCGGCAACTTTCCTTCCTATATCCGTGATAACGTATGTTCCTCTTTTGGGTAGGTCCATTAAGCCAGCACGAAAAAGCTCGTAACAAGCCCAATTAGCTCGATTGTGCCACCGGCTTTGTGTTCCGCTAGGCAACATTTCTTCTAGTTCTTCCTGGGAAAGATTTAGCTGCTTTGCGAGTACGTCGTAAACCTCTGTAATTCTCCGAGCCTTACCATCGGAAAAGAGCTGAAGAGCGGGTGCTTTAATTGCGTTGTATTCAGGTATTGGCATTTGCTCCTTTGATTACTGACCTAAACTAATGCGCCTAGCATCGCGTCGCCAAGACATATGTTATCTACAACTTTTTTCTCCCTAGACAAATTATTGTCATTCCTATTGTCACTTGTTGAAAATCGAGCAAGTCTAAATCTCGTATCTTCATTTTCTAGAGTAAGTTATAGAACTGGCGGAGAGGGCGGGATTCGAACCCGCGGTAGCGCTTTTGGCACTACACCGGTTTAGCAAACCAGCGCCTTAGGCCACTCGGCCACCTCTCCCCAAAAGTTTCCGGCCAGGCGGCACAGGCGGCCCAGGCGGGAAGACGGCGAATATCGGGTTTTTCGGGAATGGGCGCAAGGAAAAAGGGTTGCTGCAAGGGACTAAGGGTCACAGGGACAGAGGGACAAAGGCCCAACTTACCCAACCAATCCAACTTATCAAACGTATCCAACCCACCCAACCGATTCCTACCCTCTTCTTCCCCTTTCTGTTAAACTGCGCCCAAAACCAGTCTTTCCTTCTTTGCAGCATTTAACCCAGACTTCAACCCCAGGACAACGGAGCCAGCCCCGGCTAGTCAAACCCAGTCCAACCTAGTCAAACCCAGTCCAACCAAAAAAAATAAAAAAAATCCCGATAGCCTGACGACCCAGCACCGCCTTGTTCCCTCTGTCCCTTTGCTCTTTTGTCCCTCGTTCCAGCTATCGAAACCAGCCATCCAGCAATTTCCACAAAAGAGCCAAATTCGCGGCCTGATGTTGCGCGAGGCGGTCTTCCAATTGGATGGCGGATTGCACGCGGAGGCCGCCGGGGGAGAGTTCGTGGCCGCAGTTTTCAATCAAGGCTCCCAACGACTCCGCGTTGGCTTCGAGGTGAAATTGCAGCCCCAGCGCCAGCCGGCCCCAGGCAAAGGCCTGGTGGGCGCAATCCTCGCTCTCCGCCAGCCACTGGGCGGCGGGTGGAAGGCTAAAAGTGTCGCCATGCCAGTGGAGGGGCGTGGAGGTCGGGGGCAGGAAATCCCAGCCCGGCGCGGCTCGGGCGGCGGCGCGCCAGCGGACGGGCCACCAGCCGATTTCGCGGACCGGGTTTTGGTAAACCTTGCCGCCGAGGACATCCGCCAGCAATTGCGCGCCGAGGCACACGCCGACGACCGGCCGGCCATGTTCGAGCGCGCGGGCGAGGAATTTCTTTTCCTCGACGAGCCAGGGAAAGGCGCGATGCTCGTAAATATTCATCGGGCCGCCCATGACGACGAGGCCGTCCACCTCCGCCAATTCCAGCGCGGGCGCGCCAGCGAACCAGGGCGTGACGGACAGGGTATGGCCGCGTTCACGCGCCCAGCGGGCGATTTCCGCCGGGCCTTCGAAGGGGACGTGCTGGAAAACCTGGAGGCGCATGGACGCGGATATTTTCAGCAGGGCGCGGGCCAATCAAGCCGCAAACCGCTGCCTTTTGGCTTGCACCGGTTTGGCAGCTCGCCTCAACTAAAAAATTCCCTTCAAAGTCTCTACTCCCCATGAATCTCTCGAAAAAAGTCTGCCTCATCACCGGCGGCACCAAGGGCATTGGCGCAACCACCGCCCTTCAATTCGCCGAATGCGGCGCGGACCTGGCGCTCGTGGCGCGGAATCTCGACGACGAGGCGCATCAGTTGCAGGCTCAGATTGAAAAACTCGGTCGGCGCTGTGTGTTGATTTCGGCGGACGTGGGCATCCCGGAAGAGGCGACGCAGTGCGTGGTGGTGGCGGAAAAGGCGCTGGGGCCCATCGCGGTGCTGGTCCATGCGGCGGGCGGGGCGGTGAACGGCGGGTTGCTGGCGTTGACGCCCGAGGCGTGGACGGCGGCGTTTGCCGTGCATGTGCACGCGGTCTTTCATTTGAGCCGCGCCGTCATCCCCGGCATGAAGAAACAAAAAGACGGGGTCATCATCCTCATCTCCTCGGCGGCGGGCCTGCGGGGCATCAAGAGCAACGTGGCGTACCAGACGGTCAAGGGCGCGCTGCCGCAGTTGACGCGCGCGCTGGCCTTTGAATTTTCCGACGACAACATTCGGGTAAACTGCGTCGCGCCGGGGGTGATTCGCACGCGCTTCCATGCCGCCATGACGCCGCAGGCCAAGCAGCACAACCTCGACAACCGGATTCCCCTGCACCGCGAAGGCTCGCCCGAGCAGGTCGCCAGCCTGATTCGCGAACTGGTGCAGAACGACTATATCACCGGCGAGACGGTGGCGATTGACGGCGGCCTGACGATGCGGATTTGCTAGGCCCCGGCAGTCGCGGGCGATATCCCGGTTCTGCCCGCTTTATTCCCATGGCGGTACAATTTTAACCCCTGCCGAATTTCCCTGGTATTGGCTGCCGGGTGACCCGCGGTGAAAGTTTATGGTTTCTAGTTTTGAATTTTTGGTTTTTAGTTGGATGTCCGGATTCGGGAAAGGCGCATCCGGAAGTTGAGCCCCACCCTTTCACCCCAACCCCCACCCCTGATGAACACTTCCGCATTCGCGCGCCGCGATCTTTTGAAACTTGGTTGCCTGGGCCTGGCTGGCTCGGCGACCACCATGCTCCCCCGCCTCGTTGCCGCGCAGGTGGACCCCGGCCAGCCCGCAGTGGCGGGATCCTCCTCGATTTTTGATGTTCGTGGATTTGGGGCAACCGGTGATGGCAAGACCGTGGATTCGCCGGCCATCAACAAGGCCATTGAGGCGGCTGCCGCCGTCGGCGGAGGCACGGTGGTCTTCCCCAGCGGAAACTATGTTTCGTTTTCCATCCGGCTGAAGAGCCGGGTCCACCTTTTTCTCACCCAGGGCGCGACAATTATCGCGGCGGAATCACCGCTGCCCGGCGAAACAACAGGCTATCAGGGCGGGACCTACGACGCCGCCGAGCCCAACACCGCGTGGAATGCCTATCAGGACTACGGCCACAATCACTGGCACAACTCGCTGATCTGGGGCGACGGCATCAGCGACTTTTCCATCACGGGACCGGGACTGATTTGGGGCCGGGGGCTCAGCTTCGGCGCCGGGCGCCAGGCCCGCGGCGGCTACCCCATCTACACGGCCGAGCAGGCCGGCGTCGGCAACAAGTCCATCGCCCTCAAAAACTGCCACAACGTCATCCTCCGCGACTTCTCAATCCTCAAGGGCGGACACTTCGGCATATTGTTCACCGGCGTGGACAACCTGACCATCGACAACCTCAAAATCGACACCGACCGCGACGGCATGG
>CAZCMU010000182.1:0-6458 GCA_964499725.1 uncultured Opitutales bacterium
CCCGTTGCGTCCGCCCAGTAACGAGGTGGGCGTGGTGATCACCAAGGACGCCAATGGACAGCCGTTGCTCATTGAGGTTCTGCGTTCCGTCCACGGCGTGAGCAATGAGGAACTGAATGAGCCTATTTACACCATGGCGATAGGCGAAGGCGGCGTACATGTCCAGGTGCCGGGGCCGATTGTACTGCTTAAGGCCAAGATTGCGAATTTGGCCGACTTGCCACAAACAGGGCGGCAGGACGCTCGTCATGTGGCTATCCTTGCCCGGCTGCTTCCGGCCTATTTGGAAGACCTTCAAAAGGCCGCCAGCGAAGGGCGGATGGAGGAGCGCAAGCTCATTGGTTTTCTTGAGCGACTGCTAGCCATCGTAACGAACAAAAATGGCCAAAAAGCATTTGAGCAACTGAAGATCGAACCCCCTTCCTTGTTTGCCGGGCTCAAAGCTGGGAAGCTGCCGAAGCTTCAGGCATTTCTCAAAAAACGTTTGCCACGAGTCATGCCTAAGCTGGCTTAATTATATCTACAACTTTTTGATGGATAGGCACTTGATCTCATTTTGAGGGAGAGGGTTCGTATCCCTACCATTTGCTCTTGATCAACAATATGCCATAGGGGTACAGAAACATCCCCTTCCGCTTTTTGAAAACCGCCGGTTTGTTTTTCCAATTAATAAATATCCATAAAGGATTATTTATAATCTTGAGTCGATGGGCTCGCTCTCCAGGCCTAGACTCAAAACAAGCATTTATCCCGACGAGTAACGGCATTCGAAGTCAGCCGCCCAGGTTTTCTAAAAAAGTCTTTGGGTAGCACAATACCCCATAGCTCTCGTTGGGCCTTAGCCCTATAATTCGATCTCTTAAGGCCATTCCATGAGCGCACCCAATTCTTCCGCCCCCGGTTCATCCACGCCTGGTGGCGAACTTCAACAAATTAGTCCCGGAGCCTGGCCAACGGCCAATGGGGGCCAAAGGGAAAATTCCACTTCATCGGCGGCTATCCAGCCATTGGGGCCGGAAGCTGCCCCTAGTTCGGATGAAGAACAGCGGACTAAAGAGAAGCGTGCAACAAACAATCTTGGACAAAAATAGCGGCCGCATCTCGGCAGATTCGGTGATCACTTAACCGGATGAGCACCATCGGATTGGGTCACTGTCGAAATTATAGCCGGAAGACCCAACCCACATGCAGCCTTTGTCGTTACGCTGGCAAACTTGGATGGCCACGCAAATGCGCTTGCGCCCGCTGGCCAGCGAACCGCCATTACGGGCCGAATTGTTCAGCGTCGAGCAACTCGCGCGTTTGGCTCGGGCCCTGGCGTCAGATCATAAGGTTGTGACCCAGCACCGGTCTAATCGGCTGCTAGCGCGGTTGGACGAAAACGAACAGATTCTCCGGGTTTTTAATCGCGCGACCCTGGCGGTAAGCGCGGGTCGGCGCATCACCCCGGCGGCGGAGTGGCTGCTCGACAATTTCTATCTGATAGACGAGCAGATTCAAATGGCCCGGCGGCATCTGCCCCGGGGCTACAGCCGGGAGTTGCCGCGCCTGTTGAACGGCCCCTCCGCGGGACTACCGCGGGTATATGACATTGTGCTCGAATTAATTTCGCATGTGGACGCACAAATTGATGCGGAACCGCTCACGGCTTTTATTGCCGCCTACCAAACGGTGAGCACTTTGAAGCTGGGCGAATTGTGGGCCATTCCCATTATGCTGCGCCTGGGTTTGATTGAAAACCTCCAGCGCGTCACCACCCGACTGATTATCGCCCGGGAGGATCGCAATCGGGCAAATGCGTGGGTGGATCGTTTGCAGGATATGGCGGAAAAAAATCCGTCGCATATGGTCATCGTGGTGGCTGAGATGGCGAAGGCCGATCTGCCCTTGTCCAGTTCGTTTGTGGAGGAATTTTGCCAACGGCTGTCGCGCCAGGGTGCGGTGTTGCATCTCGCGCGCGGCTGGCTCGAACAGCAGCTTGCAGAACAAGGGCTATCGAGCGAGCAACTGATCCAACAGGAGAGCCAAAACCAGGCGGCGGACCAGGTTTCCGTCAGCCACAGTATTGCCAGTCTTCGTTTCTTGAGCGCCATGGACTGGAAGGACTTCGTGGAGTCCCTCAGCCTGGTCGAGGAGATTTTGCGTTCCGATCCGGCGGCGGTGTACCGCCGGATGGATTTTGCGACCCGCGACCGCTATCGCCACTCCGTGGAGTTCTTTGCCCGGCACAGCCGACTAACGGAAGCGGAAGTCGCCCACGCCGCGATTAAACTGGCCGCCGAGAGCGCCCGGGAAAAGGGGCGCGAAGACCGCACTGCCCATGTGGGCTTTTATCTTTTTGGCAAAGGCCAATCCCGGCTGGGTCGCCTGGTAAAGGTACGCTGGCCCTGGCGCTCGATGATTGAGCGGGCCATTCATCGTTTTCCGCTGGCGTTTTACGCGGGCGGCATCGGGCTGCTTGGTTTGCTCGTCACATTCTGGTTTGGGCAGGAAGCCTGGATGCTGGAAGTGCGGGGTTGGAGGCTGATTTTCCTTACTTTCGTATTCATGTTTTGCGGCGGACAATTGTCGGTGGCGTTAATGAACTGGCTGTCCGTGCTCCTGGTGAAGCCCCGTCTGCTCCCGCGCCTGGATTATTCCCGCGGCATTGCGCCGGATTGCCGCACGATGGTGGTGGTGCCGACCATGCTCACCAACGCGGCGGGGATTGACCGGCTCATTGAGACCCTGGAAATCCATTACCTGTCAAACCGGGATCAGCATTTGCACTTCGCCTTGTTGACCGATTTCCGCGACGCCAAGGAGGAGGTGCAGCCGGGCGATCACGCGTTGCTCCAGCGAGTGCGGGCGGGAGTCGAGCTGCTGAACCAAAAATATCTATCCGACCGGCAAGACCTCTTCTTCTTGTTTCACCGTCCGCGCCGGTGGAATGCCGGCGAAAACCGCTGGATGGGATACGAGCGGAAGCGGGGAAAATTGATGGCGTTTAACGCGTTGTTGCGGGGTGGTTCGCGCGATTGCTTTTCCGAAATCGCCGGTGCAACCGGCATTCTGCCATCGGTCAAATATGTCATCACGCTCGACACCGACACGCAACTGCCCCGCGAGGCCGCGCGGCAGCTCGTCGGGACGATGGCGCACCCGCTAAACCGTCCGCAATTTGATGCCGTGCGCGGGATTGTCGCCGAAGGCTACAGCATTCTGCAGCCACGCGTGGGGGTGAGCCTGCCGAGCGCCCGGCGGTCCTGGTTTGTCCGGCTGTTCGCCGGGGATGCGGGCATTGATCCTTATACGCGGGAAGTCTCCGACGTGTATCAGGATGTTTTCGAGGAAGGCTCGTTTATCGGAAAGGGAATTTATGATGTGGATGCCTTTGAGCGAGCCATGAAAGGGCGCTTCCCGGAAAATATTGTGCTCAGCCACGATCTTTTGGAATCGTGCCATGCCCGCTCTGCGCTGGTGAGTGATGTGGAGCTTTACGAAGAATTTCCGTCACGATACAACGTGGACATTGACCGTCGCCATCGTTGGATTCGCGGCGATTGGCAGATTACGCAATGGCTGCTGCCAAGGGTTCCCGGTGCGGACGCCCGACGCATTGCCAATCCGCTTTCCGTCCTGTCCCAGTGGAAGATTTTTGACAACTTGCGGCGCAGTTTGGTTCCCGCGGCCTTGATGTTCCTCATCCTCGGCGCTTGGTTGCTCCTGCCTCAACTTGGCGGACTGGGAATGTTGCTGGTTATTTCGATTATCACGCTCCCCGGTTTGCTGTCGGCCTTGGCCAACGTGTTTCGCAAGCCGGTTGATTTGCCATGGGCGATGCACCTGAGAATGGTGGTCGGATCGTGCGGACGGCAACTCGGCCAGATTTTTCTTACTCTGGCCTTTCTGCCTTACGACGCTTTCATCAGCCTGGACGCGGTTGGCCGGACGCTGTTGCGTTTGTTAGTCACGCACAAGCGCCTGCTGGAATGGCAAACATCGAGCGATTCCGAGCGGGCTACGCGTGCCGACCTCGCCGGCTTTTATGGCACGATGTGGATTGCGCCGGTCGTCGCGCTGGCGAGCGGACTTTTCCTGATTGCCATGCAACCATCCCAATTGGCCTTGGCGCTGCCCCTGCTTGGTCTCTGGCTGTCCGCGCCGTGGATTGCCTGGTGGATCAGCCAGCCGATTGCATCGTCGGTTCCGGATTTGACCGCCGCGCAATTGACTTTTCTGCGCCGAACAGCGCGGAAGACCTGGTATTTTTTTGAAACTTTTGTGACGGCGCAGGAAAACTGGCTGCCGCCGGACAATTTTCAGGAAGTTCCCACCCCAAGAATTGCTTCGCGAACCTCGCCCACGAATATGGGCCTGGCGCTGCTCGCGAATCTAGCCGCGCGGGATTTTGGGTATCTTTCGCTGGGCGGGTTGATCCAACGCACGCAAGACGCCTTTGCCACGATGCACCGGTTGGAACGGTATCGCGGGCATTACTTTAATTGGTATGAGACCCGCACGCTCCAACCGCTTCAGCCGCCCTATGTATCCAGTGTGGACAGCGGCAACTTGGCGGGACATTTACTCACGCTGGGCTCCGGATTGCGGGAACAGGCGGATGAAAAACACTTCACGCCACAGATATTCGCCGGTCTGCAAGACACAGTGGGGGTGTTGCGAGATTTGGCCCCTCACAACGCCGCGTTGGCCGGGCTTGACACAGAATTGGTAAATGCGCCATCCGGCCTGCGGACGGCGTTTGCGTTGCTGGAAAGAGTGACAGCCCAAGCGGACAAAATTGCAGCTTCGTTTACGAACGAAGAGGAAGAGCTCAAGGTCTGGGCCCAAATCCTGCAACGAAATTGCGCGGCCCATTTAGAAGACATAGTCTGCCTTGCACCCTGGCTCAACTTGTCTAGTCCAAATGGAAGTGGCGGCCTTGCCGCCATATTGGCCCAACTCGACCAAGTCCCAACCTTGCGTGAGCTGGCCACGCTTGACCAATCGCTCGACCCGTTGATGGAAGCTGCACGCCGGGGCCTGTCCACCAAGGCCGTTCAATCCCGGGCCGAAGAAGAAAAGCAGCTCGCTGAAATTTCGCGATGGGTGCAAGAAGGCAGTAATCATGCGCGCGAACGCCTGCTTGCATTGGAAGCCTTGGCCAAACAATGCGACGAACTGGCAGTCATGGACTTTACCTTTCTGTTCGATTCTGCGAGGGATTTATTTTCGATCGGGTTTAACGTCACTGAACGCCGGTGTGACCCCGGCTTTTACGATTTGCTGGCCTCGGAGGCAAGGTTGTGCAGCTACGTCGCCATCGCCTTGGGGCAGGTTCCCCAGGATCACTGGTTCTCGATGGGCCGTTTGCTCGTCGCTTCGCATGCCGAGCCGATTCTGGTTTCATGGAGTGGCTCGATGTTCGAATATCTTATGCCGCTGCTGGTCATGCCCAACTATGAGAACACCCTGCTTGACCATACCTGCAAGGCGGCGGTGCAACAGCAAATCGAGTATGGGAAATCGCGCAGCGTGCCTTGGGGTATTTCCGAATCCGGCTACAACCGGACCGATGTGCAATTGAACTATCAATACCGCGCGTTCGGCGTGCCGGGCCTGGGATTAAAACGGGGGTTGGCGGAGGATTTGGTGATTACCCCTTACGCCACCGCCCTGGCGCTGATGGTTGCGCCGTTGGAGGCTTGTAAAAATCTGCAACGACTGGCGCTTGAGCGGCGGGGCGGCGCTTACGGTTTTTATGAGGCGGTGGATTACACTCGGAGGCGACTGCCACCGGACGAGACGAGTGTCACCATCCGATCCTTTTTGCTGCATCATCAAGGGATGAGCTTGCTGTCACTGGTCAATCTTTTGCGGGACTTTCCGATGCAACGGCGCTTCATGGCCTGTCCGTTGCTCAAGGCCGCAGACTTGTTGTTGCAGGAGCGCATGCCCAAGACCTCCGCAAGCGTGTTCGCCAAAGACTTGGCCTTGGAGGCATCACCGTCACTTTCCGGCGAAGATGAAAGCGTGATGCGGGTTTTCACGAATCCGACGCCGCCGGCGCCGGAGGTGCATCTTTTGTCCAATGGCCGCTATCATGTCGCCATCAGTAGCGCGGGCGGCGGCTACAGCCGCTGGCGCGATCTGGCGGTGACCCGCTGGCGCGAAGACGCCACGCGTGATTGCTGGGGAACTTTTGTTTACCTCCGTGATGTCGGGTCGGGAGATTATTGGTCCACCGCGTATCAACCCACATTGAGGGCTACGGATGGCTACGAAGCCATTTTCACGCAAGCGCGCGCCGAATTTCGGCAAAGCCATTCTGGCCTCGAAATCCACACCGAAATCAGCGTGTCGCCCGAAGACGATTTGGAGTTGCGGCGCAGCACAATTACCAATCGTTCGTCAGCAACGCGCAACATTGAATTGACCAGTTACGCGGAAGTGGTGCTCGCGACTCCGGCCGCGGACTC
>CAZCMU010000183.1:0-6429 GCA_964499725.1 uncultured Opitutales bacterium
AGTCGCGCACTTCAAAGACGAACGGTTTGCGGCGCAAATACTTTGCGAAAATGCCAGGAAGGCCAGCGGTCAACGGCGTACTCGTGGCAAAGACTAAATCGTAATCCATGGTCAGGGCCAGAACAATGCCACGCAGGGCAAAGCAGAGGAAAATCCAGGCGCGCTGCGGCAAACTTTGATGGTTGGAATAGGCCAGGTTAAATTGAATAATCTCAATGCCATCAATGTTGCCCCGGCGCACCGCGGCGTTCGCGGGTCCGGACAAGTCCAGCGGGTCGCGCTCATCCCGCACGCAAACCATCGTCACCCGATGCCCCCGGGCGAGCAGACGTCGCGCAAATTCGTACGAGCGCAGGCCGCCCGCGCCACGCGGCGTGTTAAAATACTGATGGAAGTACAATACGTGCATTATCTGGGGGCCGGGGAAAATCGGGTCGTCACTTCCAACTTATCGGAAACCTCGAAGAGCAGTTCAAAAGAAAGCGCGGGTGCCTTGACTGCGTAAGTGGGCGACCACCACCCGCGGGCGGAAGCCGGGTCGGCGCTAACCAGACTGGCGGCGCTGGTGGGCATACTCCCGTGCCAAGAAAGCGTGAAAAAGCCCTCGGGCAATTGCGCAGATACTGTGCCGCCCGCAAGTTCAAGCTGCCAATCCGCATCCGTCAGCAACCAGTGCAGGCGCACGCGGCCGGGTTGTCGCAAAATAATTTTATCGACAATAATGAACACCCCAGTGGCGGGCGAGGTGATGGAACGTTCGATTTGCGCGTCGCGACCATAGCCGTCGTGGGTCGCGCAGAATCGTTGTTCGGCGTCCCGCCACTCCGCGATACCCGAGGGCCAGGGAAGGAAGAGAAAGCGGCTGGCCTTCTGTAGCGGCTCGCGGGCAGCGAGCATCGGCACGTTGTGAGCGGCAGCTTGGGAAAACGCGTCATCAAACCGGCCAGGAGCATTGTAAGAATAGGTGCCGGCGTCGTGCGCGATGGGCCGTCCGCGCCACCACACATCTGTGTGCAGCATGTCCGCCTGGCTGGGCCGGTGGCGAAAATGAGTGGGACAACGGAGGAACAACCGAGTCTCGCCAGAATGCCACTGGAAGCAGCCGCCTTGCGGGGCGTGCCAGCGCACGGGAAAATCCTTAGCACGGACCGGCAAAGCCGCCGGGTCCAGACCCGTAAGCCAAAACACTGCCTCGTCCCAAGGCCCGGGAGAATAAACCCGGGCATCATCGAATAGCGCGGTTCCGGACTGCACCACTCCGCGCAAATCGGGGGAAACACATTCATCCATGGGCAGGATGTTGGAACTGTCATTGGCGCCAAACAACGGAGCCTGGCCGGTCTCCGGATCAACCAGTCTGCACAAAAACGCCAAGGCCAGGCGGGTTTTGTACTCGAGCCAATCGGGCACGCTTTTCCCAGCCAGTCGCAGGAGCCGGATGAGCCACAGGAGATCCTGAACCACCACCCGATGATACATTAACGAATGTTGAGAAAAACCGCCGTCCGCGTAGACCAATTCATCGAGTTGCTGATGAAGATTGCTCAAACTCCGATCAGCCCAACCCGCCGAGTCATTCGTAAGCAGGCTGGCGGTGAAGAGGCCAACACATTCACTGACGCCGTGGTTATTGGACTGGCTAAGCGCATAATCGAGATTCGCCGCAATGCGCTGGCCTGTGGCCGTGACAAAACGGGACCATAATTCCAAGCGTTCCGAAGTGGCACTGGACAAGCGACCAAATTGGGCGACAGCAAACGTAACTGCCATCAGGCGAAAAGTGGCCTCCTGGCCGCATTTCCAGTTCACACCTTCATTGGGCGGATTTTGCGCGCACCAATCCTCAAACAGTTTCCAGAAAAGCTCGGCAAACCGCGCTTCACCGGTGCGGGCGTGGGCGCGAACCAGCGTGAACGCCCAACCAAAACGGCTCGGTTCCCAGATGCCCTTGATGTCACCAAAATCGAAATCACCGAGTTGCGACCAGTGCTGGCCACGTGGGGCAATCTGGCCCGTAAATGGATTGCGGTGCCAATTCGGCGGACTATCCAAATGCTTTTCATGATAAGAAAATAATTCAAATTGACCCAATGACAGTCCATCGGCCTCACTGACACATTGGTCGCCCCACCCCGGCCCGGGCCCCGGCCAAATTGGCGCCCGCAGCCAATCCGGCAACGATGATTGGGCTGGAATATCCGCCCAAGCCTGCAGGGGTGAACGCCGAGCCACTACACCTGTCCGCAACTCCAGCGCATACTTCAGCCGGTAAGCCACCCAACGGGGGCCAAGATATTTTAAGATCAGGGCGGCTTTGCGCAAACGCATCATTTCCAGAATCCGCGGGTGTCGATCACGACCTTGCCCGTCAATTTTTTCCGGTCAACACCGCCAAAGGCCTGGTGGTTGACGAGGAGAACCACGATATTGGCCGCAGCAAACGCGTCATCCAAATCGGTTAATTTTATATTTTTATGCCCAGCCAGAATAGCCGGTAGAGCCTTCACATGCGGTTCGACGACCAGAATTTCTCCGTTCACCTGGTGCGCAAGTTCCGCAACAATGTCGACCGACGGGCTTTCGCGCAAATCGTCCACATTTGCTTTGAAGGCCAAACCCAGGCAGGCGATGACCGGGTTGGAAACCTTGGCGATGGCTTGTAGAATTTGGGCGACAACCCACGCCGGCTTGGCGTCGTTGACCTCGCGGGCGGTGCGAATTAAACGCGCCTGTTCCGGCGCGGCATCAACAATAAACCAGGGGTCCACAGCAATACAATGGCCGCCCACCCCGGGACCGGGCTGAAGAATTTTCACCCGGGGATGGCGATTGGCCAGACGAATGAGCTCCCAGACATCAATGCCCAGTTTGTCGCAGATGAGCGAAAGCTCATTGGCAAACGCGATGTTGACGTCGCGGAAGGAATTTTCCGTAAGCTTGGCCAATTCCGCCGTGCGAGCATCCGTGAGAAAAATCTCGCCGGAACAAAAAGTGCGATAAAGTTCTTTGGCAGCCAGCGAAGCATCGGGGGTCAAACCACCGGCAATGCGGTCGTTGGAGACCAGTTCTTTGAGCATCTGGCCGGGCAGGATGCGCTCGGGACAATGGGCGAAGCGCAGAGATGCGCCTAAAGCGACTGATTCGGCTGGGCGGCGCTGCTGCAATTCCGCAAGGAGCCAATCACGCATTTTTTCCGTCGTGCCAACCGGACTGGTGGATTCAAGAATGACCAACGCGCCCGCCGGCACTACGGGAGCCAGCGAGCGGGTGGCCTGTTCCACAAAAGACAAATCCGGCGATTTGGCCTGACCAGTGTTCTTGTGGAAAGGCGTGGGCACCGCAATGATATAGGTCAGTGCCGGTTCGGGCTGGGCGGCGGCGCACAAATTGCCGCTGCCCACCGCCGCGCGCACCAGAATATCGAGGTCCGGCTCTTCGATGTGAATTTTTCCAGCGCTAATCGTCTCGACCACTCGGGAGACGACATCCACACCCAGGACCCTTTTGCCCTTGGTGGCAAAGATGGAGGCGGTCGGCAAGCCGATGTAACCCAAGCCCAAGACGCAGATATCGTATTTCATGGCAAAGAGCTAGCTGAGGGATTGTTCCAAAATTTTGCAGATACGCTGGCTGGCGTGGCCATCGCCGTAGGGATTTTGCAAACGGGCACGCTGGGTGTATTCAGTAGTGCTATCGAGCAAAATGGCGGCCTCAGCCAAAATACGCGCGGGATTGGTGCCGACGAGGCGGCAGGTGCCGGCCTCCACGCCTTCGGGGCGCTCGGTAGTCTCGCGCATGACGAGGACGGGCTTGCCAAGGCTGGGCGCCTCCTCCTGCACGCCGCCGGAATCGCTGAGCACAAAATGGCAGCGGTCCATCAGCCAGATAAAATCCTCGTAATCCACTGGAGGAATGAGCGCCACGCGCGGGTTCACACCCAAAATGCGCCGCACCGGTTCCTGCACATTGGGATTGAGGTGCACAGGATAAAGCAGACCCAAACCCGGATGCAGCCGGGCAAGTTCCGCAATGGATTGGCAGATGTTTTCAAAGCCCTGACCGAACGATTCGCGCCGGTGGCCCGTAATCAGCACAAATCGCGCGCTTGAACCAGACAAGTATTGCCGGGCAAATCCTTCGGGGATGCCGCAATGGGCGGCAACTTCGGCGGTGGGGCGGGAGGAGCGGCGCAATTTTTCCCTGACCCAAAGCAGCGCGTCGACCACGGTGTTTCCTGTCACGTGCACGCGGTCCGCCGGGATACGTTCTGCAAGCAAATTACCGGCACTCCAGCTGGTGGGCGCAAAACACCAACGCGAAATGGGGTCGGCCAGCCGGCGGTTCATTTCCTCGGGCCATGGAGCCTCATAGTCGTAAGTGCGCAGCCCGGCTTCGACATGACCGAGCGGCACCCGCTCATAAAACGCTGCCAGCGCCGCACCGAGCACCGTCGTGGTGTCGCCCTGGGCCAAAAGCGCGGCGGGTCGCAAATCGCGCAAAACCGCACTGACTTGAGCGACAACCCGCGCGGTCAAGTCGGGCAAAGTCTGCCCGGGTTGCATCAAATTCAAATCCAGATCCGGCTTGAGTCCAAACACAGCCAAAGTCTGGTCGAGCATTTGCCGATGCTGGCCGGATGAGAGCAAAATGGGCTCAAGCATCGAGCTTTCACGCAGCGCGAAATAGACCGGAGCCAGCTTGATTACTTCGGGGCGAGTCCCAGCCACCAGGGCAATTTTGTGTTTAGGCATGGCTTAGAATGGGGCCACGCTGGATGAAGACAACCTGGCGGCGGTCCGTTCCTGCAAGGCTTGGTGCATAATAAAATATTGCCGACCTTCGTCCAGATTTTGGGGGAGCCGCTGGATTTTGCCATCGAGAAAGTCGGCCACCGCACTGACGAGAACTTCGGGCATCACCGCCTCGATTTTGGCACGAATTCGTTTGATGGTGTCCCCGGCCGCGGGACGAACCCGGTGGACGCGCAAGAGATCCCCAGTGTCCAAACCCCGATCCATAAAATGGGCCGTGCAGCCAACCTGATCCCAGTCACCGTGCAGCACCGCCCACTCCACCACATCCATGCCCCGATACTTGGGCAGAATTCCGCTATGGCAGTTAACCACACCGTGACCGGCCACGGAAAGAATGTTGGGGCGGACAATACCACCGCCGGTGAAAACGACCAACGCTGGCTGCAATTCGCGCAATTTGGCTTCGACCAGGGAATCGTTCAATGAAACACAGGCAAAAACCGGAATGTCATGCCGGGAACGCAAATCCTTCACACTTTTGGCCGTAAGCTGGTGAGCTTTGCGAAACGTCACGATGCTTTCCACAGTTTCGTCGGTATAGGCACGCTCACGCAAAACCAGCTTGGTCCAGATTTTCTTAAGCAGGCGCCGACCATCGCGGGAAAATTCACTACGAAAACGCTGCCAGGTAAATTTGCGCACAAAAATCGCTGAAATGCCGATGCCCCTTTGTAACAACAATTCGCCGACCGTCGCCGTATACAGGCTATACGGATTGGGCGAGAAAATGACGACTTTAGCTGGGTTCATTTTTATAATTTCTGCAAACCCTGTGCTGCCAACAAAATATTGCGGCAGAGGAGTGCCCAGGCCGCCCTCCGCTGGAGCCCGGGGCCAGTGCCAGCGCCACGCCAGAATGCCGTCTGGTAATCGATCAATTTCCAACTGACGTTTAAAAAACGTGCATCCTTGGTTTCGAGCCAGTAATCCAGGAAAAACGAGGTTAATAGTGTAGCAGCAAACCCGGGGCGGCGCAGAGTTGGGTGCAAACCATTCACAAAGGGGAATTTGATTTCGGAAAATTTTAGCAGTTTTTCAGCAAATTCGATCACCACCCCGTTATTTAACCGGGCATATAGCGCTTTGCGTAATTCAAGCAAATCGGAGGCGGTTAATTCAGTTACTTTGCCTGCGGCTGGAATTCGGGCGGAAGACACGAGCGGCACTATGTTCACATCCAAGCCAGCCAGCCCAATTGCGGCCGGTGCCCCATCCAGATTGTGCAAAGGGAGAAACGGATGAACCGCCAATTCCCGCTGATGCGCGACTATTGATGGCCAAAAACCCGCCGCTTTGGATAAAATTTTCATTCGGAAATTTCACACCGACAAACCCGACCGTCAAACCCGCGCAAGGCTTCGCAAAAGAGGTAAAAGTCCTTGGAGGTTTGCTCTCCGTCGGCGAAACCAATCACGCCAAATTTAAAATAACGCATGGGCCAGCCATCATGTGAAAAAAGATGCAAGTCTTCCCATTTTGCGAGATCACGAGAGATAAGCAAGTGGGCGTATGCATCCCGCACGCCGGGACCCACTTCGAGGGCGGTGCCGGCCAGATAATATCCATCCGCGAGAAATTTGCTATACCAGACGGGACCGGGCAGGATTTGCGGCAC
>CAZCMU010000184.1:0-6226 GCA_964499725.1 uncultured Opitutales bacterium
CCTATTGCTTCGCTCAGATTTTCACACTCTTTTTGATCGTTTCTACATAACCTTATCAAACGATCTGCATATTGAGGTCAGCCCCAGAATTAAGGAGGAGTTTTCTAATGGACGCGAATACTATGCTTACCACGGAAGAGAGCTTAAGGTATTGCCGAGAAGCGAAAATGAGCGTCCGGCGAAGTCATTTCTCGAATGGCATCAAGGAAGGTTTCTAAAATCGTAGGTAGTGTTAAGCATTGTCGTTTCGCGGTCTAGAAAGCAGGATTCAACCCTTTCAGGGTAGAAAATCGGTTTCTCTTTTCCCGGGGTAGCTCGTTCCTCGCAACCCCGGGCTGAATGATTACCATCCCGTTGGGATGGCTAGAGCAAGTTTTGGCCTTGCTGCTTCAGCGCTACAAAATCAAGGTAAAGCCTGAGCCTATCTTGCATCTTGTGGCACTTTATCCCGAATCGCCGATTCGATTGCCCCATACCAATCTAGATAATCTGCCAGTCTGTTACTAACGGCAGCTATTTCCGCTTTGGTAAGCTCACGCTCTAATTCATCTTCCGCGACTTGTTGAATATCCTCTAGGCTAATAGAATAAACAATGGGGATTAGCTTTTTCATAGTTTCATGAATCTAGCGACCCATTTGCTAAAAATGCAATCCTAATTTGTCGGATATTTGTTTGCATTGTATACATCTGTAATAAATTGGCCGGAAACTCAATCAATGTAAAAGGAAAAGCGTTGATAGAAATTTTCCATTTCGTGGATTAACCAAATAAGCTGGATTCAACCCTATCAGGGGTGAGAATTGATTTGGCCTTGGGCCCGGTGTAGTCCGGCGGTTGCCGGACAACCCCGGGCTGGATGATGGCCATCCCGCTGGGATGGTTCTTCCGGCCTGTTTTATAGAATTGGACCGTCGCACCTTGCTTGATCAAAGGCCACGGAGGGCGCAGCAAGTCTGCGCCCCTACAGAAGACGGGCTGTCGCCAGTGACGCCCCTGCGCTCGACGCTTTGGGCTGATGGCGGAGGGGCCGGTCAATGCGGGATGATGGCGGAATTCGCATCGGCGGGGGTGCGGCGAAAATTGTAGAGGGCCTGGACTTCGGCGGCGGAGAGGGCGCGGTTGTACATCATGACATCGTCCATCTGGCCGTTGAACGACGCGTCCACTTCGCCAAAAATAGCTTTCGGGTTGGAGCGATTCGCGCCAATGGTCAGGTCATTGAGATTCATCGCGGGATTGCCTTTGGCGGCGGAGCCTTTTCCGCAGGGCTGGCCGTCCACATAGAGTTGGATATGAGCGCCGTCAAAAGTGCCCACGACCAGATGCCACCGGCCATCGGTCACTTCGATGCCGGAACCAGCGGACCCTTGCGCAACTTCCAGAGAAAATTGGCCCTGCCGATTATTGAGGTTGCCCGGCACGCCCTCCTGGCCGCCGCCGCCCATCGTCAGATCATAGCCAACATTGAATTCCTTGTCGAAAATGCGCCGCCAGACGTAGTCCTTGAAATTGGTTTTGATCCAGGCCGCCAGGGTAAACCGGGGCGGGTTCAGCCCATCGTTGTTGGGCACCGTAATATAGCTGTCACTCTTGCCGAAGGAGACACTGCCGCCCCGGTGGCCCTGGGGCACCCATTCAATGCCGGTGGCTTTTCCGTCGTTGTTATGGCCGCTGAGGTCGGTGATTTTTCCATTCACCGGTTTCGTGTCGAAGTTATAATAGAGGATTAAGCCTTGCTTGAGGTCGTCGAGCGTCACGGGTGCGGCGGGCGGGCTGGGGTTTTCTGCCGCCGGGGCAGGAGCGGGACTTTGAGCGATCAAGTCTTTGACCTGCATCAGGACCGTCATTTGGTCAGATGGAATTTTGCCCGAGGCGTCAGGGCCGACGCCGAGCAGGAAGGGTTGGCTCGCGGCGAAGGCCTGGTTGTAGCGGGTAAATAATTGTTGCGCGGGAAGCAGTTCGGCCTGGGCCGACCACATCCAGCCATTGATGACGCTGGCGGAAACCAGTCGCGGATCGTGGGCGTTGTCAATGAACACGCAGCGGGGATCCAGGCTCAGGATGGTGGCGCGGAGTTCGGCGTATTGGTCGGGCGAAAGCCGGGCGGAAACATCAAAAGTCTGGACCCGAATATCGGGATAAGTGGTGAATAATTCCGTGATTTGCTGTTTGATGATATTGAAATACGGCGCCGACACCGCGCCGCGCGCGCGCACGGAGCCCTCGATGTGGGCGTCCGGGATGGAATAATGCAAGCCGGGCAAAATGCCCTCGGCTTTGCAGGCGGCGATGAAATCCGCGATGATGTCACCTTTGTAGGGACTGTGCGCCACGCTGTAATCGTCCACTTTGCTAGCCCACAAGCAGAAGCCGGAAGTGTGCTTGGCCGTGAGGACGGCATAGGTCATGCCCGCCAGTTTGGCGGCATGCACCCAACTGCGCACATCGAGCGCGGTGGGCGCGAAACGTTCCGCCGGAATTTCGCCCGTTTCGCCGGCATGGGCAAACGTCGCGACGCCGAAGTGGAGATAAAGGCCGAATTTAAAACTGGGCTCCGGGGCACTGGGCGTTTCCGCCGTGGCCGGAGCGTCGGCGGCGACGCTGCGAATTGGTGAAACCGGGAGGAACAGAAAAATCGCGGCGCTCGCAAACCAGCGGGCGAATCCAGCTGCATGGCCTAATCCGGCGAAAGTTTTCCGGATTGGGAACATGGGGGGATTTTTGGGTTTTTCCCGGGGGCGTCAATGGGTTTTTGACCGGGAATACTGGCGGCAACTTGGACCTGGTCAGGTGAATCGAGCGACAATCTCACCTTCCAGCTTGTTTCGAAGTCTGGCCCGACACGACCTTGATGACTTGGTAGGCGGCCGGCGTGGGGCCGATATTCCGGAAGGTTCGCTTGTCGTAAGGGGCGCAATAGAAAACCGAGCCCTCCTTGATGCGGCACGTGACGCCGTTGACCGTGGCCTCGAGCAGGCCCGATTTGAGGACAAAAAATTCTTCGCCGGAATCAATCATGTCCGTCGCCGTGCTTTGGCCGACATTGAGCGTCGTGATATGGCTCGTAAAACTGCGGAAGGTCCGCGTCGGGGAAGTGACGACGTTGGTGGTGGAACCGATGGCCGTGGCGGTGGGCGGCAAGCTATTGCAGTCAAAGATCGAAGAAGGGAGCAAGCCCGGTGCCGCCGGTTCCGCGGCCGACTGGTCGGGAATGGTTTGAACAAGAGCCGGGTAGAAATTGATGACGTAGTAAGTGGCGGGCTGGTCGCCGACATTTTTCAGGCTGTGCGGATCGTTTGACGCGATAAAAACCAAGCAGCCGGGGCCGGCATGGTGCGCGTGGCCATTAAACGATACGTCCACTTGGCCTTCTTTAATCAGAATGATTGCTTCCCACGGATGACGCTTCACGTCCGACGCCATGCCGGGCAGCAAGGTCGTCACGTGAACCTCGATCTTTTCGAGGGTCGGCGTGGGATTGTCAAAGATGGCCCGAGTCTGACCCGTCGGCGTGGTCTGGGGCGTCAGTGAATCCCAATCCACAAACGTCGTGCCGAGCGGGGTGGAGTGGGCCGGAGGGGTGTAGGCGCCAGCTTGCGCCGGAGCCGAAGCGTCGGCAGCAAAGACGGTTGGTAGAAATACCAGCGAGACCAGGAAGGATAATTTCAGCCTCATGGGGTAAAAAGGACGCGCCTGGCCAGCCACTACCCGCCTACTTCACCGGCGCGGCATCCAGTGTCAAGGTGCCGGCCGTCAAACCATTCGCGCTGGCGGTGATGGTGATTTTGCCAGAGGAGGCGCTGGCGCGGACGAGGGCGAGGACGCGGCCATCGCGGGCGGTGCGTTCGGGGAAGGGGAAGGGCGTGTGGTCGTCGAGTTTGCCGTTGTCGGTCGCGACGATGTTGGCCGGGCCTTGCACGGTGAATTTGACCGAGGTAGCCCAATCGGGCACGCGCACGCCGTTGGCATCAGTGACCACCGCGCGAACGAAGACGACGTCGTCAAAGTCGGGGCTCGCGGTCGTGCGGTCGGAGGTGAGGGTGATTTTCGCGGCAGCGCCGGCAGTTTGCAGCACGTCGGTGGCGACGTCTTTGCCGTCGTTGCGGCCAATGGCTTTGATTTCGCCCGGCGCGAAAGGCATTTTCCATTCGCGGGGCGTGGCGTTGGCCGGCAGCGGCTTGACGCCGAGCGACTGGCCGTTGAGGAACAGCTCAACTTCCTGGCAATTACTGAAAACCTGCACGTCCGCGTTGGGATAGGTATTTTGCGGCGTCCAATTGTCCACCATTTTGACGCTGGGGGGCGGGGTATCGCCGCCCGCGCCGACCTCCACGATGTCATTGCTGCGGGTGATGTGGACGACGGGTTTCTTGTTCCAAAACGCGTCGCGCTCCCAGCCATTGCCCTTGACCACGAGGGCGCGGTCCACGAGTCCCGCGCCACTGGTGATATTGGGCCACGCGCCGCCGGGATCGTCCACGCCGGGCTGCTTCGGCACGAAACCTTCGCCGAGGTAATCAATGCCTGACCAGAGGAAGCAGCCGGCGAGCTGCGGGTGGTCGCGCAGGAACGCCCAGGTTCGGGCATCCTCATGTTCCTCGGTGTTCAGGAGTTTGCGCGTGGGGACTTTTGCCTGGCTGGTCACCATGTACGAGTCGCGGTAATTACTGCCGAGGACATCCAGCGTGTCGGCGTAGCCGTTGGCGTAGTCGTTGTTTTTGTCCGGCTGCAAGAGCGCCTGGGTGACGGGGCGGGTGGGATCGTATTTATGAAAGGCGTCCACCAAGCCTTTTTGAATGTCGCGGGTGGCCTGGTTGTTGCTCGAGTCGTGGATTTCGTTGCCGGCGCTGTAGAGAATAATGGACGGATGGTTGCGGTCGCGCATGACGGCGTCGCGCAAATCGAGCAGCGACCAGTCTTTGAAATACATCGCATAGCCCTGTTCGGCGTTGGCCTTGGCGGCCAGCCAGTTGTCGAACATTTCATCCATGACGAGGATGCCCATCTGGTCGCAGAGGTCGAGCTCGACCGGGTTGGGCGGGTTGTGGGCAAAGCGGATGGCGTTGGCGCCAAGGGCCTTCATCGCGCCGAAGCGCTCCGCATACACGCTGCGCGGCACGGCTTCGCCGACGGCGCCGCCGTCCTCGTGCAGGCACACGCCGAGGATTTTCACGTTCTGGTCGTTGAGCCAGAAGCCGGTGTCGGGCTTGAATTCGATTTTGCGGATGCCGAAATTGGCGGTGTCAACGTCCACCGCGCGCGTGTCCACCATGCCGGAGCCACCGGCCGCCGCGCCGTTGTTCACCACCGCGACCATGGCTTTGTACATATTCGGGTGGTCGAGGTCCCAGAGTTTCGGATTGGCGACGGTGAGGTCCTGCTCGAAGGTGGCGCTTTGCCCGGCGGCGATGGTCTGCGGCGCGCTCTTCACCGCGGCGCCCAACATCTTGCCGTCGGCGCCATGCACCATGGCTTCGACCAGAAACGAGCCGTCGGTCTTGGAAGTGTTGGTGACGGTGGTTTGAAAATGCACCGTGGCCGAAGCCGGCGTGACGCTCGGCGTGGTGACGTAGAGGCCACTGGTCTCCACATGGACGGGATTCGACACGACGAGGCGCACATGGCGCTCGATGCCCGAGCCCGTGTAGTAGCGCGACACGGGCTGGAGGGAATTGTCCGTGTTCACGTCGAGGACGTTGGGCTTGCCGTCGCCGAAGGTGACGTAGGGTGTCAGATCATAATGGACACTCGTGTAGGGATAGGGGCGCTTGCCGACGGAGTGGCCGTTGATGAAGACTTCGCCGTTCGCGGTGATGCCGTCGAACTGGATTTCGATGTGCTTGCCGGCGTCGGTGGCGGGCAGGATGAAAAATTTGCGGTACTGGGCGATGCCGGTCGGCAGGTACGCGCCGCCGCGCTTGGCCGGGGCGTCGGCCGCAAACGGCCCGGCGATGGTCCAGTCGTGCGGCAGGTTGACGAGAATCGGGCTGGCGGCGGGCGTCACATCGGTGCGCGTGAACGACCAGGCGGCGTCGAGCGGGAAAATGAGGCGCGCAAAGGCCGGGCTGGCCGGTGTGGCCGGGACGGCGGTGGTGATGGCCGCGGGCGAAAGTTGCGCGCTGGCGGAAGCGGCAAGGGCCAGCGAGAGAATCAAAGCAGGGAGGGCGGGGTGGGTCTTCATAGGGCGGGGGAGGGGAATTAGAACAAGCTTCGCCCCGAAAGGA
>CAZCMU010000185.1:0-4518 GCA_964499725.1 uncultured Opitutales bacterium
TCCTTGGGTGTAACTGGAGCAACTTTGGGCGCGGCGACGGCCATGGCGGATTTAATATCTATGGTCTTGGCCAATGTACTGGCGGGCGTCGCCACCCTGGCTGCGGTCGCTGGCTGGGCGCTTTCCTTTTCGAAAAATTTCCCCGCCCATACCCCGGCCAAAACCAAAATCAGTCCCAAAAACAGCAACTTTCGCGGGGTTTTCATCGGGCCATGGGGAAAAATATAAAAATGGCTCACTCGCAGGCCATCAACTGCTCCAACACTTTCAATGATATTATCTTGGAAAATAAACCACATTCAAACCCTAATGTTTCATTGATTTCTGGCGTCTTGCCTAAGCCTCGGACATTCAGCATTCAACGTTCGACGTTGAGCGTTTTCCTCCTCCTTTGCGCGTTGCCGTCCTGGCGCGAGAAATCATTCGTGTTATTCGCGGATTCCGCACGCCCTCTGCTCCTTTGATCCTCTAATCCTTTGCTCCTTGTCCTTCCCAACCATCCAAACCCAACCAACCTTCCCAACCCATCCAACCCAGCCCTTTCCCGTTTTTGCAACCTGTGCTACCCTGGCCCCAAAACTCTGCGCCCATAACCAACCACGAAAAATCCTCCATTAAAGGAGATTAAAGGCTTTTAAAGGCCTGCATCCCTTTAAAATCAATTATGTCTAATTCTCCACACTCGTTCCTGACCACTTACTTTGACCCTGTTGCTCCGCTAAACCCACCCCAAACTCAGACTTTATCCACCTTGATCCTCTCAATCCCAATCAATCCCACTAAGACCTAATCCGATCTCAAATTTTTAGGGTGGGTTGAGCACCTTGATTGGGTTTGATTCCAAAACTCCAAACTCGAAACCCGAAACTTGACTCCCCCCTGCCCGTTAAACCGGATTAATCTCAATTAAGCTGAATTAAGCCAAAAAAATTCCTCTCCGCTCCCTTAACTCGCTCGAACTCACTTTCTCACTTTGCTCCTCTGCTCCTTTGATCCTCTGATCCTCCGCTCACTAGTCCCTTTGTCCCTCCCCGACTACTCTTGCCGCCCAACCGCCACCACTATAAACTCCTCGCATGGATCCTCAGCCATACCCACCCAACTCCGACTCCAGCCAGCCCTGGGCAGATACACCGCCGCCGGGGGAAACCAACCCCATGGACCGCGGCTATGTACCGCCTCGGGAAGAGGTCGAAAAACGCGCCTACTACATCTTTTTAAACCAGGGCGGCCATAACGGCTTTGACCTCGACCACTGGCTCGAGGCCGAATTGCAATTGTTCGCCGAGCACAACGCCGCCCTGCGCAAAGCCCGCGCCCAGCCGGGCAATCAGTAACGCAGCCCGCTTCAGCTGCCATGACTTCGCCCTGCGGGCTCCCCGTGGCAGGTGACCCCAAGCGCGCACCCCGGCCCAACCATGGCCGAAGAACTGCTGTTCGATGGACTTCACCCGATGTACAACCGCCTCCAGCACTATCTGCATCTACCCAACATCGCCCCGGCCCGCCGCCCGGCTCCCGTGGTGAAAATGGCGGAACCCCCTGCCCCGGTGCATTTCAATCCCGCCCGGCCCGACGTGGCCCTCCGCGCCTATTATATCTTTTTAAACCAGGGCGGCCACCACGGCTTCGACCTCGACCATTGGCTCGAGGCCGAATCACAATTGTTCGCGGAACATAACGCCGTTCTGAAAAAGAACCAGTCCGCGCCGGCCAAAAAATAATTCCCCGTCAGCTTCGTCCTGCTTCCGGCCCGCTCATTCCTGCGCATCCGCAATCATGGATGGGTTGGCCGTTGCAGACGGCGTCGCCTTGCGCACATTCACATGCGTCAGCAATTTCCACTCCCCGTTCGTTTGCTGGAAAACATCCAGGCGCGGCGTCGCGATTTTGGCCAGGTGCGCGTCCGTGATGGTCTCGCCAACCTGGCACTGATACGTCACCAGCAACACGTCCCCTGCGCGCGTGACTTTGTAGTCGGAAAGCACGTATGGCGTAAGTTTAAGCTCGGCTACGAGCTGCCGCTCCTGCGGCCAGTCGCGCGCGCCATCCTCGTGCAGACTTTGGAAGCCCGGCGCGACGAACTGGTCGAGCGCCGCCAGGTCGGGCTTGGCAAAATCAGCCCACAACTTTTCCACCTGCTCCCGGCCCAGGGCGAGGTCGGTGGCGCTGGCGGGTGCGGCGGCGTTCCCGGCTTCGGGCATGGCAATGGCGGCAATAAAAACGAGCGAGAGGCCCGCGGCCATGAGGCGTTTTTTCATGATAATATTTTTTTGGCTTGGACGATTGGCTCGGGGACCGCGTCCCCGGCCTCCGACAACGGGGGAATGAAGGCCAGCCCCGCCGCCCAGGCGGCATTTTTAAAAAATTGATAACGGGGCGAGTCCGGCGGGTCCAATTGCTCATCGGAGCCCAGCAGGGCGACGACGGCGGCGTGGCCTTCGCGCTGCTGCAAGAGGCAGTCTTCAATCCATTTTTTGAGCGGCGCGGGGAAGTCGCCCGCGCCGTTGTAGGAAACAATGATCAGGTCGGCCGCATGGGCGTCCGACAACAGGCGGTCAAACAGGCTGGGGTCATGCAAATGGTCAACCGGCACCGGCAGGAGCCGCGGCCGCGCTTGGTCGTCAAATTTGCGCCCCAGGCGCTCCACCGCCTCCGCTGCTCGCAAAACGGCATGGATATCGTTGTAAACAATGACAATGGAGGACGACGGGCCGGACTTCTCGCGGCTGCACTCCTCGCAATAACGCCCCCCCGCGATGATCATCCGATGAGCCCAAGCGTGAAGATTGGCGTCCACCTTATCGGCGGAGACCGTGCCCCCGCGCAGATTCCCCACAGTGACCTTGTTCATGTTTTTGACGATTGGATGATGATCGGGACGCAAGCCGGATTTTCGTCCGTGCGGGTTTGGGATTATAATGCAACTGGTGCCTCTTTTTCTATGGGGCGTTTCCCTACCTGAAAAACCATGTCAGTCCGACGGGGTGAACAACCCATAGCAATTGCACTCCCGGATAAACTATGCTCGCCCCATGCCCAAAAGCTTTTATCAGGATCAAAACCAAAAACCGGCGGGTGCGGCCCGTTCCGTGCCTGCCGGGGAATTAAACCACAACAAAACGGATTTTCCACCCTACGCGGACGAAGTGGCCGCGCGGGCCTACCTCAGTTATGTGAACGAAGGGTTCCCTCATGGACGCCATGTCGAACACTGGCTGGACGCCGAGGCGGAAATACTCAAGGAGCGCAACCTCACCCGCACGCATGGCTACCCCAACCAAAAATAATGGACCGATAACCAGTCGCCACCGGTTCGCCCTCGCCAAGTCCGTTTTTACCTTATGAAGCACTCCCATCAATATCACCACGACCAGAACCAACACCCGGTTAATACTCCACGACCGACGGCCGGTGCGGAACCCAAGCAAAAAGGCATTGCGTATGGGCCTTCTACCGGCGAAATCGCGAAAAGAGCCTACCAAATTTATGAGCATCAGGGCTCACAGCCCGGGCACGATGTCCAAAACTGGCAGGAGGCCGAGGCCCAATTGGTCACGGAAGGCAATTTCACTTGGAATCGCGACCTGCCTGGCAAAGCCCAAAAATAATTCCTGGAAAACACCAGCCTTCACCACTCAACCAACCAAAACAATATGCAAACCACCATTATCGCCCGTGATCTCAGCCGGCAAGCCCCGCACAGCCCCCGCGCCCGCCTCGCCGGATTCGTCATCGCCAAACGCACCATTGACAAATGCCGTGCCAGCGTCGCCGGAACCCTGGGCGAATACCATTACGATTGCCCGCTCGACAATGTGCTTTTCACCTTCAAGGGCATCAACGGCGCGCAATTCAAGGCCGCCGTGCAAAACTCGGAAAATTACGAGGACGTCGGCGCCTGGCTGCTGGCCAATGGCACCGCAAAAACACCGGCGGAAATCAAAACCTGGTCGGATGAAGTGGAAGCTGGCAGCATGATGAAAAATCCGGAAAAGCGCGCCTACTTCGCGGAACAGTGCACCAAGCTCGGACTGAACCCGGCCACCGCCACCACGTTTGACTGGCTCGAAGCCGACGACCTTGCGAGCTTTGCCCACAAGGCCGCGTAATTCTCTCTTCCCCGCCGCCGCGCGCGCGATTGGTCGCGGGCGGTTGATATCTTGATAATGTCTCTGCCTGATTCACCACCTTTCCCCATCGGAGGGATTTATTTGCCATGAATAAAAATCAACTCGATCAATATAACTTAAACGAAAATTCCGACGGCCTTTCCACCGTGACCCGCAAGATGGTGCGAGAGCGCGCCGTGGCCCTGGCGGTCATGATGGGCCGTTCCGCCCACGAGGTGTCGAAAGCCGAGTGGGACCAGGCCAAACGCGAATTAATGGGCGAATCGAACTCGGAGCCGGAAGAATCCGCGCCTGAATCGGCGGCTGCATCCGAAGGCTGGGGGCCGGCGCCCGTCTCCACCGGGCACCATATACCGGTGCCTTCCGGTGACGACGAGGATGCCGA
>CAZCMU010000185.1:4618-6189 GCA_964499725.1 uncultured Opitutales bacterium
TTGTTCGGCGGCGGCGGTTTTTACATCGGCGGACCCGTCTATGGCGGCAGCGGGATTGGCCTGATCCTGGTGGTCTGCCTGATCATCTTTTGTTTCGGCGGGTTGCGCACCAAGAACTAGCCGGGCCGCACCCGGCGATGATTGTGGCGCAAGCCACCGGGCCAAGCCGTGACCAACCGGGCAGCATTAGAAGAGCAAAAATCCATGAATGAAACCGAACCAGCCAACCATGCCCACGGCGGTGCGAATAGTGACAGTACCCAACCCAACCATGGCCCTTACTGGAAGCGGGCGCATCATGACTGGCGCTTCTGGGTGGCCGCGATTTTGATTTTTACCGCCATGACGATCTATGTGCTGACCGATGAATTTGCCTTGCGCGCGGACAGCCGGCTACCACCGTCTTATTCGGAATCGGGCGGAAGATAGGAGTGCCTCAAGGACTTTTTCTTCCGTCATGCTTAAATCTTCACCCGGATGAACAACCCCAGACAAGCCGGGCGGGCAAAGCGTGGCCGGCGATACAGGGCATTTTTCATTTAACTCAAAAACAAAAAAATTATGACAACCCAAAACAATGCCGTCGTGGCAACCTATGCGTGCCACGCCGAAGCCGAGGCGGCCGTCAAAGAGCTGCAAACATCCGGTTTTGACATGAAGCAACTCTCGATTGTCGGACGCGACTATCATACGGACGAACAGGTCATCGGTTACTACAACGCCGGCGACCGCATGAAGTATTGGGGCAAAATGGGCGCGTTCTGGGGCGGCATCTGGGGCCTGATGTTCGGCTCCGCGTTCTTTCTCGTTCCAGGTATCGGGCCGTTGCTCGTGGGCGGCCCGCTGGCGGCCTGGATTGTCGGCGCGCTCGAAAGCGCGGTCGTGGTTGGCGGCGTGAGCGCCCTCGGCGGCGGCCTGGCCAGCATCGGCATTCCCAAAAACAGCATTTTGCAATATGAGACGGCGCTGAAGACCGGCAAGTTTGTCCTGATTGCCCACGGCACGGCGGAGGAAACCGCGCGCGCCCGGGAAATCATCAGCCGCACGAAGCCCGAAGCGACCGACCAACACGAGCTGACGTGGAACAACACCGAGACATTTACGGCGGCGAAGTAGGACAATGTAAAGTGCTTTAGTGGTTGGTTCATCGTTCTTGGTTCTTGGTTCTTGGTTTTTTCCGCCATAGTCAGGGGGCCCACTCCGCAATTACTTCGGCAACCGCCTCAGGCTGCGTCGGGATCGCCATAGTCATGGGGAGGTACTTCGTGCTTTCCGCGTCACCTCGTCATGCTGAAATCAAGGTTTGATCAACCTCTCTTAAAAATTTGAGGTCGGATTAGGTTTGATTGGGTTTGATTAGGCTTGAGCGAATCAAGGTGGATCAAGGTTGGCGTTTTGAAAATGGCGCAAAGGATTAAAGAAGCAGAGGAGCTGAGGGTCGAAGATCTAGGCCGTTGAGTCGTTCCCCAAGCTGCTTTGATCCCTGACTCTGGATACTTTCCTCAAGCATACCCCAACTGGCCGGAAAGCGGGAGGACTCGGTTGGCTGCGTTGGGTAGGTTGGATGGGTT
>CAZCMU010000186.1:0-6119 GCA_964499725.1 uncultured Opitutales bacterium
GATCGTGGTGTTAAATCTAAAGGTGTTGCTGTCGCGCTCACGCCCAACCGTATAGGGATTGTAGGAATTTTTTTGGTCAGTTTGATTATAGGTGTAACCCAAGCCAAAACTGAGTTCCGGGGTGTACACATAAGTGACCGCGAAGGGCAGCGTGTAGCTGTCGCTATTCTGGTAGGCACTGCCAATGGCATAGAGGTAGGAAGTACGGGCCCAAGTAAAACCCGCGTCGAAATTGAATTTTTCAGACATATTGTAGTGACCCGAGCCACCCATGGTAAGCACATCCGAGCGAATAATGCCGGAAGGATTGGATGGACCTCCAATAGCACTGGGGGAATTAGTCGCGTTTTGCACAAAACTAAAAGTTCCCGACAAGCTAAACGCGCCCTGTTGACGGTTGATGTTCAGCGCAATATTGGAGAGCTCATCATTGAGCGTTGGGCGCCGGTCGTAGCGCGTAAAAGTTTCCGTGTAGTTGAAAGTCACATCGGTCAGGGCATTCTTGCCCCATTCCAGACTCAAACCCGGGGTGAATGTGGTAATGAAGTCATCAAACTTGGTCGGACCACCGGGCGAAGAAAGGACGTTGGAATTGTAAGTCTCGTTGATGCCACCGGATAAAGTAAGATCCACTCCATAATCATTCAGCGGCTCGGGCAAAGGGATGGCCGACAAAATGGAGGATTGGCCAATGACCGCCATCAGGGCAGCCGCTGTGAGCACGGATTTTGACAAGAGTTTCATGTGGTTTTCAGGTAAGGAATGAAGGAATTGGGGAATGGTGCAAAGGAATAGGAATCGCTATCCTTCGTCAACTATCTTTTTCTTGGCCTGACAAGCTGTTTTTTTTCTGAAAAATAACCACAAAAAGGTGAGGTTTGAAATGCCCGTGGATTACACTGAGCTTAAGGTTTTTCCCCCATCGTCTAATTAACGGGCAGCAGATGCAGCAGGAAAAGTCACCCATATTTATGGGCTGCAATTTAAGCGGCAGTTTTTGGCAACAATTTGCGTTGGTTTGGACAAAAACAAAATATTTATTTTAGTAAAACATTATATGATAACGATTTATGAAATAAATCGCCCGCTTCATCACCCGCCATAATGAAGTTGTAAAACAAAGCTTATATGGGGCTCTCCATGGTCGGCATGAAAAACACATCGATGATTGCCAAACACTCTCCAGTCGGCCATCCTCGCCAGTAGTATGCCTTCTTGCTTCTGGAGGCGGGAACAAATTCCGGGCAAT
Organism: uncultured Opitutales bacterium; assembly: GCA_964499725.1. Lineage (GTDB taxonomy): Bacteria > Verrucomicrobiota > Verrucomicrobiia > Opitutales > JABDGR01 > JABDGR01. Next base: position 1,250 of record CAZCMU010000186.1, read on the forward strand.
CCCAGGTCTTATTCCATTTTAGATATCGATTTTAAGCCGCAGCCATGGCGAAAGAAACTTTACCTGCATCCCGCCCAACCGAGACCGTGACCCCCATCTGGCATGGGCTGGCGGCAATTCATCGCCAGCCCAATGGCAAGAAGCGTTTGCGCTTACGGTGGTCGCGGCTGGTCGGAATTGTCCTGGTCGCCGTTTTGGCCTTTTGGATGACGGCCGCGCTGGGCCTGTATTTTTGGTTCAAGCTTGGCCGCGGGTTTCAGGATGAGCAATTTTCCGACATGCTCTTTTTATGGGTGCCGTCCCGCTATCAAGCCCACGAGCACAAACTGGGCGAATATTATTTGCGCATGGGTGATTTGCATTTGGAAAACAAGCGCATCGAGCAAGCCTTCAACGCCTTTCGCCTCGGGGTGATGAAAGCACCGGATAGTCTGCATGGCCGCGAAATGCTGGCGGATTTTGATTACGTCTATTTTCGCAATGACCTGGCGCGGTCGCTGGTCGTCCTGGAAGAAGGCCTGCCCTTTGCGATCGGAACCAACCGCGATTACGTCAACAATTACCTGCTGCGGCTGCAACAGGGTCATTTCCCGGACAAAATGATCGAGATTTGCCATAAGTACCTCGACGGCCCGGACGCCGGCAAGTGTCGCGCCGATGTGCGGGTGCTCTTCGCGCTCAACCTCGCTCAAGTCTATATTGACCAAGGCCGTTTTGATGATGCCGAAACCGTCATCGACAATTTCCATCTCGACCAAACTCTCGACGGTACCATGCTGACGAGCCGGTTGCTCTGGGAGCGTGGTCGGCTGCGCGATGCCGTCGCGTACCTGGAAAAGGCCCAGGAACGTTTTGGCCATAATGATTACGTTTTCGGCCTGCTTTCACGCTATTACCGCGACTTGGGGGACATGGACAAGTCCCGTGAATACATCCTGCAGCGCGAGCTAAACAACCCGTCGAATGCGATGCCGCGCATTGAAATGCTCTATATCTTGATGAAAACGGGAGACCCCTCCGTCGCCAGCAAAGTTGACACGCTGATCGCTCAATTTCACAGCGACCATTCCGCCATGACGGTTTTGGATAATTTCGCCATGGACCAGGGCGATGCCAATCTGGCGCTCCGCCTGTATCAAATTGCCCAGGATGAATCTGCCGCCCAGATCAAAGCCGGGCAGCAGCCGACCTTCGACGTTGCCTCCTACGCCCTGGTCATTGCCCAAGCCTACCTCGCCAAAAATGATTATCAGAGTGCGCTAAAATTCCTCGATAATCTCGACGATGAAAAACCGCACTGGCTGGAGCCCAACCGCATTCAATTCGACAGCCTGCGCGCCCTGGCCGACTATGGCCTGGGCCAGCCACAAGAAACCGACCTGTATCTGACCAAACTGATCAAATCGGACAACACGCGGCCCGACACGCTCATTGCCGTCGCCAACCGGTTTTTGACCCACGGCGCGACTGAACAAGCCCAAACCCTGTTCCAGGCCGCCTACCACCTAGACCCCCATAATCAAGCGGCCCTGGCCCAGCTCATTCTTACTGATTTGCAACTGGGCAATTCCGAGCACATGAACGAGAACCTCACCAAACTGCTGCAAACACGACGACCGCCGCTGGAGTTAATCTATGACGCCGAACGCGCGCTGGGCAGCGACCGCTTCATTTTTGTCCCGGACCGCGAACACTTGCTGGCAGAACTTGATCTTTACCTCCAGGGCGCGACCAAAAGCCGGCGGCCGGATGCAAGTTAATCCAGGGAAGAATGGCGAATGGCCGGTCTAAATCGCTGCAGAGAACGTTTAAATTGGCCGCACCCGCTTTTCTCATGAAAAAAAAATCCTTGTTGTCGTATGTCCGTTTGACCTTCTGGCTAATTTTAATTGGCGTGCTAATCGGCCCGACCAAAGGCCAGCCAGCGGCTGAACCGGTAGCGGGTGCCGCTGCACCGCTGGTGCAGGCCAATAATGCTTTTGCCTTTGATCTCTACCGCAAAATTGCGCCAGCCGCAGATCAAAACGTCTTTTTTTCGCCGTGCAGCGTGTCAACCGCACTGGGCATGACTTGGGCCGGCGCGCGCGGCAACACGGCCGCGCAAATGGCCCGGGTGCTGCACATTGACACCCTGTCCGCGGCCCAAGTCACCGCAGCCTTCGGTGCGCTGCAACAATCGCTGAATGACGTGGAGAAGAAGGCCGGGGTGCAACTGGCGTTGGCCAATTCCCTCTGGCCGGAGCAAAACCCCGAAATTCCCCTGCGGCCGGAATATATTAAATTGGTGAAGGAGAGTTTCGCCTCTGACATCTTCCCCGTGGATTATCGCACCCAGGCAGAAACCACCCGGCAACGCATTAACTCTTGGGTCGAAGACAAGACCAACCATCGCATCCAAAATCTGCTGCAATCGGGGCAGATCACGCCGGACACGCGCCTCGTCCTCGTCAATGCGATTTATTTCAAGAGCAACTGGGCGGAAAAATTCGATGCGAAGCAGACGGTGCCAGCGCCGTTTCATCTGCTTGATGGTAAGACCGTTTCCACGCCTTTAATGTACAATAGCTTTGAGCATTCCTCTGCAACCTACGCGGAAATAACGGATGGCCCGGTGCCGCTGCAAATCCTCGCGCTGCCCTATCAAGGCCGTTCGCTGGAATTTGTGGCATTGTTGCCCAAGTCGCCCATTGGCCTGACAGATTTGGAAAAAAATCTCAGTGCTGACCAGTTTGCATCGTGGATGAGCCGGGTCCACGAAACTCCCACGGTTGAAGCGTATTTGCCCAAATTCAAACTCAATGCCCGCTATGGGCTGGCACCGCCCCTGCAAGCCCTGGGCATGACCGATGCATTTGATGCTGAGCACGCCGATTTTTCCGGCATGACCAGTCCATCCTATCTGAGTATCAGCGCGGTCGTCCATCAGGCGTTTGTAGAAGTGAACGAGGAAGGCACCGAGGCAGCGGCCGCCACGGGCGTCGTGATGACCACCGCCATGGCCGTGGCTGGCCCCACGCCGGTCTTTCGCGCCGACCATCCGTTTTTATTCCTCATCCGCGACCGGGAGAACGGCAGCATTTTGTTCATGGGTCAGTTGGCCTCGCCCGACAACGCGAAATGATTCAGTCCATAGTTTCGGCGATCACCCGGCGCATAAGAGCCAAGTCAATATCGTTCGTTTCTTCCCCTCGACCCCAAGCGCGAAGCAGCGTAAGTGTGAGCGCCCCGCCGAGATGCTGGCGGAATTCCTCCAGCCCGTCCAGTACGGCGAATTGACCGCGTGCATCGCGCTTATTCAATAAGCGGCGCACCAACGGGTTGACTTGGCCATGTCCGGTGTCGCAACCGAGTTTTGTCAAAACCTGGGCAACCCGGGCGGCGTCTGCAGGCTTCAGCCAACCACACGCGGCGGAATAACGTGCATCCAGCGCCAGGCCAACCGCCACGGCGTCACCATGCGAAAGGCGGAAATTGGACATTTGCTCCAACTTGTGCGCGACCCAGTGGCCGAAATCAAGCGGGCGGGCCGCGCCGAATTCAAACGGGTCGCCGCCAGTGGCGATGTGGCGCAGATGCAAGCGCGCGCTGGCGATGATTACTTTTTCAAAGATGGGCTCTTCACATCGGGCAAGGCGCGAGGCATTTATCTCAATCAATTTAGCCAGACGCGCATCGCGGATGAGGCCGACCTTGAACGCCTCCACCACCCCGCCCCGCGCGGCGTTTTTTGGCAGTGATTTGAGGAAATCCAAATCATTGATCACCGCCGCAGGCACGGCGAAAGCGCCAACCCAGTTTTTCTTGCCGAAATAATTCACCCCGTTTTTTACGCCGACGCCGCCATCGGCCTGGCTGAGGCTGGTCGTCGGCAGGCGCACGAGGCGAATGCCCCGATGGGCCGTCGCCGCCGCAAAGCCCGCGAGATCCAGCACGGCCCCGCCGCCGATGACAAGAATATAGGACTGGCGGGAAAGTCCATGACGCTCGATGGCGGTCCACAATTTTTCGACGAGCTTCCAGTCGTTTTTGCAGGCTTCACCGCCGGGAACAAGGATGGGAGCGGCTACGAGCTGAGCCCTTTTTGAGTGCTCGGCAAAATAGGTTTTTATTTCCGCCGACAATTTTGGCCGCACTCGCAAAAGGTTCTTATCCACTACCACCAGCACATGGGCCGGCTTTCCCCCTTCCGCGGCAAAAGTTTTGGCTAATATCGGATTGTCTTTGTTCAGCGCGGCGCGGGTGAAAATCACCCTGTGTGCAAACTCCGGGCGGATGACGTGGCGAAAGACGGGCATGGGGAAAACTTAAACAACGCCACCTGCGCACCGCAGGCAAATCAAAAGAGGTAGTAATTAAGTCGGCGAAGCAATGCGGCGCAAATACCAAGCGAGGCCGAAACAGCCGAGGGGCACAAAGATCATGCGAACCTTTCCAGCAATAATTAAAAAAACTGCGTCAAGCAGAGGGAGGGCCGCCAACATCCCAATAACCACCTTCCGCCGCCATGTGACCGATTCCCCAATGGCAATCCAAGAAATTGAGCAAATGTAGAAAAATAATGTCAGTAGCCAAAGAACAAATACCACCTCAAAGTTTATCCATGGCTGGCCACCCGAAATGATGTCCGGTCCAACAAAAAAACCCAAGGCCATTCTGCACAAACCCATAACAATACCTCCAATGAGAGGAAATGGCTTATGAGTATAGGTGTAAAGCAGAATTAGCGGCAGCAAATAAAATAAACAGTTTTCTGAAATCTGCAAAAATCCCAGAATAATTGACAAACCCGTTCCGAGGCCAAGCAATAACATAGCGACAATGCCTGCCAGCCGTCGGGATACCCGCCCTGCAGGGATGGGCCGCTCCGGAC